>DASXZJ010000144.1:0-133850 GCA_036502025.1 Acidimicrobiales bacterium | reverse complement strand
GACACCCTCATCGCCCCCAGCGGAGGCCGCCAGACCGCCGAACTCATCCCGGGGGCGAGATATCACGAGATCGAGGGCATGGGCCACGACTATCCGCCGCCGGTGTGGAGGGAATGGGTCGGTGTCTGGTCGGAGTTCGTGCACGCCAGCATCCTGATCTGAATTAGGCCGCAAAGCCTCGAAGCGTCCTCGTGTTCCGAACCAGGCAATCAGGAGACCACGCCGCCCTTTTCGAATGAATCCGGTCATTATGGAAGAACGACCTGGGTCCGGACATAAATAGATGATGGAAGCGGCTCCAGCGATCCGAAACCCGCGCACCGATGCTCAGGCGATTGAGCCACAAGTAGCGGATGCCGCCGCCTTCACAGTTATCTTTGAGCGCCACTTCGCGGCCGTGTTCACCTATTTGGCTCGCCGGGTCGGGGTGTCCGAGGCCGAGGACCTCGCGTCTCAGGCCTTCGTCATTGCCTTCGAACGCCGCTCGCGCTACGAGCCCCACCCGTCGGGAGTCCTTCCCTGGCTCTATGGCATTGCCACCAATCTGGTTGCCAACCACCGACGCTCTGAGATGCGAGCCCTTCGGGTCATGGCCCGCCAGCACCCCATCGATGCGAGCGCGGTGGACGTTGACGTTGAGCGAATGTTTGAGCGGGCCGGGGCGGAGTCTGAATACCAGCAGCTCGTCCTGGCCTTGGCCGATCTCAGCGACGAGCTGAGGGACACCATCGTGCTGTTTGCCTGGGCCGACCTCAGCTATGACGAGATATCTGCTGCCCTTGGAATCGCTCCGGGCACGGTCGGCTCCCGGATTTCTCGAGCTCGCCAGATTCTGGCCCAGACCATCCAACATCAACGTTCCGAACCCCCGAACGGAGGAATGAGTCGTGACTGATGCCATAGAGACTCTCCGACGATTTCGACCCGTCCCCTTCGAACCTGATCCGTCGGTGATGCAGCGTGCCCGTGCGGAGCTGCTTCGCGCCATCGAAAACGAGTCGGCCAAACCTGAAATCAACTTGGTTCAGATCGTCAGGCCATCCCCAGAGAACCATTCGGTTCGCCGTGCGGGAGTTCGGCATCGCCGGCGCTTCGCCGTCGCGGCGACGGTAGCGGCTGGGTTGATCGTCGCCGTCGGTCTCGTGCTCCCTCCACCCGGCAAGCCTTCAAGTGCTGCGGCCGCTCTTGACAAAGTGGCCGTGACGGCGGCACAACAGCCCCCACAGACCCCTGGACCTGGCCAGTACTACTTCATCCAGGAGAAGGTCTCGATCATCGAGACCGCACACAATCCAGCCGACGACAGCACGGCCGAGGCCACTTTCGTTGGCACAGAGAATTCGTGGGTGTCGCCCAACGGGTCGGGTGAGACGACCCAGAGTTGGCAGGAGCCTGTGTTCTCATCGCTCTCCGAAGAAGCAGCGTGGAACGCCATGCCCGGCGCGACCTACGACCTCAGACCCCTAAATGGTGGTGTCGGCATCTTCTATCCTGGCCAGCTCAGCGGGCCTGCCTCGATGGACGAGATGGGGTTTCTCGATGTGGCGGGGCTACCAACCCAAGAGACGCCGCTGTCACAGCAAATCGACGACGGTACGACTGGCATTCACAGTGTCGATACCGTCTCAGCGGGGGCCAACACCGACTTCGAGCGAGTCGCCCTTCTCCTGGCTGGTCCGGACATTGGTGCTACTCCGGAGTTCACGTCTGCCCTCTACGAGGTTCTCTCCACGCTTCCGGGCGTAAGTCTCCTTGGGCCGACCACCTCGGAATCCGGTCAGCCCGGCCTGGGCTTTGAAGCACCCGACACAACCGGCGAGCCGATCACGATCATTGTGAACCCAAGCAGCGGCGCTTTCATCGAGCTGCGTTACAACGACAACAATGGTCCTTCTCCGAACGGAACCTATGGTGGAGGGAGCAGATCCCTCGCCGTCACCACCTCCACAGCATGGGTTGAGTCCCTGCAAAGCACCATTGCACCGTCGAGTTCCCTGCCGCCGGTATCTGGATGTCCCGTACCGGTAAGTCTGACGACGTGCCCGTCGATGGCGGCCGCCATGGCGGCCGCGGCCGCGAACGGAGCAGCCGCAGCGATCCAGTACGCGCGGTCGAAGGCACCGAGGGCTCAGTGAGTGATGGAGGGGCGGAACGCGTGGCCGTCCCCGCTCACCTCGGCCAGGCGGGGGAACCGTCGCAGCCGACCGAGCGGCCCCAGCCGGCCGGCGTCGATGCCGTGGTCGGCCGCGGCCAGCAGGCGCAGGTCACCCCGGCTGTTGCCGTAGGCCCACAGGACCGGTTGGTCGCCGCCGTTGGAGAGGAGGCCGTTCGCCCGCAGGTGGCCGACCAGGCGGGCGTACTTCTCCGCCCCCCGGCAGTTCTTGCCCTCGTAGCGCCCGGTGAGGAGCCCGCCCCCGCCGACGGCCAGCCGGGTCGCCACCACACCGTCGGCCCCCAGCTCCGCGCCGGCCGGGCGCACGTAGCACTCCGGCGAGGCCGAGACGATGACGACATGGTGGCCCTCGTCCTGGTGCCACTGCATGCGCCGGCGCGTGTCGGCCCGGAGGTGGCGGGCCAGGTGCTCGTGGGCGAACTCCGCCGACCGCTGGTCGACCTGCTCCACCGGCAGCCCTCCCAGCAGCCGCGTGAAGAGTTCCTCCTTGGCGTCGTCGGCCGCCGTCCCGCCGACCACCGCCGCCTTCAGGAGGGCCGGGGAGAGCAGGGAGACGGCGCGCAGGACGGTCGCGTTGCCGCGCAGGGCGGAGAGAAAGGCGAACACGCTGCCGCCGTTGGTGAGCGTGCCGTCGAAGTCGAAGGCGGCCACCGCGCTGGCGGTGGTCTGCGGCGGGGGCGCGGGGGCGTACTCGGTCATCGGGCGGTCGACTCAGCTGAGGGCGGTGCCGCCGCGCCCGGCGCCGGCGGCGAAGCGCAGGGCACCCTCGAGCGTCTCCCCGCTCTCGATCACGGCCCGGCCTCGTCGGGCCTCGTTCACCGCCGCCGCCTCCTCGGTCAGGCCCCACTGCTCGAGGGCCGACATGCGGTCCGAGCGGAGGCAGACCTGAGGCAGCGCAGCGAGCTGGTGGGCCAGGGCCAACGAGGCGTCCAGCGCCCCACCCGATCCGACGACCCGGTTCACGAGCCCGAGCTCGAGGCCCTCGGGAGCCCCGACGGCCCGCCCGGTCAGGATCAGGTCCATCGCCCGTCCGTGCCCGAGTATGCGGGGGAGACGAACCGTCCCGAGGTCGCAGAGCGGGACCCCGAAGCGCCGGCAGAAGACGCCGAAGATGGCATCCTCGGCCGCCACCCGCAGGTCGCACCACAGGGCCAGCTCGATCCCGCCCGCCACGGCGAACCCCTCGACGGCGGCGATGACCGGTTTGGAGAGGGTGAGGCGGGTGGGTCCCATGGGACCCGTCCCCTGGTCGGGGATCGGGCGCCGGTCGCCCTCGGCCACCGCCTTGAGGTCGGCCCCGGCGCAGAACGTGCCGTTCGACCCGGTCAGGATGGCCACGGACTGGCTCTCGTCCTGGTCGAAGGCGAGGAAGGCCTGGGCCAGGTGGTCGGCGCACAGGCTGTCCACCGCGTTGCGTCGCTCGGGCCGGGTGATGGTCACGATGGTGACCGGACCGTCCTGCTCGACGGCGAGGGTGTCGTTCCGGTAGGGCGTGTAGGCCCCGGTGCCGGCGTCCAGCGCGGCGCCGGTTGCCCCTGTCACCTCGACCGAACCGCTCGGTGCCATGGGGCATTCTCCCACGACCTACCTGGTCAGTGGCTCATCTGTCACCGTCGCGCCCCCTCGTGGTCACCGGCGCCGGGCCTGTCCGCATAAAGGTGACCAATCGTGTCGACAATTGCCGGGACACCCGGTAGGGTGGCTACCTCATCCGGCGCCACATCCAACAGGAGGAACTCATGGCAGTCCGACTCGGGGACACCGCTCCCGACTTCACGGCCGACACCACCGACGGCAAGATCAACTTTCACGAATGGCTGGGCGACAGCTGGGGCATCCTCTTCTCCCACCCCAAGGACTACACCCCGGTCTGCACCACCGAGCTGGGCGCCTTCTCGGCGGCCAAGCCGGAATTCGACAAGCGCAACACCAAGCTGATCGGCCTCTCGGTCGACTCGGTCGAGTCCCACAAGGGCTGGGCGGGCGACATCGAGGAAACCCAGGGCACGGCGCTGGCCTTCCCGCTGATCGGCGACGAGGACCGCCAGGTGGCGGATCTCTACGACATGATCCACCCCAACGCCAACGACACCCTCACGGTCCGCTCGGTCTTCATCATCGGGCCGGACAAGAAGGTCAAGCTCACCCTGACCTACCCGGCCTCCACCGGGCGCAACATCGAGGAGATCCTCCGGGTGCTCGACTCGCTGCAGCTGACCGCCGACTACAAGGTGGCCACCCCGGTCAACTGGACCGACGGCGGCGACGTCATCATCGTCCCGGCCGTGAGCGACGACGAGGCCAAGGATCGCTTCCCGAAGGGTTGGAAGGCGCTCAAGCCCTACCTGCGGGTCACCCCTCAGCCCAATCGCTAAAGCCATCGGGTGGAGCGATCCACCCCCCTGACTCCTTGACGATGCCGGCCCTCGGGTCGGCATCGTCGCGATGTCTTGGCGGCGTCACACCCTGCTGGCAGGATCCGGATCCGAACACTCCCGGTAGGAGGGACCCATGAGCAGACCTGAGCCCGAGGTATTCGTCCTGGCCGAACAGGCGCTGTGCGCCGTGGTGGCCCAGGTCAGCCAGGACCAGTGGGGGATGACCATGCCGGCGAACTTTGCCATGCGCCAGAGCACCGAGATCCCTTCGCTCTGGGACATCATCAACTATCACGCCTTCGACGACGCCTGGGTGCCCGACATGCTGGCTGGGTTGTCCATGGCCGAGGCCGGGGCCGACCGCTTCGACGGGGACCTCCTGGGCGATGACCCGCTGGCCAACTTCACCGAGATCGCCGGGAAGGCCTGCGCGGCGGCCGACCGCGTCCGAGACCTCGAGGGCACCGCAAGTCTCTCCTTCGGCGACTTCACCATCCGCGAGTACTTCTGGCAGATCAACTCGTTCCGCGCCCTGCGGGCGCACGACCTGGCCCAGGTCATCGGCGCCGACCTCACTCTGCCCGACGAGCTGGTGCAGGGCATCTGGGACGAGGTGAGCCCCCACGCCGAGGAGTGGCGTGGCCTCGGCGTCTACCCGGCGGCCGTGCCGGTGCCCGGGACGGCACCACTGCTGGTCCGGCTGCTCGGACTGACCGGGCGTGACCCCTACGCCGGTTGAGGTCAGGCCGGGGGCGTGGCGCCGGGGCGGCGAGAGCCGATCATGGGCGCCGACCGGTGGCGGGGTCAAGGATGTCTGTCGCCGCCCGGGCGGTTGCAAAACCCGATCCTGCGGCAACACATTTGGTTGTCGAGTGGCACACCACTGCGTTGAGGGCACCGGTTCCGGCCACGGTCTGAATGCTTCGGCCGGCGACAATCGTGGCGGTCGACGGATCAATCGGTACCGCTTGTCCAACGGAGGGGTCACCGGTGTCGTTGCCGACGGCCAGGCACAAGGCAATGGACGGGCAACTGACCGCCGTCAACATCGCCGCCCGCGCCGATATGGATCGATCGCTCTGGCCCTTCCGCCGCGCGCCCGTTCTCGGGTCGATCGGGACAGCCACCGACGGTTGGCTGGCACCCCAACCCACCGCCAGGCACACGGTGCTCGACGGACAGGCCAGGTCGAGCAGGATGCCTTTGTGGGTGACGCTGTGCACGCTCTGCCCACGGTGTATCGCGCCGGTGGCCGGATTCAACGGTACGGCGACCCCAGCCGATCGATCAGCGTTCTCCCCGACGGCCACGCAGAGGTTCGCCAAGGGACAGGCCACCCCGTCGAGACCGACGCCACCCGTCCCGGGAATGGTCCGCACCCTCTGACCGCGCAAGATGGCTCCTGTCGCCGGACTGAGGGCCACCACGACACCCGACCCGCCGGAGTCGTGTCCCACGGCCAGGCACTCTTCTCTTGACGCACAGGCCACGCCGGAAATGAAGATGCCCGAGATGGCGTGGAGTGCTTGACCACTGCGTACCGCGGCGGTTTGCGGGTTGAGCGGAACCGCGATCCCCCTGGTGTCCTTCCGATTCTCCCCCACGGCCAGACAGACCGAGTGGGATGGGCAGCTCACTGCGTTGAGGAACCCACTCGATCCAATCAGTTGGAGCGATTGCCCGGACGTCAGGCCACCCGACACCGGATCTAGGGACGCTGCCGCTCCCGAGTTCAGACGCGACGCCACGTTTCCAACGCCGATGCATTTGTGGGCAGAAGTACACGCCACACCGTTGATGGTGGTCATCGGCGCGAAGCCGCGAGCGGTGGCGCTGGCGGACGTTATGAGGAGGGTTGCGTTTGTGGCCAAGCCGACGAGAGTCAGTGCCAGCATCAAGCAGCCAAGTCCAAGGGCTCGGGTGCACGAATTCATCCCAACTGAGAACTCCCGGCTGCCCGTCCAGGTCGACGCGCGAGTATCGAGGGTAGTGCGCCTTGGCGCGCCTTTGGCTCCGACGGGGGATGACCAGGTTGAGCTAAAGGGCCTTTCAGGCTGACGGTTCCCTGGCCTTATGGCCGGAGGCCTGTTCGCGTCAGAGTCTCGGCCGCCCGGGGGAAGTTGTCGGTGATCAGGCCGGGGGCGACTCCAGCAGCTCGTCGCGCAGGGCGCGCTTGAGCACTTTGCCGGCTGGGTTGCGGGGCAGCGGCTGCTCCCGGAACCAGATGTGGGTGGGCACCATGAACCCGGCCAGGCGCTCGCGCACGTGCTTGGACAGCTCGTCGGCCGTCACCTTGAAGCCGGGGCGCAGCACGATGACCGCTCCCACCTCCTCGCCCAGCACCGGCTCGGGTATGCCGATCACCGCGCAGTCGGCCACGGCCGGATGCTCGAACAGCGCCGCCTCGACCTGCACCGAGTAGACGTTCTCGCCACCGCGGATGATCATGTCCTTGGCCCGGTCGACGATGTAGATGAAATTCTCCTCATCCAGTCGCGCCACGTCGCCGGTGTGCAGCCAGCCCTTGGTGAAGACCGCCGCCGTCTCCTCGGGCCGGTGCCAGTAGCCCTGCACCACCTGGGGGCCCTTGACCCAGAGCTCGCCCCGGACGTCCGGGCCCTTGGGCAGCGTGTCGTCGGGCTGCTCGCCGGCGAAATCCTCGGGCACGATGGCCACGTCGGTGACCGGCATCGGCGGGCCGACGCTCTCGGGCTTGGCGATGTAGTCGCCGCCCGAGTTCATGGAGGTGATGGACGAGGTCTCGGTCAGTCCGTAGCCGTTGGAAGGCTGGCCGACCGGCCAGGCGGCGCGGATGCGGCGCACCAGATCGGGTGGGGCCGGCGCCCCGCCGTAGGAGACGCCGCGAACCGACGAGGTGTCGTGCTTGGCGAAGTTGGGCGAGTCCAGCACCTGCATGACCATGGCCGGCACTCCGCCGAAGGTCGTCACCTCCTCGCGCTGGATCAGCTCCAGCGCGCGCTCGGGGTCGAAGTGGTGCATCATCACGATCTTCCCGCCGGCGGCGATGTTGCCCACCATGACGGCATGGCAGCCCGTGGCGTGGAAGAGCGGGACCGACAGGAGGTAGGCGGGCTGCCGCTTGCTCCCGGTGTCGGCCAGGGAGGTGCCGAAGCGCATCTGCCCGCGCGTGTTGATGAAGAAGAGGTTCATCAGGTTGGTGCAGATGTTGCGGTGGGTCCCGACCGCGCCCTTGGGCCGCCCGGTGGTGCCCGAGGTGTAGAAAATGGTGGCATCGTCCTCCGGATCCAGGGTGATGTCGGGAGGCGAGGCCGACCCGTCCACCTCGCCGAGGGCCACGGCGAACGGCCACTCGGTCACCGGTGCCGCACCCCCTGGCGGCTCGTAGATAGCCGGTGGCACCGCTGCCCCGGTGGTCCGGTGCTCGTCGGCCACGATGAGGGCGCGGAAGCCCTCCAGCCCGCCGAGGAAGGGCCGGATGCGCTCGGCGCGCTCCTGGTCCACGAACGCCAGCAACGACCCGGAGTCCTCCAGGCCGTAGCGCAATTCCTCGCCGCTCCACCACGCGTTCAGCGGGACGACGACCGCGCCGCACAGCGTGATGGCCCAGAACGCCATGACCCACTCGGGCAGGTTGCGCATGGCGATGGTGACGCGGTCGCCTTGGGCGACGCCGAACTCCGACTGCAGGCGGTGGGCCAAGGTGCAGGCGGCGCGGTAGTGCTGCTCGAAGCTGGTGCGCTCGTCCTCGTAGACCAGGAAGGTGGCGTCGCCGTGGCCGAGCGACATATCGAGCACGGTGCGCAAGGACGTCGGCGCGTGCTTCCACGTGCGGGTGGGGACACCGCGGATGTCGAGCTCCTCCATCTCGAACATCTGGCCGGCGGCCGTGAGGGTGGCGTTGGCCTCGGCGATGGAGACGGACGGCGTGTCGTTCTTGGCCTGCGGTTTCGTCTCCGACGTCACGGGCTGGGCTCCTTGCTCGGGGTGCTGGGGGGACTCGACGGGGCGGGGTTGAACACGGCGGTCCGGTAGTAGGCCAGCTCGACCACGCTCTCACGGATGTCCATGAGGGCCCGGTGGCCGCCCTTCTTGGTGGGGGCGGCCTTGTAGATCTCGGGGTACCAGCGGCGGGTGAGCTCCTTGACGGTGGAGACGTCGACCGAGCGGTAGTGCAGGAAGTCCTCGATCTCGGGCAGCTGGGCGGCCAGGAAGCGGCGGTCGGTGCCGATGGAGTTCCCGGCCAGCGGGACCGTGCGCGGCTCGGCGATGTGGAGCTTGAGGAAGTCCAGCGTCATGGCGCCGGCCTCAGCCAGGGTGAGCGGGGAGGCAATCACCGCCTCGATAAGACCCGAGCGCGTGTGCATGGCCGTGACGTACTCGTCCATCTCGCCCAGCTGCTCGGGCGAGGCGTGCACGACCATGTCGGGACCCTCGGCCACGATCTCGAGCTCGTCGTCGGTGATGAGGCAGGCGATCTCGACGATGGTGTGGCGGGACGGTTCGAGCCCGGTCATCTCCAGATCGATCCAGGCCAGCATCGTGCGGCATGCTACCGGCCCGCCCCGAGGGGTCGGGTAGGGCGCACCACCCGGCGCTCTCCTCCTCGCCTTCCTCCTCGCGCTCCTCCTCGCCACCCGGCTCGCTCTCTCCTCCTCGGCGCCCCCCTTGTAGCCTCCGACGATGCTGCGAGTCCCTCTGCACCAGCTCGATCCGGATCTGGCCGCCCCCTCCTATGCCCGGCCCGGAGATGCGGGAGCAGATCTGCTGGCCCGGACCGACGTGGTCCTGCCGGCCCGCGGTGGCCGGGCCCTGGTGCCCACCGGCATCGTCGTCGCCGTCCCGCCGGGCTACGCCGGATTCGTGCTGCCCCGCAGCGGCCTGGCCCTCAGGCACGGCGTCACCTGCCTCAACACCCCAGGCCTGATCGACGCGGGGTACCGGGGTGAGCTGGCGGTCGTCCTGGTCAACCACGACCCGGCCGAGGACTACCAGGTGACGCGGGGGGACCGGATCGCCCAGCTCGTCATCATGGCCGTCGAAGAAGCGGCGTTCGCCCTGGTGGACGAAGCGGGACTCGGTCCCGCCATCCGGGGGACGGGCGGCTTCGGGCACACCGGCACGTGACAGGCGGGCGCCCGCCGGGTAGAGAGGTGACGTGATGCAGGTCTTGGAGGGCATGGACGCTGCGTTCCTGTCGCTGGAGACCCCGACGACGCCCCTTCATGTCGGGGCCGTGCTGGTTCTCGATCCGCCTGAAGGCACCCGGTCGCTCTTCTCGCCCTCCACGCGGTACGCGCAGATCCGGCGCGTCATCAGCCAGCGCCTCCACCTGGTCGGGCCCATGCGCCAGCGAGCCATCCGGGTGCCGTTCGGCCTGCACCACCCGGTCTGGGTCGACGACCCCGACTTCGAGCTCGACGACCACCTGGCCCGGGCCAGCCTGCCGTCGCCCGGCGGGCCGCGCGAGCTTGACGCCTTCGTGGCCAACGCCATGAGCCGGCAGCTCGATCCGGATCGGCCCCTCTGGGAGATGTTCGTCGTCGAGGGACTGGCGGGCGACCGCACCGCCCTGATCGCCAAGGTGCATCACGCCATCCTCGACGGGGTCAGTGGCGCATCCATCCTGGCGGCGTTCCTCGATCTCAGCCCTCGGGCCCGCGTCATCAGCCTGCCCACCGACCCGTGGGATCCCGACCCGCTTCCCAGCACCACTCAGCTGCTGCGCTACACCGCGTCGTCGCTGTCGCACCAGCCCGGCCTCGCGCTGAACACCCTCTCTTCGGGTATCGAGGCCATGGCCGACCTCGGTATGCACAACCGCGAGCTGCTCAGCCGCGGCGAGGTGCCGCCGCCGGCCTTCTTCTCGGCGCCCCGGACGTCCTTCAACGGAGCCGTGTCGAACCGGAAGCGCTTCTCGTCGCTTTCCATCCCATTGGACGACGTGAAGCTGGTACGGCAGACGTTCGAGGGGACGGTCAACGACGTGATCCTGGCCGGCGTGGCCGGTGGGCTCCAGCGGCTCCTCCGGGCCCGTGGCGAGGAGGTGGACCAGTCCCTGGTGGCCATGGTGCCGGTCTCCACCCGCCCGGTGGGGGAGCGGGGAGCCTTGGGCAACCAGGTCTCGGGCATGTTGGTGTCCCTGGCCACCGACACCGACGATCCGGTACAGCGCCTGGACGCCATCGCCGAGTCGACCCGGGTCGCCAAGGACCAGGAACAACTGCACCGGGGCAAGCTGGTCGGCGGCCTGGCCCAGATCGCCCCGCCGGCGCTCGCCTCCCGCCTGGCCAGGGCCGTGGCCGGCACCAAGCTGTTCGACCGCGTCCGCCCGCCCTTCAACGTGGTCATCTCGAGTGTCCGGGGCCCCGACTTCTCCCTGTTCTGCGCCGGGAGCCGCGTGGCCACCATGTATCCGGTCGGGCCGATCGCCGAGGGGATCGGGTTGAACGTGACCATCATCTCGTATCTCGATCAGCTGCAGTTCGGACTGTTGGCCTGTCGCAAGCTGCTGCCCGAGCTCGATGTGCTGGCCGACTTCATCGACGACGCGCTGGGCGAGCTGGTCGGCTGCGCCCTCGATGCCCGGGGCGCCACGGGCTAGCGGCACCGGCTCGGGGGCACCGTGTAGCCGCGGTGATAATGGGGTACTGATGATCCATGTCGACGACGGAGCTCGACGGCACTGGCCCGGGTCTCGACGCGGCACCATCGGGCTTCCGGCCGACCGTCGCATTTGGACCGAGATCTCTCCCGCCCACCGGGGAGACCGGCCCGAGACTGCTGACCGCAGACGGGATCGACCTCGCCACCCGTTGCTGGTCCGGTCGGCACTGGCCCCGGGGAGTCGTCGTGATCGCGCACGGTCTGAGCGCTACCAAGGACGACCTTCGGGTGGTGTCGTTGGCGTCTGAGTTGCACCGGCGAGGGTTCGACGTCATCACCTACGACTCGCGCGGCCATGGCCAATCCGGTGGGCACTGCACCCTCGGGGATCTCGAGCGTCACGACGTGGCCGCGGCCGTCGAGTGGGCCCGCCGCCGGAGCGGCCGCGTCATCCTGGTCGGCGCCTCCATGGGCGCGGTGGCGGTCCTCGGCTACGCGGCCGAAGACCCCGACCTGGCTGGTGTCGTCGCCGTCTCCTCCCCGGGGGAATGGAAGCTGCCGTTGCGGACCCGCTCGATCGTGACGGCCGCCCTGGCCCGGACCAGGCCGGGGCGCCTGTTCGTACGCTGGAGGGCCCGCGTGCGCATCGCGCCGTGGACGTCTCCCGAACCGCCTCGCGCCCTGGTCGCGCGCGTGCGTTGCCCGGTAGTCGTGGTGCACGGCCAGAAGGATCCGATCATCCCCTTCGGCGTCGGTCTGGCCCGCTTCGTGACGCCCGGACCCCGAGTACGCGTGGTGGCTGTACCCGGGATGGGGCATGCGTTCGACCCGATCGGCCATCAGGGGATCTGCGACGGCGTTGGTCTGCTGGCCGGGCCGATCGCCCCGCCCGTCTCGCCCGTATCAGTTTTCGGATTACCAGAATGGGTAATTACATGATCTAAGAGAACACCGCAGTTGCTTTTTCAGGAGGTGCGATGATGTCGACAACAGCCTTGAGTAGCAGTGGTCGTATTGACCGCCGCGCCGTTCGAACGAATACCGCCGGGATCCACGTCGGTCGGATCGGGATCGGGACGGTCGGAGTCCTAACGGTCCTCGCCGCCGCATGGGGTGGCATCGTCCCCTTCGTCGGCCCCGCCTTCGGCTTCAGTGGTGACGGAGCCGGTTCATGGCACTGGAGCCTGACCCACGCGGTCCTCGCATTGGTGCCGGGCGCCATCGGGCTGGTGGTCGGAGGGCTTGTCCTGGCTCAAACCAAAGGCATCGCGGTCGGGCGGGGGCGCCTCAGCCTGACTCTGGCCGGACTGATCGCGATGGTTTGTGGCGCGTGGTTCATCGTCGGGCCCCTGGCCTGGCCGGTGATCACCACCCACGGGGCGTACTTCGTCGCCGCCTCCCCGCTGCGCAACCTGGCCCACCAGGTGGGCTACGCGCTCGGGACCGGGCTCATCCTGGCTGTCTGCGGAGGCTTTATCACCGGCTGGGCGTCGCGCCACCAGCTCAAGGCGAGCCTGCCGGCTGACGGTTCCACTCCGGCGTCCGGGCCGGCCGAGGTCGCCGACCCGGCCGCACCCGCGTCGGCCTGACCAGCGGCGTGAACGGGCCGCGCTGCGGTTTCGTATCTCCGCCAGGCGGGATTCCTCAGGCCCCGAAGCAGGCGAAACCCGCCGTGGCTAGGAGGGTCGCCTCGCCCGACTGATCGAGAATCTGTCGGGCCTGGGCCAGGGCGGACGGAGGTGTCTCGCCAGCCTTCAGCCGCCGATGCAATTCGACCATGAGGGCGGCTGTGGTGGAGTCGGACACGGTGACCATGCTCCCCATGAGATTGGTCGTGCCGAGCGACAGTACCGCCGCGGACAAGCCGAGTAGCTCGTCTCCCGGCAACACGCCGCTCACCCCTGACTCGCAGGCGGAAAGAATGAGGAGTCGGGGGGTGGCTTTGAGTCTCTCGAGGTTGAAGACGGTGATCTGGCCGTCCGCCAGTTGCAGCGACGAAAACTGCGGGTTGTCGCTTCGGAAGCTCCCGTGGGCCGCCACATGGGCGATGTGAGCCCCATCGAGCGCGCGCAACACCTCTCGCGTTGTTGCAGCCGAGCCGACCAGCGTAATGGCGTCGGGGTAGAGGGTGGCCAGCTCCGCGATCTCGGGCTCCGCATGTTCCATCCCGGGGCCGGCGACCAGGACGATCCTGCCTCCCTTCTCTCGGGCTCGGCGCTCGACGACGTTGGCCCACAAGGTGGCCGAGGGGCTCACCGACACCGTCTTGCCGCCACAGCTGGGGAGGCCTGCCCAGGGAAGGTGGTGCAGGCGCCCGGTGGGCACGATCACCAGCCGACGGTCACCGAGCTCGTCGCGCAATTGACCGAACACATATTCGTCGAGCGTTCGAGCCGAATGCCGCGCCGCATTGGTGAAGGCTTCCCTGGTGGCTACGGACCCTCGCTTGTGGGCAAGCCGGGAGAAACTGAAGCGAAGCGAATCGATCTCGGCAGCAATGTCGCGAAGGCGGCCGAGATGGAAGAGACGCAGGCGACGCTCCGTCAGCGTCACGGCATAAAGGCGGCCGTCCAGGGCAAGGTACTCCACAAGGGCCCGATCCTCGAGGAGGCGTCGCAACTCACTCGACGTCGGCACCGCGGTCGATCGGGCAGGGCGGCCGCTCTCCACGTGGCGCGCCTGATCGCGAACGGCATCCTCGAGCGCCGCCCGGCGCCGAAGAAGGCTCTCGGTGGGCTCCTCGTTCAATGCGGCTCGCTCCATGGCCAGGGTGGCGTGACGGAGCTCTTCAAGCAGCGCTTCCAGTTGGCGGTCGGCGCGAGGTTGGACGCGTTGAAGCCGGAAGACCCGGGCCCGCCAGCGCTCGGCGCACTCAAGCACTCGCTCAGGACGTCCGTCGGCGAGCGCCAGCCGAAGATCAAGGCTGGCCAGGTCCTGGGCGCGGCTGGCCGCGTGGACCCGCAGATCGGTCGCCCCGAGGATGGCGTGACCCTCTTCGAGGGCGCGGAACCCGGCGCGCAGGGCAGATCGACAGCCGGCGGAGTTGCCGGCCGAATGGCGTAAAAGTGCTTCAGCGTGCCAGGCATAGGCCCGAATCTGGGCCACGCCGCGTCGCCGGTACCGAGACACGATTCGAAGTTGACCAGCAGCCTCGGTGACGGAATCCGCCTTGGCGAGGTTCAGCGCCCGTATGGCCCACGCCAACCGGAGGTCCAAAGCCGGCTCGACCCACCCGGCTTCTTCAAGTTGATTGGCGATGTTCACGAGGGCGGCCACGGTGGGCATGCGCAAGGCCAGCCCCGCCCGGGTCAGGACATAGTCCCCCAGCGCGCTCCAGCCCTTTCGACCTTGCCGGCGGAAGGCACTCCGAGCTTTCCTCGCGCTTCGCACCGCGTCGCGGGTCTCGCCGACCAGCAGAAATGCCCTCGCCTGCATGAGTTGGGCCTCGGCGAGGTCGAGGGCGGCGCTGCTACCTGCTTCCAGTTCAGCCACGGCACTGGTCGCGGCGGCGAGTCCCTCCGAAGTCAGTCCCACCGAGAGCAGTGCTTCCGCTCGATCCGACAGCACCGGTGCCAACGGCAACCCGAGGGCCGCATACTCGGACTGGGCTCGGTCGAACCAGGTGAGCGCCTCGGGGACATTGCCTCGACAGGTCGCCACGAAGCCAAGGTTGTGATGCACCTTGACCACGGGAAATGCTGCCCCGGCCACCGGTGCGAGTGCTTCGGCCCGATGGAGATCGGCCTCGGCGGCGCGGTAGTCGCCTCGATAGGTGTTGAGAATCGCTCTGTTGCTAAGTGCCTGCGCCTCGTCGAGGGCCAGCCCGAGCCGGCGGAGAGCCGGTATGGCTCGTCGGTAGCGAGCCAGGGCCTCGTCGGACTGCCCAGTGCGCTGGAGGAGAAGCGCGAGATGGACGCTCGAGCGGACTTGGTCTACGCCCTTGGCGTTGACGTCGAGGGTGCGGAGCTGGGTCAGGGCCGCCGCCGTGGCGCCTCCAAGCGAGACCACGTCGGCGAGCCGCAACCGGCTTCGGGCGACCTCCACCTCAAGACCCGCTGCCTCAGCGACCGCGATGGAACGCCGTAAATGCCGCCGGGAACCGGGAATATCGTTCAGCTCACGGGCGACCAGCCCGAGGGCCCGTTCGGCCACTGCGAGTACGAAATGATCCTGGCTCTTCAGCGCGGCGCGGCGAGCGTCGGTGGCAAGTCGCTTGGCGCGCACCGGTTGGCTTGCGCTCAGGCGCTCGCCCTCGAGGGCATGACGCCGCGCTAGATCAGGGTCCACTCAGTTTCGGTGGGTGGCGTATTGGCCGGGGTGCAACGCAGGCTGATAGGCCCGGAGAGGGCATCTTCGACGACGAATCGGCCGTATTCATCGGCGACAACGCTAAAAGCCCCATCCGGGCGGCGCACTTCGATGGTGGCACTGCCGGCGGGCACAAGCTGCCCAAGAATCTGGCAGTGTCCCTGGTGCAATGAATCTGTCGGGCTGATGGCGACCTCGATGGTCAGATCTGGTCCCTGAAAAGTCAGCTCCCGCGGACCGGGCCCGGCGCGTACAAGAGCTCGGGCATCGTTGCCGTCGGTTGTCGAGTCGTAGATGAGAGCGGCGAGAGCGACATCCCAGGCTGATTCCGATGTGTAGCTGGCGCGGGCGCTCACCACGACGTCGGCCGGGACCGGGTCAAATTGCGCAACAAGGCGAGCCAGCTCCGCCATCAGCGCGTCATCATTTGACAGATGGCCTCTCATTTGACGCCGTCTCGCTCGAGGCAAAGCGATGCGTGATCGTCTGATTCGATTTCTTGACGAAGGTGCTGCAGGCAGCGCGAACGGGTGGGGCCGATGCTGCCAATGGGCAGACCCAACGTCTCGCTGACCACGGAATAGCTCGCGGGGGGATCGCTGATCAGCATGCGGAGGAGTGACTGGCACGCTTCGCCAAGGCGGGAGAATGCCTTCCACAGGGCGGCCGATTCCTCCTCGGCGACCACGGCGGCTTCTGGTTGACGCGGATTGGCTTCCGGCAGCCGCAACAAGCGCTCGTGCGACACCGGAACCTGAAACTGACGCCGCTTCTGTACCCGCTGAGCCTCATTACGCGCCGTCACTGCCAACCAGGCGCCAACGCGTTCTGGATCGCGAAGCTTCCCAATGTGCTCGGCGAGACGGAGCCAGACGGTCTGGCTGACGTCGGACGCATCCGCGGCATTGAGCATCTGGGAGCGCGCGACGCCCCAGACGAGCCCTGAGAAGCGCTCCACCAGCTGGTCCCAGGCATCCGGGTGCCCAGAAACCGCCTCCCGCACCGTACCGCCAAGCTCGCGAGCGACCATTTCGCGCCCAATTGTACTTCATATGTATCAAATCTGGGGCTCATGACTCTTAGTGAGTGGATGGCATTGAGCCATCACCTCAACAAGGGAGAAATGACATGCGGCACGTGCAAAAACTACGTTCGAACAAGCTCGGCCAAGTCGGTGTCGCCTTTGGCGTCCTTCTCGCTGTCTGGGTGGCGGCCGGAGCTCCGGCGTACTGCTACTAGTCGCGGTGAGTCCGACCAATCGGGCATCCATGCCCGAGCGCACATGCTGATCTTCGTCGCCGCGGTTGTCGTTGCGTGGGGCTGGCGCGCTCTGCTCCCATCGACTGGCCTTGCAAAGGGGAAGGTGCGCTGGGTATGGATGCCGATTGGCGCTGTGTTGCTTCAAGTAGGCCTCACCATTGGCGCATTGCGGGGGTTCGTCGGAGATGGCCGAATCGAAGTCGTGCTTTTCAGCTATGTCGTCGTCGGCGCCTGGCTGGTCGGCAACGCCTATCTCCAACCGTCGCCGCTTCGCCTGTCCGCCGGGCTGATCGCCGGTGGCTGGGCGCTGAACTTTGTCCCCATCGTGACGAATAGAGGGATGCCCGTCTCGGCCGCGGCACTGGCTCGGCTCGGCGTCCATAACGCCAACATTGCTGACGGGAATCTGTGGAAGCACATCTTGGCTACGCCCCATACCGTGGTGCCGTGGCTGGGTGACATCATCCCGGTCCCGATTCCGATATTGCGCAACGTCATCAGTGTTGGTGATATCGCGACGTTGGTGGGGATCGTCCTCTTCGTGCACCGTCTGGATGTCGCCGGGCAACCGGCGCGGCACGAACCCTCGAATCCCGCGGTGCCGGCCTTGACCCCACCCTGAACTGGAGGAGCCAAAGATGGACATGATCCTCACGTCGCCAGGTGGAGCGGCGAGCGTATGACTGTTGCCACTATCGCTGGTGTCGAAAGTCCGGTCCGCCTTTCCTCACGTGGCGGGCACACCGGGTGCATGAATGGCGCACCTGGTCATCGCCGAGATCGTGACGACGATGTTCGTGATCTCGGATAACCCGCTCATAGTGCAAGACGCCGGACCCGGCATCAAGAGCCTGATTGGTCCGGCTGATCGCGCTCTCTTCCTCCAGGGCATCGGCGATGTCCTCGCCGAGCTGGCCGAAGGCCGCACCTTCGTGGCGATGGCGCTGGGCCTGGACAACTTCAGTGACCTCATCGTGGCCCGAGGCGAGGCGACCGCCGAAATCGTGCTCCGAGAGGTGGTGCTGCGGCTGCGTGAACGTCTCAGCTCGGTTCACTTGATCGTCTGGACCTCGGGCGACCTCTTTGTCCTGGCCTGTGAGCTGGCTGACTCGCCCCGAGGTCTCGAGGCGCTCCAGGTGAGTGTGATCTCGTGCTTCGATGAGCCCTTCTTGGCGGCCAACACTCCCGTTTACCTCTCGGCCAGCCTGGGGGTGGCCTTCGCCACCGGGGCCCGGGACGACCCCCAAGAGCTGCTCGGTTCGGCCGAGGTCGCCCGTTCCGAAGCGCGACGGGCCGGGGGACGGCGGATCATCGTCTTCGATCGCCCCGCCCGGAGCAACATCGCCGATCGCTTCGAGATGACCCAGGCCCTCCATCGCGCCGTCGAACAGCATGAACTGAGCCTGGACTATCAGCCGATCGTCCATCTCGCGAGCATGGCGACGGTCGGCCTCGAGGCACTGCTGCGCTGGAATCCGCGCGGGCGGGGCCAGGTTCGACCCGACACCTTCATACCCTTGGCCGAAGACAGCGGGCTTATCGTCCCCATTGGGAGCTGGGTCCTTGGTGAGGTGGTCGAGCAGTGGTCGGACTGGGTCCCGGCCAACCGCGGCCTGGCGCCGCCCTGGGTCACCGTCAACGTGTCGGTGGCCCAGCTCGATGTGGGTTTCGCCGGCCTGGCCGATGATCTGTTGGCGGCGCAGTCCGCGCTGCCGGGCCGGCTATCGGTCGAGATCACCGAGAGCCGCTTGACCATCGACCCCGAGGGAGCACGGGCCACCCTCAACTGGTTGCGCCGGCTCGGGGTCAAGGTCATCCTTGACGATTTCGGGACGGGGTACTCCTCCTTGCTCTCCCTGTGTAGCTTCCCGGTCGACGCTCTCAAGATCGATCGATCCTTCGTCGAGCATCTCCTCGAAAGCGACCGTGACCAGGCCATCGTCGGGACGATCATCGACCTCGCCCACACCCTGGGCATCCTCGTCATTGCCGAAGGGGTCGAGTCGGCCGCCCAGCTCGAGTGCCTGGCCGGCCTCTCGTGCGATCAGGCGCAGGGCTTCTATATCTCCCCACCCGCCCCTCTCGATGAGGTACGGGCCGCCTACGAGACGGCCTCGCCCTTAGGGCAACGGTCCATGGGTCGGGACTGAAGGTCAGCCTGCCGAGGTAGACGGACGGCCGGAACCCCACAACTCGCAGGCAGTCAAACCTCGAGGGAGTGCTTCATGCGCCCGATTCGCTTCAGCGCTTGCTCGGCGCTCTTGATGCGGCGGGGGCCCTTGACGAACTGGCGGACTACGTGTGTAGGCATTGCTCTGTGCCAGGACTTCACCGAGGGCTTCCAATAGCTGGTGTTTTCCGAAGGGCTTTCTCAGGAGGACTGTCCCCGGTTCCACGTTGTTCGCCTCGCCAACCGGCTTGGGTGCGTAGCCGGACATAAAGAGCACTCGGATGTCTGGGTGTTCAGCTCTTACTCGGGAGGCCAGTTCCCGTCCAAGCATTTTGGGCATGACCATGTCGGTTAGTAGGACGTTGATCTCTTCGCCGTGATGCGTCCGGATCACTTCCAGGGCTTGTGCACCGGAGGACGCAACCAAAACTCGGTACCCACTTCCCGTGAGCATCCGCTCCACCACTTTTTGCAAAGTCTGATCGTCCTCCACCAGGAGGACTAGTTCCCCTTGACCTGCGGTATGGGTTTGCATCTCCGCCTCGTTGTCCAATGGTTCGGCGGCGTCGGCGCAGGGCGGGAGAGCGATGGTGACGGTCGTTCCCACGCCGATCTCGGAGCTGATGTCGATCCTCCCGTTAGCGCCAGTGACGATTCCGTAGGCCGAGGCCAATCCGAGGCCGGTGCCCTCGCCTCGAGGTTTGGTGGTGAAGAACGGTTCGAACGCCCGGGCCAGCGTTTCTGCCGACATACCGACTCCGGTATCCGAAACCTGGAGCTCCACCCGACGATGGTTGGCGTCGGGGTGTGGGATGTTTCGGGCGTCGATGGTCAGAGTGCCTCCGTCTTTCATGGCGTAACGGGCGTTGACGGCGAGGTTGAGCAGGACCTGTTCGAGCATCGACGGATCAAACAGAACCGGCCATGTGCCCGGATCTACCGATACCACCAGGTCAACATGCTCACCCAATGAGCGTCGGAGGAGATCGGTAACGTTGTCGACGACCACCTTCACGTCGAGTGGTCGTGAGTTGACGGCATCCTGCCCGGCGAACGCGAGTAGCCGGTGTGCCAAGTCAGCACCTCGGGCAACGGCTTTCTGGATATGTCCCACATCGGTGCGGATGTCACTCCAATGACCGGCGTCAGCGGCGCGGAGACCAACGGACTCGGGAGCGAGAGCTTCGGCGACGAATTCCGCGTACGACGAGATGATCCCAAGGATGTTGTTGAAGTCGTGTGCGATACCACCCGCGAGCTCGCCAATGCTCTCGAGACGGTGGGCTCTGTCCAGCAGGTGGCCTGCTCCTGCGGTGTCAGAGATCGCTTCGATCATGACGAATCGAGCTGGACGTCCCGAGAATTCAACCGGACGCGAAGTGAAATCTACCTGGATCTCCTGACCCTGCTTCGTCCAATTGGTTTGCGGCCCAACGACGTCGTACGGTCCGCATCCGAGGGCATCTCCTTCGATCCGAGGGGCTCTAGCGTCTGCCGCAATATCTGTGGTGCGCTTGGTCAGGAACTCCTCCTTTGAGTACCCGTAGAGCTCAGCGGCCGCATCATTGACGGTGAGGAATTTTTGGGTGACGACATCGTGAACCCACATTGCCTGTGTATGTGCTTCGAAGAGATGTTGATAGGCCGTCTCGGAGCCACGAATCAAGCACGACGTGTCCGTGCAGCGAACCGGCACAAGGGCGGCGGAGGTCCCTCCTGGTGATTGGGCCCTGGTGGGCGCCTCCCTTACGGACATTCAGGAGTCCCCGAGTTCGCCCAACCCAATGAGGCGCGGATGCGTTCCCGTTGTTGTGGCTCCGACTGCGCCGCGGTTGACATTCGCGTTCACACGGCGCCGTGTCACGGTCGGGCACGTCGGAAAGGTCCGGCAATCTCGACTCGGCGCCGACAAGTCAAACGAATCCGACAAAGCGTTGCGCCTCACTGAACGCGAACCGTCTGTGAAGATCGTGGCCCAGTCTGAGCTCGATGTCGACGCGCTCGTGGTCGCATGCCTTTCATCGCTACGCCCACCGCTCATACAACTGCGGCAGTGACTGAGGAGATGCACAGCCAAGATGCCCAGCTCCTTCCACTCGGCGGGGATTGTGTGCCCCCAGTCACGCTCGAATTCCGATGCCTTCGACGACCAGCGGTTCAAGGCGTTCCTCGGAGTGTCGAGCATGTCTTGGCCGGGGTGGAGGCGCGCGATGGTCGACACCTCAATTCGGGTTTCCAGATCGACGGATTCAGGCCGCGCAAAATACGATGCGGCCAACTCCGCCGGGACGCAGGTGACCTTGTAGGCCCAGAGCGATCCGCACAGCATTACCAGGAGGTCGATCAGACACTCGGTACGCTCGGTACGACGAGCGCCTGCGGCTCGAGCGTTTATCGACTGGGCGCGTGCGACGAGTGGACAGCTACCCGCGTGGATTCCGTCGGTCTTGCCACAGCACTTGAGGTTCCACAGTGCCCACCAGTCGGCAGAGGTACTCGAAGACAAGCGGGTTCTGCCAGCAGTGCACCATAGGGTTGTCATGTTGTCCCTCCCAGAGGGCGTCAACTGGACGCAGATGCGGTCGTGTAAAAACTCATGCCGATTAGCGGTGCGGTCGGATTGATGGCGCCCCATCCTGGGCCGATGATGTAAATGCCGTGTCCACAGGCGAGGCCGGTGCCGGTTGCGGACATCAGCATGTAACCAACGCCGGGCGGAGCGACGGCCATGGTTGTCCAGATACCACCACGACCGGCCGCTGACCCATAGAAGGCGGCGTCACCAAAGGCGAATATGCCGCCGTCTGACGCCATCAACCAGTAACCGCCACCGTCGGGCATGGCAGCCATCGACTCGATCGGTCTATCAAGGTGAAGAGCTCCGGTAGACCCGAAGAACCGTGCATCACCGAACGAGAAGATCCCTCCATCGGAAGCCACCAACCAATACCCCTGGCCGTCGGGTGTGGCGGCCATGCCGACAATGGGTTGGTTGAGGTGGATCGATCCCGTGCTCCCATGAAAGCTGGCGTCGCCGAACGCAAAGATTCCTCCGTCAGACGCGACCTCCCAATAGCCCCGGCCATCCGACGAAGCAGCCATCCCGACGATGGGTTCGTTGAGATGCTCGCCTCCAACGGAGCCGTAGAAGGCAGCATCGCCGAAGGCGAAGATCCCTCCGTCGGACGCCGCGAGCCAGTACCCACCCTGACCTGGCGTTGTGGCCATTCCGACAATGGGTGCCGAGAGATGTCGGCCCAACATCGAGCCATAGTACGGGGCCTCACCGATGGTGTAGACGTCGCCGTCGGAACTGGCCGCGGTATAGCCATGGACGTAGTTGAGTGAAACGAAGGTGTCATAGTAAAAGAGATCAGCCGCGCTGCGCTCGGACGTTCCCCCCGGACCAGCCACCGTTACATCGACAACCTCAGCTTCTGGCACGGCTGGTGCCGTCATGACGAGCGAGGAGTCCGACTGCACAGTGAAGGTCGCAGAGGCAGTCCCCACGTAGACGGCGGTGGCGTGCATGAATCCTGAGCCGGTTACGTTCACCTGGGGTCGACCAGAGAGCGGGGCTCCGTTGGGCGTGACCACGCTGATGACCGGTTCGGGAACGGCGCTCGTCACCGCGAATGTCGCCGCACTGGACGCCGCGCTTGTGCCGGCCGGGGTGGTGATCGTGACGGCCACGGAGCCGGGACCGTTGGCTGGAGTGACGGCGGTGAGCGTAGATGCCGAAGCGTTGACCGTGAAAGCTGCCCTATTCGCACCAAACATGACGTCGGAGGCATCCGCCAAGTTGACACCGCTAATGGTGACGACAGTCCCTCCCGATGCTGGGCCGGAACCGACCGAAAGGCCGGAGATCGAAGGACAACCAATGGGTTCGAGTGCAGAGGCCAAGCTCGTTCCGCTGGGAACCCCTAATCCGGTTGCCATGTCGTAACCGGTACCGGCTGGGTAGGAACCATTGTGGGTGTCGGTGTAGTCGTTATTACCCGAGGTGACGTCGCTGGTCGCTCCGGGCCGGGCGTAGAGGGCCGGAGCAGCGAATCCAACTGGCGAGCCACAACCCTGGTCCACAAGTGCCGTCGCGGCGGCCCACAGAGGAGCGGCGGCACTCGTGCCGGCGATGGGTATCCAACCTCCGGCCCAAACAATGGCATCGCCATGGTGAGGGTCAGCGGAGGCCGAGACGTCGGGAACCTCCCGGCTGTTGTTCACACCCGCCGGAGCGAGGCTTTGCCACGCCGGTCTGTTCCATTCGGCCGAGAGGCCGCCTCCGCTGGCACCGCCAATGGCACCGTCGGCGCAGCTGGCGAAGGACCTGGCCTGACAGTTGTTCCAGGTGGTCTGCTCATATCCGGCCCCTGCCGGGGTTACGGTGACGCCCCCGACTCCGGTCACGTACGGCTGGGACGCTGGATCGGTGACGGCCAAGCCAGTGTCGGCCGCATCCGAAGAGACGAAACATGCCTCAGAGCCCGAATCACCCGACGCGGCGAACATCGATTGACCCTGGACTGCCATTTGCTCGAAGATGGTGTTCTCCGACGTAAGCAACGCCGGGTCAGCTTCGGGCTCGCATTCACCCCAGGAAGTTGAGATCACCCTGGCCGTGTCGTCGTCGGCGATTCTCTGGTAGACGTCGAGGTAGCTGGCATCGGACGCGTTGGCGGCAGCAACGCCCTGGTACACCGAGATGTGACTTTGTGGGGCGAGACCCGCGACGACCTCTATGTCCATGGCCGCTTCGCCGGCCCCCGGTCCGTTCCCGGGTCCGCCATCCACGTTGGTGTTGGTCACCTGCGGATTGACGCCGTAGCAGGCGAGATAGGTGTCAATGTCGGACGGTGAATACGGCTCGAACTCGACCAAGCCCACCGTAACGCCAGCGCCAACCCGGCCCTGACCGTACAGGGAGCTGAACCCATAGAGATTGGCGAGTTGCTGCGCGCTCAGCGCCCCGGCGGCGCTGAGTGCGGCGGCCCCGTTGCAGCTGGCATCCGGTGAAGAGCTGGCCGAGTTGGTCAGCGCATGAGACTGGTTAGCGCTGGGCTGTTGGGCCACGCTCATAGGGTGAGGTACGTCGGGGTCTTTGACCATGAAGTCTCTCGGTCTCTCGACCGTGTCGAGTCCTAACACGCCCTTGACATGCGATGACAGATCGGATGGAACGAGGGGATTTCCGATCGGTGCTATGCCCTGCGAACCGCTCGCTAGTTTGAGCTTGTCCAGCGCAATGCCGAGAACCGACGAAATAAGCCCGGCGGCACCGCTGAAGTGCACAAACAGGTGGTCGGGATCAACGGAAACCCCTGACAGACCTGACGACTTGAGCCACGTCTCAGTCGCCGAGAGGATTGGCGTGGTTGCGCCGAAGCGTTGCGCGAAGGTTGACGACGATAGGAACCTGTGAAACGCAACATTCCCCGGCGTCGACACCGCAGAGGCATACGCGGAGAGGTCCGATGTGTTGGCCGGTGCGAGGGCGATCTCGCCGTTGAGGATATCGGAGGAACCCACCTCGCCCTCGATCGAGGAACCATGGGGGAGGGGAACGGAAGCTGCAGGCAAGCGAACGGAGGCGCCGAGTACGTCCGCCGCCATTGAAGTGGATACGGAAAGCACTGAGGTTACGACGAGCAAGGCGACGACCAGTGCTACGAATCGCACGGGACGTCGAGCGCCGCCCAATTCACGCACCCGCTGGCGAGAGCTGTGCGCCAACGACGCTCGATCCGGAGTTGCCGCCGTGCCGTATCTATGCATGATCCGCCTTTGCCGTTTCTCCTTGGGCAAACATCAACTCGTTGCAAAAGGCGATCGGCTCGTTACAGTGAGTCGATACTCGCCGTGCGCATACAAACTCACAGGGCGCTGGAACGGGCACGATGTTTCACATCCAAGGTGTACCGAGGGGCAATCCCAGGAGCGTCCCTCTCCTGTCCCACTGGTCACAGCTAGGGCGGGGCGTCATCGGAGTGCCAGCTGGCCAGTTGGCGTGTTCGGCACGCGCTCGTCTCGCGATCATCGGAGCGAAGGATCAGTGAGCTCCGGGTTCAGCGCTGGAGGTCAAGCGGAGCGTTGGGTGATCGGAGGCGTTGTCACTGGAGCCGGGGTCCTCTTCGGATCGGGAGGAAGGAAATGTGCGGCCCGTTGCGAATCGAGCTTCAGCACGCCAACTCAGGTGAAGGAAAAGACGTCCCCGTTGCCGGCAACTAGCCAGTATCCGTTTGTAGTGATCTCGGTGGCGATGCCGACAATGGCAGATGCCAACGACTGACCGCTCATGGATCCGTCGAACGGGGCTTGACCGAATGAGAAGACGCCTCCATCAGCCGCGACGAATCGGTATCCACGACCGCCACCTGATACGGCCATTCCGACGATCGGCTTGACCAGATGGAGGGCTCCCGTGCTGCCAAAGAATGGTGCCGCGAAACTGAATATTCCCCCATCGGATGCGACCAGCCAATACCCGCCGGTTCCAGGGTCCGCCGCCATTCCGACGATGGGTTGATTGAGGTGGATTGCCCCCGTGCTTCCATGAAAGGTCGCATCACCGAAGCTGAAGATGCCACCATCGGCTGCCACCAACCAGTAACCGCCGCCATCCCGTGTGGCAGCGATACCCACTATCGGCTGGTTAAGGCGGATCGAGCCCGTCGAACCGTAGAACTTCGCATCGCCAAACGAGAAGATTCCACCGTCGGCGGCTACCAGCCAGTAGCCATCACCGCCGGTGGTCGAAGCGATCCCGACAATGGGTGAATTGAGTACATGGCCCGCCATTGAGCCAAAGGCGGCCGCGCCATCAAAGTTCCCCACCGAACCGTTGGCTTCCGCTTCCCAATATCCCTGTCCGCCCGCATTGGTAGCCACGCCAACTACGAGTGTGCCGGCCATCAGAGATCCGGCAACCTGATCCCAAGAGAGGGTGACGTCTGAGGGAGGGGGGCCACACGTGCTCATCATCACGGCGGCTATAGATCCGCCGGAATATCCGGAGGATGAGAATGCAGCGCCCATCGAAATGGTCGGAGCACCGCCGCCGTTGCAGCTGCTGAAGGGATGCACAATTATGTCCCGATGTCCCCAGCACCCAGAGCCGAGTGGGATCAAACAGGCGATATTCGAAGTGAGGGAAGCCAGTCCGCCCCACCCGTCTTCATACATCCACAAATAGTCGGCTTCGAAAACATTGGTCATGCCACCGGCCCAGATTGCGCCGCCCCAGGTGATTGGTTCTCCTCCACTCAATGTGGTTGGAAAGCCCGGATCATCCCCAGCGTTTGCACCCTGTTGAGCGTAGGAATTGAGCTGTGCGGTCATGTAGGAAACCGCAGGTAACCCGCGATCAAGTCGCTCGTTGTTTACGAGTATCAGGACCTGTTCGGGAATAGGCAAGCTGGCAATGACGGCCTCGGATACCGGCATTGGTCCGACCTTCTCTTGGGCCCTGGCGTGGTCGATTGACGTCAGATAGTCGCTGCTGCTCGGAGCGATATTTGTCAATGGGTTCGAGGGTGGGAGCGTGCCGGTTGCGCCGACGCCTGAGGTTGACCAGGCCACGGCAACGACGGCCGGAAGGAGGACCGTAAGGAATTTCCGCATCCCTGTGTAATGCCGGATGGTCGTCTCAAGGTTGTCCCCAAGCCGTATCTTCTGGGCGTCCCGCCGGGGATTCGCGGATCCTGGTGGTCAGGAATGGATCCGGCTATGCGCCAGAGCTACATGCGGAGAAACGGAGCACTTCAATCGACTTCCGGGCGGCCCAAATCGGGGCACCGCGGCCACCAAACGCACGCTCTTGGACGTGAAGGGGCGCGTCACACTATGCACCCGTCCGTATCTGTCTAACGACGGAGTTATTCGTTTATTGCGGTGTACGTGCCGAGATATATTCGCAAGCTGGTCGATGGAATGGCTGACCCGTTGCACAGCGCAAATGGCGCGATGATCTTTGCCTGGAATGGGACGCGCCGGGGACGCGCCCATTGGTAAAGTGCAACACGGGGTTCAAATTGGAGCTTTGGTGGGCCGTGGTCGGGCGGGAGTCATCATGGTAATCGGCGGTGATTTAGGGATCTGTGGCAAGAGTGCGTCCATGTCATCGATGTGGCACAACCCGTCGACGGCCCGTTCTGGGACGATCTCGACGGATGGCAAGGTGTCCCGCACCAGTGGGATCGCTCGCCGATGGACGTGTCACGACGTTCGCCATACGGACCTCGCAAGATCGCCAGGAAGCGTCCTGCGGTTGGTTGGGCTTATCTCAGGGATCGAGCGCTAATGGCAATCGAATACACCCGCGGCATGCGGACCTCGGCATCAGTCATCGAGCTCGCAACCGGCTCAGAATCGAGTGTCGTCGCGGTGGACGAGCGCGCTAGACGTGAACGGTGCTCGTCTCGAATTGATGACACGGACCATATAACCGATCGAGAAAGGTCGCACGGCAACGACGCCACGGTGGGAGGCGTTCTCGCTCATCTGGACGCGGCCGCTCGCTTCGTCCTCAGTGCCGAATATGAGGAGGCGCGCGATCAAACGACCGCTGCCTTGATCTCGGTCGGATCGTTAACTGGCCATTTGGGAACACTGACTCATGCCATGCACGGTGTCGTCCGATTCTGCGCTGGCTTAGTCGTCGACACCGTCAATGACATTGCGGGACCGGTATCCCGGATCGTCGAACAGTCCTATCCCTCTGCTCCTTCCCCGGAGGTGGCCTACGTCATCGGGGCCGGCACAGTTCTGACGGGTTCTGACGAGCTCACAAATCGTTGGTGTGACTGGACTCGTTGCTGCGCAGACACGGTGGACGAGCGACCATTGCGGGCCGCAACGGCCCTAGTGCAGGCACTGGTCGCCCAGACGTCCTGTAATTTCTCCGAGGCCCGAGTCTTAGCGAGCGAGGCCGCGATTCTGGCCGATGAGGTTGGGCTGGTGGACATTGCTGCCCATGCAACCTCAATGTCGGGATATCTCAGCGTGATCCTGGGTGATTCCGACAATCCGCCAGAGCTGTCTGCGCTGATACTGCCAGCGGCATTGGGTAGCAACCCAATTCTAAAAATCGAAGCACAAATGACAATGGCTCTGAACGAATTACTGGCGGGCCGCCGGACGATGACGCGTACCTGGCTGCGCTCCGCAATGGATTCGATCCCTGAGATTGGGGCGGCTCGATCTTTCACAGCCTTTTTGGCTCCCCTCATGGGAGCCATGTTTCTTCTAACTGGGTCAGAGAACGACGCATACAGACTGGTTCATGCGCTCGAGCCCGCGCTGAAAGTCGTAGCGTGCCTCAGTCGAACAACGGAATTGCTTCAGGGGTTGGTTGAATCCGATCTGGGCCCGGCCGTGGAGACCCTGCAGGGGATTTCAGACAACAGTGACAGGTCGCCCATGATCAAGGCACAAGCTGAACTCTGCATGGGTGTGCGTCTCGCCGCTTCGCTCAGGTCAGCGGAGTCTCAGTCTCATTTTGAGCACGCCCGTCGACTCTTTGAAGCAATGGGAGCGCTCGGATTGGCCAAGGTGGTGGAGCAAGAGCTAGTTCGGGACGTCACGATCCTGACACTGGTTCAAGATACAGCAGTCGCATCTGATTACGAGTGCAATCCGGCCAACCGGGTGGACAACGAGCCATGGATTGGAATGACCGAATGGAGTATCTCGCTGTTGGGGGGCTTCACCGTGTGGCGGAATGGAGTGAAGGTCGCATTTCCGCAAAGCCGTGCCGCACAGACGATCAAAATCCTGGCAATCCGAAAAAAGGTGTCAGTTGACGAGTTAGTGGAGCTCTTGTGGCCCGAGACAGAGCCGGGGGTCGGTAGCCGGCGGCTGCGCAATATCTTGTGGCGAATCCGTACCGCGTTTGGAGAGTTGCTTGAGCGCGAAGGGAGCTTCATTTGTCTCTCTTCGTCAGCATCGACGGATGTCGCACGCTTCGAAGAATTGGCTTCTCAGGCCCTGACGCTGGATTGCTCCCCTGGAGACACATTTAAGTTGGCTGAAGACGCCATCGCCGCGTACTGCGGAAAGCTGCTTCCTGATGATCTCTATGTCGATTGGACGGGATCATGCCGAGATTCGCTCTCCCTCCTCTATGTACGCGTGCTCGAGTTTCTGCTCGCCAGATCCCTCGACGAGGGAGATCTCAGTCGATCGCTTACATTGCTTGAACGATTGATCGAAGCGGAGCCATTTGAGGAGACCTACTACCTCCAGGCATCCGAAATTTACGCTCAGACGGGTCACATCTATCGGGCACGCAGCACACTCGAGCGGGCTAATCGAATGCTCAACGATTTGGGAGTGTCTCCTTGCCCAGCTCTTGCTCGCGCCCTGAACTTGTCACTCGACTAGCACTGCACGCGCTAAGCGCACGTGGGCACTCTTTCCTACAGTCCTCCAGCCGCGCGGTGAGACGGGCGAGGGATGTTGGGGGCGGATACTCGCTGGGTGGGGACAGCACCATACGCGAGCGATGGCCTCCTACCGGTTAGCGGGTCGTCCGTCCACCATGACCGCGTGTCAGGTCCAGGCCGTGGGAAGGACAGAACATCGTCGATCGTCGCTCTCATTGAGTCGCGCCTGCGACCGTCCGGCAGCGGGCTGACGGATAAGCGAGTTCCTGTCGCCGTTGCCCTACTAATGGCGGTATGTGCCGCTTCTGGATCTCTTGTGCTCGCGGTTGGAGCCGCACCCACGGTTATCGCTCAAGGAGCGGTGGCCCAGCCCTTTTACGGCGGGGGGACCATGATGGCTGCCGACCCCGCTGGCGGCTATTGGACCGTGACTGGTGCCGGCGTTGTCACCTCCCATGATGGAGTCGGACCCATTGACTCAGCCGATTCGTCAGTACTTCATCTCAACAGGCCGATTGTGGGAATGGGCAGCACCGCTGACGGTGGTGGCTACTGGCTGGTGGCCTCCGACGGCGGCATCTTCTCGTTTGGCGATGCCAAGTTCTACGGCTCCACCGGCTCGATCCGACTCAACAAGCCGATTGTGGGAATGGCCAGCACCACTCACGGTGGTGGCTACTGGCTGGTGGCCTCCGACGGCGGCATCTTCTCGTTTGGCGATGCGACTTTCCGTGGCTCGACCGGCGCGATGCGCCTTGATGATCCCATTGTTGCAGTGGCTCCCTCGCCCGATGGAGAGGGGTACTGGCTGGTGGGTTCCGACGGTGGGGTGTTCAACTTCGGTGATGCCGGATTCCTAGGATCATTGGGCGGTCGGGGAGTTGCTGTTATCGGCATGATCGTTGATCCGCAGTCCGGTGCCTATTCCTTGGTGGAAGCGGATGGCAGCTCAGTTACCTTTCCTGCACCGCCAAAGATCACTCTTCCAACCACGCCTCCATCGGAACCGACGACCACCACTACGACGAGTCCCCCTGGTCAAGTGGCGACGGGCGGAGCGAACGACTGCAGCGGATCAGTCCCGTTGGGAGTCACGGGGTCATTCGCCTGCACATTCGATGATGAGTTCAACGAGTCGTCTCTCGACGAAAGCAAGTGGGTGATGCAGCAGACTTTCAATAGTGGCTACACGACTGGCTCAGGCACATCCACCGTGTGCTACGTAAGTAGTCCCAACAACGTATTTGTGGCTGACGGATATTTGGATCTGGTGGCACGCCAGGAGACGTCCCCGATCACCTGCAGCGATCCATTTGGCAATTTCATGACGTCCTTCACCTCTGGCATGGTGTCGACCGATGGCCTGTTCAGTCAGGCGTTTGGAGTGTTTGAGGTTCGTGCGCAGCTCCCCGCGGCCGCCATTCAGGGGTTGCAGGAAACGTTCTGGTTGTGGCCGCAGAACAGCGCGAAGTACGGCAGTACGTGGCCCGATTCGGGGGAGTTGGACTTCGCCGAGTCCTACAGCGTCTTTTCAGCCCTTGATATCCCCTACATCCACTACAACGCGGGCACCGCAGATCCGAACGTCACTGCATATGACTGTGAAATAAATCAATACGGTTTCAACACCTATGGATTGGAGTGGACGCCCACGTCGATCACGGTGCTGTACAACGGGGCTGTCTGCCTAGTTGACCACCCGATTCCGGCAGCACCTCTCGTAGCGCCCCAGCCCTTTGATCAGCCGTTTTTCCTGGCCCTTACCCAGGCACTCGGGACCCAGGGTGATTCCTATGAGCCGGGAACCACACCCCTTCCAGCAACCACCCGTATCGATTGGGTCCGGGTTTGGGGGTGATGCAGCTCGGGCCAGGGAACTGGATTTCCGGCGTGCTGCGGCAGACTGGGAAGCTCAAGGTGGGTCGGCGGGTTCGGAGATTGCCTTTCGCATGCCGAGCCCGGGCCGCGGTAGTCTTTGCAGTCCACGCGGAAGTGGCGCAGCGGTAGCGCACAACCTTGCCAAGGTTGGGGTCGCGGGTTCGAATCCCGTCTTCCGCTCCATTTGGCCAGAACCCCGTTTGGGCGACCACTGTTATGGGGCTCTTCGGACGTCAGCGGGGAGTTGCTTGGCGGGAGGTCCCCCAGAATTAGGCGAAGGCGCTTCAAGCTTTTGGTGTGAGCCTAAAAACAAGAAGCACCTTCGTCCTTAGCCACCCTAACGAGATCCTCGCCGCCCTGGTGGGTCTCAAAGATGTCCGCGTCCTGAACTACCAACGGATCGGACCGAAGGTCGCGTTGACGATCGAGCAGGTCCTCGAAGAGGAGGTCCGCTGCCCGTCGTGTGCCGGACCTGCGCAAAGGGGCCAGCCCTGAAAAGAGGGGTCGGGAGAACTTGGGTGACTATCTTTACGGAATCGTCGTGTCGATGAAATTGGAAGGTCCTTCGGTGTCGCACGACGGGCCGCGAAAACGTTGATGTGGGCCGCGTAAATTGCCGGCCTCGGAAGTGCCCGAGATCTTGCAGAGGAGAAAGGTGGAGGAGTCATGACAGGTGGAAGCCAAAGTGGTCCCGTGCTGTTCTGCTTCGACGGGTCTGACGGGTCGCGAGAAGCGATGAGAGCCGCGGCGGACCTGGTCGCCCGACCGGTGGACGTTGTGGTCCTGACGGTTTGGGAAACCGTCGCAACGCGGTTGGCACTCGCCGGCGCCTTCGCGGCGGGCACGACGACGGGCGGCGGGGACTTGGATGCCGAGGAGGAGTCCTATGCAAGATCAGTTGCCGAAGAGGGGGCGCTCCGAGCGAGCGAGCACGGATACAAGGCCTCACCGATGATCGAGGAGTCCCTCGAGGGTATTCCCAGGGCAATCTTGGAGACGGCCGACCGCCTCTCGGCCCGCCTGATCGTATGCGGCCAACGGGGTCGGGGCGTCCTACGAAGCACCTTGCTTGGCAGTGTCTCGCACACCCTGGCGTCGCACGCCCGCCGCCCGGTCCTCATTGCTCCAGAACACCTCGCAGCAAGCGATTGAGAATCGTGTCTGACCGCCGCCAGTGGGCATTCGCGGTGCGGCGCCAGCGTCACGGGTCAGATTCTGAGGATGTCCCTACCCGGCATGGGCTCTGCGAATTGCCTCCGCCATTCAGGCGCTCCCAAAGGGTCGTTGAGGACGGCTCGCGGCGCACCTCGGAAGGCGCCGTCGAAGGCGATGCGCAACTTCAGCGTAATCGGCGAAGCCGCCATAGCTGGAGAAGCAGTGCGGTCTGGGACCGGCATCCCATGAGGAAATGAAGTTGGGTCAAGGGGTGTTGTAACTGTCGTGGGCAGCTCACCTCCTAGCATCTCTTGTTGGGTCTATAGGTGCGAGCGGCACGGGCCCATGATCTTCCTGCAGACCGTGAGAGACAAGGAGGCGTGAAGTGAGTGGTAAGACGGAAAAGGCGATCCTGGCTGGTGGTTGCTTCTGGGGGATGCAAGACCTGATCCGGAAGCGCCCTGGCATCCTGTCGACGAGAGTGGGGTACACCGGGGGCGATGTCGCCAACGCGACGTACCGGAATCATGGATCCCATGCCGAGGCGATCGAGATCACCTTCGACCCGGATCAGACGTCGTACCGTGAGGTGCTCGAGTTCTTCTTCCAGATACACGACCCCACGACCCTGAACCGCCAGGGCAACGACCGCGGCACAAGCTACCGATCGGCGATCTTCTACGTCGATGACGAGCAGCGTCGGATAGCCCAGGACACCATCGCTGACGTCGAAGCGTCCGGCCTGTGGCCGGGCACCGTTGTCACTGAGGTTGCTGCAGCTGGGCCATTCTGGGAGGCAGAGCCCGAGCACCAGGACTATCTCGAGCACTACCCCAATGGGTACACCTGTCACTTCCCCCGCCCAGGTTGGGTGCTGCCGCATCGGAGTGACGCCCTAACCACTTAGTCGTGTTCGAAACCACCAACTTCGGCGAACAGCGCATCAGGGTCCTTCTCCCGGTCCGATCACAGAACCCGTGATGGGTTTCTCACCGCAATTGCGGCTGGTTGTGCTCCGGGGCGAGCGCCTCACGTCACTATCCATCGGCTGATCATTCCCAGCGATTTGGTTCCGGGGCCTTCGCCGGACCTTCCGATCGGAGTTCCGGGTCGGGCCGCCACAACTGTCAAAATTGACACATATAAACCTACGTGGCAGCCTGCCGGGAGGGGGGCAGGGAGGGGAAATGACGAGTCAACTTCTCTATTACGGCATTCTCGGTGTGCTGAGCACCGCCCTCGCCTTCTACGTCAACCGCCGACTTTTCGTCGGCGGCGGAGCCGGTCGGATCTCGGCTCTCGAAGGGGTGTTCTACTTCGTGGGCCTGGTGTCGCTCGGTCTCGGCTGGTATTTCAATGTCCGCTACGTCCACCTCTACGGGCATAAGGCGAGCTATGTCAACTACATCAAGGCACTCTTCAGCAACTGGGCATCGGACTCGGCCGCGCAGGACTACACCATCGTCAATGTCGTCCTGCTGCCGCTGTGGACGATCGTTGATGGACGAAGAAGGGGTCTGCGGATCCCGTGGATCTTCTTCGTGATGAGTCTCTTCACCAGCCTCGCCTTCTCCATGGCGATGTACCTGGCCTTCGTAGAGCGACAGATCCGTTACACCCGGCCCTCTGCGGCGTCAAGCACCGCGTAGCCACAGTTGTAGCCGGGGATGAAGGTAATCCCGGGCCCCCCGTGACAACCGGCACCGCAAAGGTACAGACCGTCGATGGGTATCGGGCTGTCGGCCCAGCCGCGCGGGCCCGGCCGGAATGGGCCCATGAATTCCGGCTGTAGCAGCCCATGGGTGAAGTCTCCGCCCGTACAGCCGAACATCAACTCGTACGTGTAGGCCGGATAGTTGAACTGCCGGTCAATCAGTTCCGGGAAGTTCGGCGCCACCGTGGCGATCTTCTCCACGATTCGATTGGCCATGTCGTCCCGGAGACGGCCTTGGTCCGCCCGAGTGGTGGCGATCGGGAAGTAGAAGGCGAAGCCGCTTGCGGCATGTTTGCCAGGAGGCGCCAAACTCGGATCGTCGAGTGTCGGTATGGCCAGGTTGAACGAGGGTGATTCCGGCACAAGGCCGCGGACGCAGCCCTCGTAGTCGCGTTGCATCTGTTCGGCCGTGCCGAAGAGGGTCACATTGCGCCGTAGGGAGCCCTCGTTGAGCATCTCGTAGGGGGCAGAGAACTCCGGTAGTCCGCTGAGGGCAAAGTGAATTTGAAAGTACGCGGCTCGGTGGTCGATCGCGTCCACCCGTTGCGTGAACGAGTCGGGTAGCGCATCGCGGCTGAGCAATTGCGTGAAGGTGGCCGTGGGATCGAGGTTTGAAACAACCACGGGAGCGGTCACTACCTCACCGTCGTTGCACTCCACCCCCTGGACTCGGCCGTCCGCGATGATGATCTTCGAGACTTTGACATGTCGCCGCAGCTCGCCACCGTGCCGTTCGAATATATCTCGGACGTGTTCGGCCATCGCTCCGATGCCGCCTTTAACCTTCGACATCGTCGCTTCTCCGGGAGAGGCCAGCGCGAAGGCCAGACAGAGCGCACTGCCCGGGGAATACGGACCTCGATAGGTGGAGTTGACGGCGAGGAAACTCAACATGCTGCGAACCTGAGCATGCTTCTCGCGATCCGGTAGAAAGCGGTCGATGACGTCCATCACGCTGCCGAACATTGCCGTGCGAATGGCTTCGCGCTCGCCCTCGTTCGATGCGCAAGCCCACATCTCGTCAAGCGACTTTGGCGGCTTACGCACGTCGAAGCGCCCGATTGCTCTGGCGGGCGCCTCGGCCCAACCTGCGACTTCGGCCATTCCCATCACCGCGTCGAGACCCAGCTTGTCGCTCAGGTGTTCGAGGAGTCGTTCAGGGTCGCTGTAGAGGAGAATCGGTGGTTCGCCCGAAGGGCCGATGCTGGCTGACTGGACTTCGGGTTCGTAGATGGGGCACGAACCAAAACCCAGATCGTCGTAGATCTCGTTCGGGATCGGGAATTGGATCGACCCGGCCAACTCAAACCGGTAGCCCCGGGTCAACTCGTTGGTGGACGACATTCCGCCGATGAAGTGATTCTTTTCCAGGCAGAGGACGTTCAGTCCTCCTCGGGCCATCACCGCGGCCGCGGTAAGGCCATTGTGACCTGCGCCGATAACGATGACGTCAAAATCGGACATCGGCGGAGACCGTAGCCAGGCTCGCCAGTTGTGTCTAATTTGACATTTGTCTCAGATTTCGACGGCCGGGGTGAAGGTGGCCAGGCCGCGTTCGACCACGCTGAGGGCCAACGCGGTCAGCCGGGACAGCTCGTCGAGATCGCTGTGTTCGCCGCTCATCCAGGCGTTCACTGCGGCAAAGGTGGCGGCAGCGACGCATTGAGCAGTCACCGTGGAGAGGAACCTGGCGTCGCCCTCAAGGGGCTCGCCCTGGCACATCAAGTGACGCTCGAGCTCGACGGCAAACTCAGCCTGAACCTGGTTGACGTGCCGCTCAATGCGTTGCCGGTCAAGGGCGTGATCGCGCAAGGAAGCGATCTCGTACATGCTCCGATGATCGAAAGGAAATGAATAGATTGCCCCGAGGACAGCCTGTGTCATTGACTCCCCGCGCGGTCTCATTTCCAGGGCAGACCTGAACCAGTCCAGGCTCGCGTCATAGTCACCGAAAAGAAGTTCTTGCTTCGACGCGAAGTGCCGATAAAACGTGCGGAGGGAGACGCCAGCATCGGCAGCGATCTGCTCGGCGGAAGTCTCCTCGACTCCCTGGGCGAGAAATCGCACGTGCGCGGCCCGGCGAAGAGCCTCTCGGGTTCTCTCGCCCCGCGCTGATCGTGTTGGCTCCGGCACGTCACGGATCCTACCGATTGTCCACCCGCGTTCGGCAATAGCCGTTTCTGATCGACCTTGAATCGCTTCCACCATCTGCGTATGGTTTCACCGCCGGGTTAGACAGAAGCTCGGAGGCGGCGCAAGCGATAGCAGTGTCACCGCTTCCCGGACTGTTCAGGTTTGGAGGCATGCCGATGACGTTGGAGATATCGCGCAAGACCTTGCTGGATACCGAAATCCGACGAGCGGAACAGCACGCACTGGTGGCGCTCAGAGGAGAACTCGATCTGTCCACCGCCTCTCAACTGTTCAATCAACTCGCCGAGCTGTCTCGAGCCGGAGTCCGACACGTCGCGCTGGATCTCACCGACCTTGCTTTCATTGATTCCACCGGGCTCTCGGTCATCGTTGCCGAGCACAAGAGGGTTGAGTCCCTGGGTGGAGAGTTGATCGTCTTTTCACCCCAGCCCAACGTGCGCCGTCTTCTCGAGGTGAGCGGCCTTACGGAATATTTGACGATTCGACCAGCCACCGACGCCAGCTCCGGCAGAGGCGATTCGGACGCCTAGGTTGAGCGAGCCCCGGGTTCGAGCAGTCGTACCGGCTGTGGGCGGCGATTGACCGAGGTCGCCCCGTCACGGCCGACACCCAACTCGGCTGAACTTCAGGGCCGCTCGATCGGTTCACTCGCACCAGGCCTCACGTTGCCCGGCCTGTAGTGGTCGTGCACACTGGGCGACACGTCCTCGATACGCTCACTTCCATGCGCGTAGGGGTATTGACCGGCGGCGGTGATTGCCCCGGTCTGAATGCGGTGATTCGGGCGGTCGTCCGCAAAGGTGTCCAGGTCCATGGCGATGAGTTCGTGGGATTCCGTGACGGCTGGCGCGGCCTGTTGGACGGGGACGCCATGCCGCTGGATGTTGCCGCCGTCCGGGGTATTTTGCCTCGGGGCGGGACGATCCTTGGATCCAGTCGGACCAATCCCTTCGCGTCCGACGATGGTGAGAGCCGAGTGCTCCATACCATCCGCCGGCTTGGCGTTGACGCCCTTGTCGTCATCGGAGGCGAGGACACGCTCGGAGTGGCGACCAAGCTCGCCGACGGCGGTCTTCCCGTGGTCGGGGTACCCAAGACCATCGACAACGATCTGGGCGCGACCGACTACACGTTCGGGTTCGATACCGCGGTGATGATCGCCACCGAGGCGATTGATCGGCTTCACACCACGGCAGAGAGCCACCATCGCGTCCTCATCGTTGAGGTCATGGGACGTCACGCTGGTTGGATCGCCTGGCATGCCGGTGTGGCGGGCGGAGCGAACGTGATACTCATACCTGAGCGACCCTTCCACATCGACAACGTGTGCGAGTTCATCGAACATCGATTCGCCAGCCACTACGCGCCCATTGTCGTGGTCGCTGAAGGTGCCCTGCCGGTCGAAGGAACGCTCCCGGCCCGCTCGGGCGAAGTCGACGCCTTCGGGCATGTACGCCTGACCGGCATCGGATCGCTGCTGGAATCGGAAATTGCCCACCGCACAGGTAAGGAAGCCCGGGCCACGGTGCTTGGTCACGTTCAGCGCGGCGGCAGCCCGACGGCATTCGACCGGGTCCTCGCCACCCGCTTCGGGCTACACGCCATCGACGCCCTTCACGATCAGCGGTTCGGACAGATGGTGGCGCTTCACGGGACGAGGATCGATCTCGTACCGCTCTCAGAGGCCACGGCGACGCTCAAACTGGTATCGCCTGAGCTCTATGCCGAGGCCGAAGTCTTTTTCGGGTAGCTCAGCCTCAAGCCGGAGGAGGATCGGCCCGAACGTCGACGTTGGCCCGGATCACAGCACCAATGGCCGAATGGCTTCCACCCACACGTCGTATCCGGGTGGGAGGAGGTGCAATCCATCTTCACAATATTCGGGTCGAATGACGCCGTCGTCGTCAGCGAAGAGCGGAGCGAGCTCGACGTAGGCAACGTCGAGCCGCGGCGCCAACGCAGCCATCTCTGAGTTCACGCGTTGGATCTGATCCACGTACTCCCATGTGCGAGGAAGAATGCTCTGCAGGTAGATCTTGGTGTCGGAGGAAGCTTCCGAGATCCTGGTGAGAATGGTTTCAATGTTGTCCAACACCGTGCCGTCGGTGGCACCCGAACCGAGGTCATTGGTGCCAATCATGAGAAAGACCTTGGCCGGCCGGTGCAGGACGAGGTCCAACCTTCGAATGACCCCTTTGGTCCGGTCACCGCTCACCCCGTAGTTGCGGATTGGGAGGCCTGGGAAGTAGGCAGCCCACGCCCCGGATTGGGTAATGCTGTCGCCGAGAAAGACGATGTCCCCGGCCTTGACGGGATTGGCTCTGAATCGCGCCACCTGCGAGGCGTACGCCTTTCGTCGACGCACTTCGAACAGCAGGTGACTCAGCATGTCAACAAGTGTCGCGCACCCGACCACGCCATGAAGGGTGCCGTGACGCCGGTGCGGCCACTGAACGGCCGCGATCGATCAAGTACTGCTGCAGCGATCTCCCAGCCATGGTCGTTCACCGTCAAGTGAGTACAAGGCGACGGCGACCGTGTCCTGGTCGGCTTTGGAGGCGACGTTCGGATGGACGCCGACGAGGTCACCCCTCCCCGCTGCTTGCGCGGCATAGTCCCATGTCGGCTGGCTGAACTGGAAGCCACCCATGTAGAGCCCATTGGGGGAGACCGCGGCGTAGTCCCCGCCGGATTCGGCCTGCAACACACACTGGAGGAAGGGATTGAGGGCAGGGTCCGTTTCATTCGACGGGGACGAGAAGGCGGGAGCCTTTTGAGCGGCAGTCCGTTGCGCGGCGGCGACCGCGGCGGCAGCGGCGGCTGCGCTTATGGCGTTCTGCTGGGCGACGGCGGTCGCCAACTGGCCGGTCACTTGTGCTTGCACCCCTCGCATGTGCGAGAGAGTCGAGTTTGCATTGGAAAGATCCGTCGCCTGTAGGGCTTGCTCAGCTTGATCGCGACTGCGTTGCTGAAGCAACTGAGCCTGTTGTACCTGAAGGGCACGTTGGACGGTATGAAGGTGGTCCACGGCGACGTCGATATTCCCGATGGTGATGGTGGCGTACTCGTTAGTCGCCTGAATCGTACTTAGGTTCTCGGCCAGCATGCCGGCGCCGGAAGTCGAGGAGGTACCAGTCAGAACATACGACAGAACGGCCAATCGTTGAACGTGCTTGATGCTGTTTCGAATGGCTTGTTTGTCGCTGGTGATCTGCTCTTGGGTCAAGGCGATGGTGCGCTCGTCGTCCACGACCCGTTGGGTGGCCACCGAGTATTGCTGTTGATACGCACCAGCCTGGAGTTGTTCCTGCACCAACTCTTGCGCCACGAGTTTCGCTTGGGCCTTGAGCGTGCTCACCTGGTCGGCCTGAGCCGGAGTCGATGGCAGAACGCCGACCGCGCCAGCGACAGAGACAGAGACAGAGAGGGAAAGCAACACCATCTTCATCACACTCGATGAATGGGGGGCGCTCGTTCCGTCTGGAGACACCGACAAGGCGAAAGGCACGACGATGCGAAATTTAGCGCGATTTTCGGTGTATCTATTCAGCCAGGGTGTGGCACCCGTTCTGGGAACCGGAGAAGGGGTCGGGAACTATTGATGGTTCCCGTTCGCTGCTCTATGTGACGTCCCCTACGAGGTGATGGTCGAACCAGTGCAGCGTGCGGTCCCAGGCGTCGGCCGCGACGGCGGCATTGAAGACGGTCGGCCGGTCGTTGCAGTTGAAGCCGTGATCGGCGTCGTCGTAACGGACGATCTCAGTGGGAACTGCTGTCGTCGTGGTTGCCGCTCGAAGCAACTCGACGTCGTTGCTGGGGATGCCCTGGTCAAGATCCCCATAGAGACCGAGCCAGGGCGTCTGAAGCTGCGGTGCCTGCTCAACGAGGGAGGGCAGCCCGAAGCGACCCTCCGTCACGCCGCCGCCGTAGTACGTCACCGCCGCTCCGAGAGATCTCAACGTGGCCGCGTAGAACGTGACACTCCCGCCCATACAGAACCCGACCACGCCGGTCCGCTTCGCCGTGAAGCCGGAACTGACGAGATGGTCCGAGGCGCTAACCACATCCGAGGTGATCCCATCCGCCGTGAGATCCATCATGACGGGCCGCACTGAGTTGAGGTCATCGTAGGCGAACACCGGGGATCCTTGCCGGTGAAAGAAGGCAGGCGCCACCGCGTGCCAGCCGCTGGTGGCGAGCCGGCGGGCGATGTCCTCGATGTGGGGCGTGACGCCGAACGCCTCCTGCACGACCAGGATGCTCCCCTTGGCTTCCTCGGCGGGGCGAGCTTCGAAAGCGGGCATGGGCCCATCCGGCGTGGCGATCGTGATATTCGCTTCGTTTGCGGTCATGAAGATCCTCTCGAGGTAAGTGAAGCCGCTCGGGTGTTGTCGACCGGTTCGCCGTTCACGGTGTCCGACGAGATGTCGGTCGGCGCCGTCTCGCCGTAGACGTAACGCCCACCGCGCGACCATGAGGCAGCAGCCGCGACGAGGCTGGACAGGATGGCAAAGTCGAAGGCGGCGTGCAGCCCGGAGCGGAACGGGGCCGTGATGAGCCCGGGGAAGAAGCTTCGGCCGTTGACGATGGCCCGCTGCGCCGACGAGAGGTGGGAGATGGCGGCAGACCCGATGAGATGCTGGACCGGGTTGTAGCCCAGAAACGCCGCGAAGAGCGTCGACACCGGGGGGAGGTGAGCGGCTCGGGTGGCGGCAGAGACCGACACACCGTTCGTCACGAGACCGTGATAGAGGCTCTGGGGGAGCGAGGACGAGAGCCCGACGATCATCAAGCTGAAGAAGATCCCGATGGAGACCACCTGAGCTGAGTTCTGGAAGGTCGTGTTCATACCCGAACCCGCACCGCGGTGTTCCGGCGGCAGGCTGTTCATGACGCCGGTGCGGTTGGGCGACCCGAAGGAAGCCATGGCCAGCCCGCAGAAGAACAGCAGAAGGGCGAAGACCCAGTAAGGGAAATCGACCGGCAGGAGTTCGAGGAGGAAGAACGCAAGTGCGGCGGCAATCATCCCGCCCGTGGCGAAGGGACGGGCGCCGTAGCGGTCAGAGAGGATGCCCGAGACCGGACCGGCGATGAGGAGTCCCACGGTGAGCGGGATCATGGCAACGCCGGCCCACAGGGGCGTGGCGCTGAAGGCGTAGCCGTGCAGCGGGAGCCAGATGCCCTGGAGCCAGATGATGAGCATGAACATGAGGCCGCCTCTGCTCAAGGCGGCCAGGAAGCTGGCCAGAACGCCACTGGTGAACGCCCGGATCTTGAACAACTGCAAGCGGAACATTGGTTCGGGAACTTTGGTCTCTATGACGAAGAATCCGATGAGGGTCGCCACGCCGAGGGTCAGCGCGGCCACGACCAGGGGGCTGGTCCAGCCCATGGAATGGTGCCCGTAGGGCTCGATGCCGTAGGTAATGCCCACCATGATGAGCACCAGACCGATAGCGAAGGTGATGTTGCCCGGCCAGTCGATGTGGGCGGCTCGCTTCTCACCCAACTCGCGGAGTTTGAGGTAGCCCCAGACGGTGGCGAACAGCCCGATGGGCACGGAGACGAGAAAGATCAGGCGCCAATTGATCGGCGCCAGTACGCCGCCGAGGATCAAGCCGATGAAGCTCCCACTGAACGCAGCGGCCTGGTTGACGCCCAGTGCCATGCCGCGCTGTTCGACGGGGAAGGCGTCCGTCAGGATGGCCGCTGAGTTGGCCATCAGGAGTGCCGCGCCGACGCCCTGGAAGATGCGCATGGTGATCAACCAGATCCCAGCCCCGTGCCCGGTCATCCATGTCACGCTGAGCAGGAGCGAGAAGACGGTAAAGACGGCAAAGCCGAGGTTGTACATCCGCACCCGGCCGTAGATGTCTCCCAGACGCCCCAGCGTCACGACCAGGACGCTGGTGGTGACCAGGAAACCCAGGATCATCCATAGGAGGTAGAAGGTGTTTCCCGAATCCAGGGGGTTGAGACCGATCCCCCGGAAGATGTCCGGCAGCGCGATGAGGACGATGGAGCCGTCGATGGTGGCCATCAGCATGCCCAATGTGGAGATGAAGAGGGCGACCCACTTGTAATTGCTCGGCAGAGGCGCGTCCTTAGGCGGGCGGCCGATCCGCCAGCGGGCCGACAGGCCGGGTGGGATGCCGGGATCGATCATGTCAGCGGGCCAGCCTTCCGACCAGCGACGAGGCCGCCGTGACGCCGAGCACCACGGCCAAGGCCAATACACCGAAGTCGAGCAGCAGGTGGTCGGGAGAGCTGATGAGCAGACCGCGAAGGGCATCCACCTCGTAGCTCAGTGGGTTCACCTTGCTGAGGACGCGGAGCCAACTTGGCATGACACTGACGGGGTAGAGCGCATTGGACGCGAAGAACAACGGCATGGTGATCATCTGCCCGATCCCCATCAGGCGGTCACGCTTGAGGACCACCCCGGCAATGGTCATCGACAGGCAGGCGAAGAAGGCTGAACCCATCATGACGATGGCGAACGCACCCAGGATCCGCAGCGGGTTCGCGGTCAAGGAGACACCGAGAATGGCGGACAGGACCAGGACGACGACCACCTGGGCTAGGGCTCGTATGCCCGCCGCGAAGGACTTCCCGAGAATGAGGGCCGAACGCGGCGTTGGCGTGACGAGGAGCTTTGTCAGGACTCCGGCATCGCGCTCCCAGATGATCTGGATGCCGTAGAAGATGGCGACGAACAAGCCCGACTGGGCGATGATGCCGGGGGCCAGGAAGTCGAGATACGGGACGCCGTTGGTCGGTATGGCGTGGAGGCGGTTGAAGGTCTCGCCGAAGATCACCAACCACAGGACAGGCTGTACGGCCCGGGTGAAGATCTCGGTGCGGTCATGGCGGAGCTTCTGCAGCTCCACCAGGCAGAACGTGGCCACCCGGCTGGGGAAGTGGACCCAAAGGCCCGGTTCGGGCGCGCCCGCGCCCTCAGCCGACTCGACGAGCGGTGCGGCGAGTTGATCGGACCTCACGCATGCCTCCCTTCGTCTCCGTTTCGCCCTTGAGGCTGTTGCCAGTGAAGTGGCGGAACACGTCCTCGAGGGTGGAATCGGGCCCGAGCTCGGCCTTGAGTTCTTCGGGCGTGCCCTCGGCCCGGATGCAGCCAAGGTGCATCAGTGCCAACCGGTCGCAGAGGAGCTCGGCTTCCTCCATGTAGTGCGTCGTGAGGAGGACGGTCATGCCGGTTGACACCCGCAGCTCGTCGACCCGTTGCCACACCCCATCCCGGGCCACTGGATCCAAGCCGACGGTCGGCTCATCGAGCACCAGTAGACGCGGCCGATTCACCAGAGCCTGGGCCAGCTCCAGACGCCGCACCATCCCTCCCGAATATGTGCCGGCCATGCGGTCCGCTGCGTCGGCCAGTCCCATCACCTCAAGGGCGTCGGCGACCCGTTCCTTTCGCTCGGGACGGGGTACGTCGAAGAGGCGAGCGAACCACGCCACGTTCTCCCGGCCGGTCAGAGCGGCTTCGATCGAAAGCTGCTGCGGCACGTACCCGAGCCGGCGCCGGACGGACATGGGGGATCGACTCACGTCGAACCCCAGCACCTCAACCGTTCCCTCCTGCGCCGGGAGCAGCGTGTTGATGATCCTGATGGTGGTGGTCTTGCCGGCTCCGTTGGGGCCGAGAAGCCCGAAGACCTCTCCCTGCTCGATGCGAAGGTCGATCCCATCGACCGCCACGTTCTCCCCGAAACGGTGCCGCAGTCCCCGGCACGAGATGGCGGGAAGTTCGGGTGCGCTCGTCGGGAAACCGTCAACCATCGCCCGCGGTCCCCTCGTCCTGTAGCCGTTCGGTCAGGCGTTCGAGGATGGCCAGCGATTCAGCCAGACGGCGCTGGTCACTGGCCGGCAGTCGGTGCATCGCCTCCCCGAGCATGGCGACCCGGCGATCGCGGAAGGCCCCGACCTTGCGGCGCATGGCTGGGGTGAGATCGAGCCGGGCCACCCGGCGGTCCAGGGGATCGACCCGGCGGATCAACAGCTGCTCGTCGGTTAGTTGGCCGACGATGGTGCTCACCGTATTGGGGGCCAGGCGCAGCTCCTCGGCGGCCTGGGCCACTGAGACCCCTGGCCGGCGCCGGACGAGACGGACCAGATCCAGTTGGGAACTGGTGAGGGTGGAGAGCTCCACCGGGCGACCAGCCAGAAGCCGTCCACTCCGGCGCATGGAAGACATGACGCTCAGGAGCCGATCGGCCTGCGCCAGGTGGTCATCGGCCGGGCCGCCGCCGGGGCGGGTCATCGTCGGGGTCGGGTTGGCCGGGGTCACCTCGTCAGTATACCTCTGTTACAGAGGTATTTGGGCATGCGGTGGATGTATGGCCGGAGGGGGATGGTGTGGCGGGACGGCTAGCGCGACGGCGATGAGGTGGCGAAGCCGGAGCCTTGACCCTCGAGGGCGCGGCTCAAGAGCCGTTGCAGTGTCGATCGCTCCGCCGTCGTGAGTGAGCCCAGGACCTCGTCCTCTACGCTGCCCTGCGCCAGCTCGGCGCGCTCGAGCGCGTCGAGTCCGGCCGCGGTGACCTTGACGAGATGGCGTCGCCGGTCCTGCGGGTCTCGGCGTCGTTCCACGTAGTCCAAGTTCTCCAGCTCGTTCAAGAGCAGCACGCAGTTGTTGGCGTCGATACAGAGGGCGTCGCTCAGGCCTTGCTGGGACGATTGCTCGTGGTCGCGGAGGAACGCCAGCGCCGCCAGCTCCTTGAGGCCCATGCCCACCAGGTCGACCGTGCTGCGTCGATAGACGACCCGGGCCAGACGGGTCAGCAAGACGATCGATCCGGTGGCGGTTTCGGTCGGCATCGTGGCTGCGATATTACATGAATTCGGGATCATCCCAGGTGTTATATATTCACTGGACTAGTGAATATCCAGAATCAAGTATGTATTCATGCCATGGCACCAGGCTCCGTGGCCCGAATTCGGACGCCCAGCGCCGTCCCGGGATCGAGAACATGGACGCAACGACACTGACCCGGTCGGTCGAGGGAAATGATCGGCGCCGGTGGATCGCGCTCATCGTGGTGTGCCTGGCCATGCTGATGAACGCTCTCGACGGTTCGATCGTGAACGTCGCCTTGCCGTCGATCCAGCGGGATCTCCACTTCAGCCAGGCCAATCTCACATGGGTCATCGACGCGTACCTGATCACGTTCGGCAGCCTCCTTCTGATGGCCGGGCGGCTGGGCGACCTCATTGGTCGCAAGCGGGTGTTCCTCGGTGGGGTGGCGCTCTTCACGGCGTCGTCAGCGGTGTGCGGCTTCGCCACCAGCCAAGCCATGCTCATCGCCGGGCGCTTTGTGCAGGGTGCCGGGGGCGCGCTGTCGGCCTCGGTGATCCTGGCCATCATCATCACAGAGTTCCCGAAGAAGGCCGAAAGGGCCCGGGCGATGAGCGCCTACATCTTCGTTGCCGTTGGTGGAGGCGCGGTCGGACTGGTCGTGGGCGGCATCATTTCGCAGACCATCAATTGGCACTGGATCTTCTTCATCAATCTGCCTATTGGGGTCGTGACGTTCGTGCTGGGGCGAGCGTTGATTGAGGAGAACGTGGGCCTCGGGATCCGGAACGGGGTGGATATCGCCGGATCGATATTGGTCACGACCGCATTGATGGTTGGTATCTACGCCATCGTGACAGCGACCCAGTACGGCTGGTTGTCCGTCCACACTCTTGGGTTCGTGGGTGCCACTGCGGTCATGCTGGCGGCGTTCGTCATCCTGGAAGGGCGGCTCAAGAACCCCATCGTCCCGCTGCGGATCCTCCGCTTGCGGAGTCTGATGGGCACCAGTGTGATTCGCGGGTTCCTGGCCACGGGAATGTTCTCGACCTTCTTCCTCGGGGCCCTCTACCTCGAGCACGTACTGCACTACGACCCCTTGAAAACCGGACTGGCGTTTCTCCCGGTCACCCTGGTGGTGGCGACCCTCTCCACCGGTATCACCGCTCGGCTCGTCGAGCGTTTCGGCTCCATGCAGGTGCTGGTGCCCGGCATGGTCTCCATGACGGTGGGGCTCCTTCTCCTGGCCCATGCCGGAGAGCACGCGCACTATCTGACGGACGTGTTCCCGTCCTTCTTCCTGGTTGGTCTCGGGGCGGGAACGGCGTTCGTGCCCCTACTGACCATCGCCATGGCAGAAGTACCGAAGGACGACGCCGGTCTGGGCTCGGGGATCGTCAACGTCTCCCAGCAGATGGCGGCGGCCGTCGGGCTGGCCGTGCTGAGCACCCTTGCGACCAATCGGACCAACGCCCTCGTGACGACCGGACACCGTGTGCAGGCCGCGCTCACGAGCGGATACCAGCTGGCCTTTGTCATCGGTGCCGGTTGCGTGGTGGTCGGGGTCATCGTGGCACCGTTGCTGCTGCGGGGTTCCAAGGTCCTGATGGAGGAGAACGAGTTGTCCTCTGACGAGCGGCGGGAGTTCGAGGCGCACGCCGTCTGAGGCCGCGTCACGTCTATTCGTTCGGCCGGAGCTAAGTGTTGCTGGGGTGCACCGGATTTCGATTCCGATGCACCCCCACCACGAGATGGTGGTCTCCTAGAGGAGCCCGGCAGACCCGCTCGAAGGTAGCCAGCTGGAGGAACCGGCATACGTGGCCGTGACTCCGTTGCTCAGAACGGCGACCAGCAAGCCGTTCACCGTGAAGTTGCAGGTGACTGCTCCATTGGCCCCCGTCACTCCGGTGCACAGCGTGGTCGATCCCGCCTTGAACGTCACGGTCTGACCAGCGATCCCCGCCAGGGGACTCCCACCAGTGAGAATGGCTGATGCCGAGCCAATAGTGAGCACCAACGGCGGGCCGAGGAGGAGGGGGCTGACCGCCAGGGAGGTCGTTCCCTTCGCAACTGTGATTGAGAGCGCCTGGGTCGCGGTGCCGGACGGCGTGGCCGAATCGGTCACCCTGATTACGAAGCTTGAGGTTCCCGCCGGTCCGTTCGGTGTGCCGCTGATGGTGCCGTTGTTGGCCAGCGTCAGGCCGGCCGGAAGCGATCCGGAGGCCAAGCTCCACGTGTAGGGGGCCACACCGTTGCCCGCGGCCAGGTGGGTCGTCGCGTAGGCGGTACCCACCGTGCCACTGGGCAGAGAGGTGGTGGTGATGGTGACCGGGGGCAACACGGTGAGCGTGAAGTTGAGTGTCGCATCGGCACCCTCACCGTTGTGGGCCGTAATCACCACGGCGTACGTGCCCTGTGTGCCCACGGCCGGCGTCCCGGCCAAGGTCCCCGTCCCATGCCCGTTGTCCGAGAAGGTCACCCCGTTCGGGAGGGTTCCGGACTCACTCACGGCGGGAATGGGAGTCCCCGTGGCCACAAAACTGTCAGAACCTGCCGTGTTCACCGTGAAGGTGTCACCGGACGGGCCCGAGAGAGCGGCCGCCTGATCCACGGTGAGCACGAACGAGAGGGTGGCGTTCGGCGCCGTGCCGTTGGCGGCCGTGATGGTGATGGGGAATGTGCCCGTGGTTCCGTTGGCTGGCTTACCCGCCAGCGTTGCGGTCCCGTCGTTGTTGTCTTGGAAGGTCACCCCACTGGGTAGCGAGCCACTTTCGGAAAGTTGCGCGGTCGACGTACCGGTTGTGGTGAATATCTGCGGAATCCCCGCCACCCCGACCAGGAAGGTTGCCGCCAATGGCCCACTCACCGTCGGTGGCGAGACGCCCACTTCAACTGAGCCAATGTCGCAGGTGGCACCCTCGGGTCGTGCGGTACCCCGTTGGTCGGTCGCTCCGGTGGCGCAGAGGACTACCGGGCTACCGCTTACGGCGTCGTTCAGGCCGGTGGAACTGTTCACGGGGATTTGATTGATGAGGGGACTCGTCGGTGCGGGCAACTCGGTCATGGTCGGTCCGCCATTCGAAGCGAGCGCTCCAAGCTGGGGGTTCGCCGAGATGTCGTGCTTGGCCGAGGTGAAGCCGCAACTGGCATCGGCGCTGTCGGTGAGGTTGTATCCACCGTCCACCACGGGCGAAGAGCAGTTTGCCCCGGCGTTGTTCCCGGTCACATCGCTCCCGGCGACGCTGATGGCACCGGCGACCTCAACGAACAAGCCGGCGCTGTGACCTGCAGGCGCGGTATTGCCGTTGATGGTGCTCGAGGTGATCGTCACGGGATCGAAGGCATCGATGGCTCCGAAGCTTGGACCTGCGATGTTCCCGGTGACGGTGGAATTGGTGATCGACGTGGTGTTGGTATCGCCCGACCCTGTCGAGATCGTGAGAAGCGCGCCGGCAGCGTTGGCGGTGTTGTCCGAAATCGTGTCGCTCGCCAGGGTCAACGTGACTGCCGTCGAGGCCGCACCCGATCCGCTGTAGATGGCGCCGCCGAATCCTGTGGTTGTGGGTGATCCAGAGGCAGGGATCGCCTTGTTGCCCACGATTTCACTACCGACGATGGTGAGCGCACCACCGTTGTCAACGGCCCCGCCGTCGCTGCCGTTGGCCGTGTTGCCCGAGATATCAGTCCCTGTGATTTGTGACTTGCCGCCGGCTGCGATGAGCAGGCCACCACCGGCCACGCTGGTGTTGTTGTCCAGCGACCCTCCGCTCAGGTTCAGAGTGGCTTTGGCCGCCACCGTCACCGCACCGCCCTCGAAGGGCGTGGAGTTCCCAGTCATGGTCACGTTGGTCCCAGTGAGAACGGGTGTGTCGGCGGCCACAACGGATCCGTCGAAAATGGCGCCGCCGAACTCCGCAGCCGTCCCGTTCTCCAAGGTGGAATCGGCGATGGTGGCATTCCCGCCCAGATAGAGGCCGCCGCCGCTGTTGGTGGCCGAGTTCTGGTTGAAGACGCTGGCGTTCTTGATGGTGAGCGTGGAGGACGAGTTGACCGCCGCACCGCCGCCGAGCACACCGGAGTTCTGGCTGAATGATGTCGAATCGACCACGGCCGATGCAGGGTCACTCGCCACGTCCTTGCCGACGAACAGGCCTCCTCCCAGAGAGAGAGTCGATCCCGAGGCGGCATTGCCGGAGAACGTAGACCCGGCGAAAGATGCCGTACCGCCCACGTAGGCCCCCCCGCCGTCAATGGCGGTGTTGCCGGAAATGGTGTCTCCCGAGCCGGTGAAGGTAGCTGCCGTGGCACTGAACCCGGGTGCAACCGACCCCAGCACGTTGCCGGTGACCGCAAGGCCACCCCCAACGGCTGCATTGGTACCGGAGACCAAGGAACCTCCACTCACCGTGCTGTTGGTCAGGGTGAAGGTAGGCGCGTTGCCGGCGGCGGCCGGTCCATCGAAGACACCGCCGCCCCAACCGGTAAGAGTCGACGCGGCAGACGACGCGATGGCTTGGTTGGCGGTGAGGATCGAGTGACCGGTGACGCTGAGAGCGCCGGCGTTGAAGATTCCGCCACCCAACCCTCCATTGGCGGTCGAGCCGCCGTTGGCGATGTTGTTCGAGACGGTCGCGCCGATGAGTGAAGCCGTTCCACCGCCGGCCACGTAAAGGCCCGCTCCGTCGACGGCGGCACTGCCCGCAATTGAGCCACCGTTCATGGTGAAGACGGAGGCGGCGTTCACCACTCCACCGCCGGCGATGAGCGCCTTGTTGGATGCCAGGGTGACGCCGGTTGCCGTGATGACTGGAGCATCGGCGGCAACGGCCTGAGTCTCGAAGAAGCCTCCGCCTTCGAATGAGGCGACGTCCGAAGAGATTGCCGTATTGGTGATCGTGGCTGAACCCACGTCGTAGATGCCGGCGCCGTCGGTTCCGGTATTTGAGGAGACCGAGCTGGTCCCGTTCGAATCACCGATCAGCGTGAGTTGGCCCCCGCTGTAATTGCAGATTCCTCCGCCAACAACCGAGGAGTTCCCGTTGACCGTCGAATCTGTGAGTGACACGACCGCCGAGTCGGTGGCGACAAGCTTGGCCATGAAGATCCCGCCGCCGTAAGCCGAGCCTGCCGTGGAGTTCCCAGTGATGGTCGAACCGGCGATGGATGCCGGCCCCGCAAGGTAGAGACCTCCGCCATCGATGGTTAGTCCGGTGAAGACAACCGTTTTGTTGTTTGAGATCGTGTCGTTGTTCAGCGTCAACTGTTGCGTCGTTCCGAGGATGGTTCCAAGCTCGCCGATTCCGGCACCGCCGATTGACTTGGCGATGCCTCCCGCTTCGTTGTTCGTAATGGTCGAATTGTTGACGATCATGTTGCCGGCAAGTAACTCGATCCCGCCCCCGAAAGTGCTGATCCCGTGCTGGATGGTGACGCCGCTGACAGTCAGCACGTTGGCGTCGCCATTGGGAAGGTCGACGTCCATGGCCGACACACTCGACGCGGTGGGAGTTGTTTCTCCGCCATCGATGAAAGTTGAGCTTTGGCCGGCCCCCTGAATGGTGACGCCCTTGGTGATGAGCAGCGGCTTGGTGAACGTTCCCGTCCCCACGCTGATCGTGTCACCTTCCTTGGCGTTGGTGAGCGCCTGGGTGATCGTTTTGCACGGCGCAGCTGCCGTCGTACACGTTGTCGTGTCGGTTCCCGTTGTCGCTACGAACCATGTCGTTCCAGTGGCGTACGCCGTCCCGGCGAAGGCCACGAGGAAGGATCCCGCCAACGCTCCGGACACTCCGAGGGCCAGTGAAGCCCTCGCGACCATGCCGATACGACCCCGCCTTGTCGAGCGCATGAAGCCTCCCCTAAATAGTGCAACCGGCGGTACGAAGCCGCCGGGCTGCATTGTCATCAACCAGCAACCGAAATTCAGCAGGAGCCGCCACGCTCAGGGTCAAGCGCATTCCCACCAGCGCCCCTTTGAGGACGCAGCCACCAAGGGAATACGGCAGAGCCGACATGCTTGCGGTTGCCGGACCAGAAATGTGTTGCATCGCACCCCCAGGCCGGTCCTGGCTGCCTGGCCTGGGCACCACCGGAGGGCCAGGCGCTGCTTTCTAACGATAGGAGGTAGAGCCGTCGGGGCTGCGTGGGTCGGCCGCACCGACATAGCGGCGCCCGTCCTCGTGGCCGACCACGGAGATGATCTGGGCGCACCCCACTGCCGTCGGATCGAAATCGCGGATGAGCCGCACCCGGTGCCCCCGGGCGGCCAGGCCGGCAGCCCACTCCTCTGGTGCGTGCGATTCGACCTGCACGGCGAGGTCGTCACTCCACCACAGGCGAAACGGGCCGGCCGACGGGGCATCGAGGGCCAGGCGAGCGCCCACCACCGCCGTGGCGGGATCCTGCCCGCCCCGCAGCATGCGGGCCAGCAGTTGCAGGATGACCTGCGGCTGGGCGTCGCCGCCCATGGCCCCGACCAGATGGGTGAGTGACCGATCTGACCCGGTAGCCAGCATGGGGGACAGGGTGTGCGGGGGCCGGCGTCCCGGCGTTAACTCCGCGCGGTGGCGGTCCTCGAGCGAGAAGCCAACCCCGCGGTTGTGCAGGAAGATCCCCGTCGAACCGGCGACGAGGTGTGAGCCGAAGTCGAGGGCGTTCGACTGCGTCAACGAGATGCCAAGTCCCTCCGCGTCGACTGCGCACAGGTGGGTCGTGTCGCCGTCGCCGAGGCGGGGGATGGTGGTGGGGACCGTGTGGCCCGATGGTGTCGTGACGTCCGGAGCCGCGGCCCGCTCGACCCCGATCCGCTCCGTCGCCTTCAGCAGACGCTCCTGGTCCAAGAGTGTCATCCCGTCGGCCCCGTCGTAGAGGACCCCCGGACGGTCGAACCCGGCGGCGCGGGACGCTTCGACAACGAGATGCGCCCACAGCGCTTCCGACGGATCAACGCCGAGGCCCACGTGCTCGGCGATCCACGCGCTGGCCAGGGTGAGGTATCCCTGTGACGGTGGCGGAACGGTCCAGAGATCGTGCTCCCAGACCCGAAGCCGTAGAGGCTCGCACCAGTCCGTAGCCGGTCGGGCCAAATCCTCGGGAGCGAACACGCCGTTGCCCAACTCGAGCAGGGCGCGCCCGAACTCCCCGCCGTAGAAGCCTTCGCGCCCATCGCTCACGACGGCGCGCAGGGCTCGGGCAATCCCCGGAAGCCTGACCCGCTCGCCTGGTTGCAGCGGGCCACGGGGGCACAACTCTTCGGCTCCGGGCACCTCGTAGACCAGATGACTGGCCAGCGACAGCAGGATCGACGCGGCGAAGCCGTGTTCAGCCAGCTCGATTGCCGGTCCGAAGATGGTACCGAGTGGCAGTCGACCGAAGCGCTCGTGGAGCGCCAGCCATCCGTCGACGGCTCCGGGCACCGGGACGCTGCGGATGTCGCCCCGGAGCGGCATGACCGAGAGCCCTTCCCGGCGCATGCGGCCGGCGTCCACACCCGAACCCGCGCGGCCGACGGCGAGCAGCGCCACGGGATCGGCCCCGGGAGCCGAGACCATGGCCAGGAGGTCACCGCCCATCCCGCAGAGGTGGGGGCTGGTGACCGCCATGACTGCGGCGGCGGCGACCGCGCCGTCGGCGGCCGTCCCGCCTTGCTCGAGGGCGGCGAGGCCTGCGCTCGAGGCCAGCTGGTCGGCCGCGTTGACCATGCCTCGTAGGCCCGCGCGGGGGCCGAAGGGAGCCAAGGGAAAAGTCATCGGCCAGGCATAGCACGCTGCCTGAGCCGGGCTACGTGGGGCGGCAACGGGCGGGTGCCCTCCTGGCTATCGTGACGACACAGCCCCGAGCCTAAGGAGGCACTCGTGGATCTGGACTGGTTGGCCGCCTACGTCGATGCCTGGGTACTCCACGGCCGAGCCGGCGGCGAAGACGTCGAGGCGATGGATCGGCTCCTGGCGTTCATGAGCCCCGAGATCAGGTACGAGGACGTTCCCACCTCGGCCGTCTTCGTGGGCCATGAGGGTGTGCGCGCCATGGCCGCACAGGCGCACGCCCTTGCGGCGGATCTCACATTCCATCCCCGCCACCTGGCCATCGGGGATGGGTGCTTCGCCTTCGAGACCGAGACCCGCGGGACCCAGTCAGGCGCCGTCGGGCCAGTGAAGGAGACCAACCGGCCGTTCGTGATCAGAGGCATCTCGGTCGGGCAGGTCCTCGACGGCCTGGTCACCGAGCATCGCGATTACTGGGACCTGTCGAGTTTGCTGGCGCAACTGGGTGGATGACCCATGGGCAGCTGGCTGGTCAGGAGCCGGTGGTTCGATACTGGTACACCCTGCTGTTCACCCCGATGTACACCGAGGTCACCAGCGTGAGCGACGCCATGTCCGGTCCGATGACCCTCACCCGGTCAGTTGCGGTTCGGGACGCGTCTCCGCCCGTGTTGCTGGAGTTCTTGCGGTCTTCGACCGGCGACGGGGTAACCGGTCGAAAGGTCAGTCGCGGCAAGCGTCGTTCAAACATGTGCATCCTGGCTGTCTAGCTGCGGGCTCATATGCCCGAATGCCGCTGTTTCAAACGATGTGAGCGGGCCACCAGCCGGGGAATTGGCGCGGACCAGGTGCCGTTGATCATGGCCATGTCCAACCCCTTTTCCATGCGCACCACTGCCTTCTCCCGCCCACCGTCCCCTAAGGCGCAAAGCTACCAAACGGGCGTTGGAGCTGCGCTGACGGTCGAAGGCCCCACCTGGACGCCGTTTTCCGGCTCGCTCGGCCGACCCAGGGCGGGTGGCGTCGCTTGCCCGTGCCGCGATCGTCACGGGTTCGTCAAACGCATGGCACACTTGCCCTGTTCAGTTCCACTGAGGCGGAGGTCATGGGGATGAAGTTGTCAGTAACGGGTTGCCTGAAGCTGGTGACGTTGGGGGCGATCGCCGCCCTGGTTATCACCGGGACCGAGGTCGGGTCGGTGGGCGCCAGCCAAACGACCACCATCCCAACCGTGGCCGCGTCGCCGTCGCTGGCCGCGGCGGTGCCCGCGGCGATCAAGACCAACGGCTCCCTCACCATTGCCCTCGATGCCACCTACGCCCCCGACGAATTCGTGGCTTCGGACGGGACGACCATCATCGGGATGGACGCCGACCTGGCGCAGTCCATCGGCCAGGTGCTTGGACTCAAGGTGACGCTCCTCAACGCCACCTTCGACACCATCATCCCGGCCCTCCAATCAGGCAAGTACGACCTCGGCATGTCATCGTTCACCGACACCAAAGCGCGCGAGAAGATCGTCAACTTCGTGGACTACTTCGTCGCCGGCGAGGGCTACTACGTCAGTTCCAATAGTTCGTACCATCCCAACGGTCTGAGCGCGCTGTGCGGTCACTCGGTGTCAGTCGAAAGTGGGACCACCGAGCAGTCCGATGCCCAGTCGCAGGCCAAGGCGTGTAAGTCGAAGAAGAAGGGGGCGGTCAAGGTCCTGTCCTTCTCGAACCAGAACAACGCCAACCTGGCCATTTCGAGCGGGCGGGCCAACGTCGGCTTCGCCGACTCCCAGGTGGCGCAGTACATCGTGGAGCAGTCGAATGGTCAGTTCCACTCGACCGGGAAGGCCTTCGAAACCGCTCCCTACGGCATCGCCGTTCCGAAGGGGACGACCCTGGACAAGTCCGTGCAAGGTGCGATCAAGCAACTCATCTCGGACGGCACGTACCTCAAGATCATGAAGAAGTGGGGCATCCAGGCCGGCGCGGTGAAGTCCGCACCCCTCAACGGCGCCAAGAGCTAGTCGATCAGCCTCCGGTCCGGCTGTACCAGCGCCCATCGCCAGAGTCGATGGACACCCCATCGACGAGGGATGCACCAAGCCGGAGCTCGGACCATGAGAGCGCGCCCATAAAGGCCGTGCCCGTTCGGCACCCGGGACGCTGGGTCATGAGCGCGGTGATCGCCGTGTTGGTCGCCATGCTGATCAACACCCTGGCCTTTTCGTACGTCAGCCACGGTGGGGTGACCCAGCACCGCTACCAGTGGGACATCATCGGCCACTACTTCACCTCAGGACCCATATTGCGCGGCCTCGAGGTGACCCTCGAACTGACGGCGATCGCCATGGCGGTGGGGATCGTCCTCGGCGTCGTGCTGGCCATCATGCGGCTCTCGCCGAATCCGATCCTCTCGGGCTTCAGTTGGATCTACATCTGGTTCTTCCGCGGCACGCCCGTGCTGGTCCAGATCCTCTTCTGGTACGTGCTGGGGGTCCTCTATCCACAGGTGAGCTTCGGGGTGCCCTTCGGGCCGGCGTTCGTCCATCTCAATGGCAACACCGCCATCACGGCCTTTGTGGCCGCCATTCTCGGTCTCGGACTCAACGAGGCGGCCTACATGGCCGAGATCGTGCGGGCGGGCATCCAATCAGTCGACGAGGGACAGATCGAAGCGGCCCAGTCCATCGGCATGAGCCGTCTCATGACGCTTCGCCAGATCGTGCTGCCCCAGGCCATGCGCTTGATCATCCCGCCGACCGGCAATGAGACCATTTCCATGCTCAAGACGTCGTCGCTGGCCAGCGTGGCGACCGTCGCCGAACTCCTCTACGCAGCCCAGTTGATTTACGCCAACAACTACGAGACAGTCCCGCTCCTCATGGTGGCCAGTATCTGGTACCTGATCGTCACGTCGATCCTGACGGTCGGCCAGTACTACCTCGAGCGTCGGTTCGCCCGGGGATCCATCCGCGAGTTGCCCCCGACCCCGTGGCAACGCCTGCGGCGCAATTTGCTCACGTTCCATCCGGATCGTGTGCCGCCTGAGCCACGGCCCGAAGCACTGAGAAATGTGGCTGGCCATGGGCACTGACATGGTGGTCGCCGAAGGCGTGCGCAAGTCGTACGGCCGACTGGAGGCCCTGGCCGGGATCGATCTGACTGTGCTTTCCGGACAGGTGATGTGCATCATCGGGCCTTCGGGGTCGGGCAAGAGCACTTTCCTGCGCTGTATCAATCACCTGGAGAAGATCGACAGCGGCCGTCTCTGGGTCGACGGAGAGCTGGTCGGCTACCGTCAGCGGGGGACGAAGCTCTACGAGCTCTCCGATCGCGACGTCTGCGCCAAGCGGGCCGAGATCGGCATGGTGTTCCAACGGTTCAATCTCTTTCCTCACATGACCGTGCTCGACAACATCATCGTCGGCCCCGTGAGGGTGAAGCAGCTGGCGAAGGCCGAGGCCGTTGAGCGGGGTCGGGCGCTCCTGGCCCGAGTCGGACTCTCGGAGAAGGTGGATGCCTACCCGAACCAGCTTTCGGGCGGGCAACAGCAGCGGGTCGCCATCGCCCGTGCCCTGGCCATGGAGCCCAAGCTCATGCTCTTCGACGAGCCCACCTCGGCGCTCGATCCCGAGCTGGTAGGCGATGTGCTCGATGTGATGAGGGGGCTGGCCCACGACGGCATGACCATGATCGTCGTCACCCATGAGATGGGATTCGCCCGGGAAGCAGCCGATTCGGTGGTCTTCATGGATGGGGGCCGGATCATCGAATCCGGCCCGCCCGAGCAGGTGCTCAGCGCGCCGACCCAGGAAAGAACCCGCGCCTTTCTCTCCAAGGTTCTCTAAGAAGGAGCACGATGACCCCAGCTGACTCAATCAAACGGTTCACCTCGTTCGACGGCACCGAGATCGCGTACCTCGATGCCGGCACCGGCCCGCCCGTCTTCCTCCTGCATGGCTTCGCCGCTGAGCACAACGTCAATTGGGTCGGTCCCGGCGTCGTCGATGCGCTCGTGGCGGCCGGTCGCCGAGTGGTGGCCGCCGACGCCAGGGGGCATGGACGCTCGGGCAAGCCGCACGATCCGGCCGCCTACGCCGGTGATGCCATGGTCCGCGACGCCCAGGCGCTGATGGACCACCTCGGGGTCGCGCCCGTCGACGTGGTCGGGTACTCCATGGGATCTCTGGTCTCGTCCCGCATGGTGCCCATGGAACCGCGGGCCCGTTCGCTCATTCTGGGCGGCATCGGGGGCCGGTTGGGCGGCGACCAGCGGCCGATGAACGGGACCGCGCTGGCCGACGCCCTCGAAGCCGATGATCCCGACACCATCGCGGACCCGGTGGCCAAGCTGTTCCGGGCCTTCGCCGACTCGACCGGGGCGGATCGGCTGGCCCTGGCCGCCCTACAGCGGGCGCCCGTTGGTGATCGCGCCGCGTTGGAAGCCATCACCGTGCCGACGCTGGTGCTCACCGGTGACAAGGATGTGCTGGTCGGACCGCCCGATGTCCTGGCCGACAAGATCCCCGGGGCCACCTTCACCGTCATCAGCGGCGACCATCTCACCGCGGTCTACGACCCCGCCTTCCCCCGGGCGATCGTCGACTTCGTCGCCTCGGTGCCGGAGAGGTAAGCACCGAGACCGGTTCACCGAAGAGGTACGTCCGCCTGGTGGATGTACTACACACAATGGCGGAGAGTCCCGGGCGGAGGAGTCACAGTGAAGCGGTCCACCTTGCTCATCGGATTTGTCCTGCTGGGTGTGGTGTGGTCCGGCCTGCCGTCCGGCCCGGTCGGGGCGGCCACCCGCGCCGACACGGGCAATCCATATGCCACGGCTCCCTACAGCGTAAGCACCGCGCCCTACGCGTTCGGTCAGGCGCCGGTGTTCCTGCCCGGCGGGCAGGTCCTCTTCGGCCAGGACTTCGGCAGGGGCGCCGGCACGCAGATCTACCGGTCCAATCAGGACGGCTCGGGTCTCACCTGCCTGACCTGCGAACTCAAAGCCCCGAACAGCGTCCCGGCGGTCCGGCCGCAGGGGGACTGGATCCTCTTCCACTCATGGATGGGGCATGCCATCACGTTGGGGTCGCCCGGCTACGGAGGATTGGGCTCGGCCCTGTGGATCATGCGCCCGGATGGCACCGACGTGACCCAGCTGACCGAGACGCAGAAGGGTCTCGGCGCCGGCGAGGGCTTCGACGACTATCACGCCTACTGGTCGCCGGACGGGACGCAGGTCGCGTGGGCTCACCTCGACTGGAACTTCGTCAACGGCCACGGTCAGGGGAAGTGGGACGTGCGGGTCGCCCGCTTCGTCGTCTCGGCTGCCGGGGTGCCTTCCCTGACCGATATCGGGGTGGTCCGCCCGGCCAACGGCAGCTGGTACGAAACCCAGTGGTGGGCTCCTGACGGCAGTGGCTTCCTGTACACCCAGACCTCGGGTACGGCGATGGACACCGAGTTGTTCTTCTGCCGCCTCACCGCCTCGGGGTGTGCGGTGACGCAGTTGACCGACAACGCGTCCTGGAACGAGCAGGCCATCTTCACGCCGGACGGCAAGGACGTCATCTTCATGTCGAGCCGGGACCATCCGGGCTTCTTCAACACGTTCGTACAGCTCACCAAGGATGCCGGCCTCTCGACCGACGCGGACTACCTCCTCACGTTGGAGATCTTCGAGGCCGCCTACGAGCAGCCGGTGGCCCAGGAGGTCACTGATCTCTACGAGCTGGACCTTGGTACCGGCAGCGTGCGTCGTCTGACGACCGACGGGGACGACGGCTGGATCATCCCCGAATTCACCTGGTACCCGGGCCACCCGTACCTCGTGTGGACCGAGACGCGGTTTCCGCCCGGCGTGCGGGTGCCGCTGCCGCTCAACGTGACGCAGCAGCTCGAGGCGACGGCTAAGTTGCTCTTCCACTTCCCGTTGCGCTCGATCCGCCTGCCCACGACCAACGCCCTTCAACCTTCCTTGCCGTTGCAGATGCGAACCCGCGTCCTCCGCTTCGATCTCTCCAGTTAGTTGCGGTTGCGGCTAGTGGAGCAGGCTGGCCACCACGTTGATGACGAGGCCGATAATCACGGCTCCGAACAGGTACGAGATGAGCGCGTGCCGCAAGGCGGTGCGCCGCATCTGCTTTGACGTGAGATCAGTGTCCGACACCTGGAACGTCATGCCGATGGTGAACGCCAGGTAGGCGAAGTCCCGGTAGTCCGGGCGCTCCTTCTCGTTGAAATCGACGCCACCCTCAGTGCCCGAGAAGTAGTTCCGGGCGTAGTGAAGGGTGAAGGTCGTGTGGACGGCGGCCCATGAGCTGATCACGCTGAGCACGGCGACTCCGATGAGGAAGGCCTTCGTCCCGCCCCTTGAACTTGCGGCGGCGACCAGAATGAGGCCTACCGCCGCCAGGCACGCGATGGCGGCGACGATCACGATGGAATCCGCAACGGCGCGGCTCGAATCCTCCCGTACGGCGTGCTTGGCCGTCACGTCGGAAGACATCGGGTAGATGGTCGCCCAGACCCAGGCGACGAAGATCAAAGCTGCGGTGTCCCATCCCAGCAAGGTGGAGGCCTGCCAGGGGACGAACGCGGCGATCGCGCCGGCGAGCGCGAACCCCGCCGCACCGCCAATGAGCACTCGCCGTACGGCTCGCATGTGAACCGGGATCGGGGCCGTGTCAGTCCTCAACCTCGCCGTCCCGCCGGTCGACGGTGCGGTCCTCGGACTCCTCGAGGATCACCTCAGCCTGATGTTTGGGGTCATCGCTCTGCTCCTCTTCGGGTGGGCGACCGCTCGCCCGGGTGGTGACAGCATCAGGGAGCACGTCGTCGTTTGGGCTTACAGAGGCGCCGGTGGTGCCGGATCCGGTGTCACTCATGCGTTATCTGTTTCCAGATCGCCCAATTTCTAGTCTCGGAATACGAGTTCCAACCTCGAACAGCCACGCCATACCGGCCGAAAGTCCGAATTTGTTGCGCGCTAGGGGCGCGGATTCAAGGGCCTTCGCTGGCGACTCCGAACCGATCGGAATAGAAACTCAACGCGCGGCGCCGTTCGGACAGGTCGAGCCCGAGTGACTCGGGGTCATAGGAAATGGTCCCGTGCCGACCCCGGGGATGCCGGACGATGAAGCTGTCCATGGCTTGCCGGATCTCGGGTGTCATCGCCAGGCCGGCCAGCTCGTAGATGCGTTCGACGGTGGCGACGTCGTCGGCCATGAATTCGTCAAACGTGATGTCGATCGACCGATCCGTCGGAAGCAGGTGCCGATCTTGCACGCAAGAGCGGAGCATCCCCTCCACCCGGTCCGACCAGTAGGCGCTGATGGCCACCGGGTCGACCTGCGCCATGCTGAGCCGGGCGGTGTACGACACCATGGTGGCCAGCGAGACCGTCACGCTGGCCGGGTCGCGGTGGGTCACCACGAAGGTGGCATCGGGGAACGTGCGGGCGAGGGGACCGAATTGCTCCAGGTGCTGGGGCGATTTGAGCACCCAGCGCCGGCCACCGCGGAGCCAGGTCATGACCTGAAGGATCTTCTTCAGGTAGCCATAGGACGGCGTTTGATCATGTGAGAGATAGTCATCGCGCCAGCTCGGGACCAGGGCGGTCGTCTCGAACAGCATGGTGGAGAAGTCGATGGCGAGCAGCTGGATCTCTTCGTGGACATGGTCCACCGTCATCTCGTGCATGCGTTGGAAAAAGGGCATGGCGGTGTTGAGCAGGTCGACCGACATGGTCGTCCGGGCCAGGCGGGGATCGACCTCGCCGGGCCGGGGCCGTTCCGATTCCGCCAGGACGGGCTCGAGGCTCTCCCAATAGGGGAGCGAGCGCAGCCCCGGATCGGCCGACAACAGATTGTGCAGGTGGGTCGTCCCGGTCCGGGGCAACCCACAGATGATGATCGGCCGGTCAATGGCCACGTCGAGGATCTCGGGATGGCGACGGCACAGGTCCTCAATGAGCAACCGGTTCTTCAGGAGACCGCTGAGGAGACCGTACGAGGTTGTCGTGCCCACGGCGCTCAGGCCGGCTTCGGTGCGCAGGGCGCGGCACAACACCTCGAGGCGCCGGCGAAAGCCACCGTCACCGAAGTCGCTGAGGCCCGTCGCCTCGACGGCGTCATGCATGAGGGCCTCTGGATCGAGCATCAGGCCGGCGCCGAGGTCCGCCATCATGTCGAGAATCGGTTGGATCTGGTCGGAAAAGACGGGATCGGCCAGATCGTCGAGGGCAACCGGTCCGGGCCGCTCGGGCCGCGGCGTGCCGGCGCCCGCCGTCACGGGTCGAGCTCGCTCAGGCGCGCCAGCCGCGTGGTCGGCCGATCGGGCGTGGCCTCCGGGCAGAACCAGCGGAGCCAGATGCGGCCACGGGGGTGGCCGGCGGTGGAAACCCAGTTGGCGTGGCCAGGGTCATGATGCGCCACCAGGATCGTCCAGGAACCGTCCTCGTTGTACGTCACCTGGCCACCGTTGATGGTCACCCGCTCGTAGTCGTAGTTGTAGGTATGAAGGAGTTGGTTCCACAGGCAGAGGTTCCAGAACGCGCACCGCGGTGAACGGCCTTCGATGACCAGCACCTCGTCGTCAGCGAGGTCAAAGCTCCCCATGGCGTACGCGGCGTCCCCGGCCGCCCAGCCGAACGTGGTCGTGGGTACCGGATACGGCTCGTCGATGGAATTGGCCTCACCCAGCCCGAGTGGGACGATCTTCGCCTGATCGCGCAGGAAGGTGAGGGCGGCCCGGAACCGCCGGGTCAGGTCGGCACCATCCTCGCGGCGTTGGTTCGGGGGATCGAGGGCATCGATGTTCCATCGGACCCGGCGTCCCTGGATCGGATCGATCAGGTAGTCCCGCGTGATGGCACACACGGCATCGGGTTCCGTCACGATGCGGGGTCCCGGGCCCGCGTCCGGACCGATGAGAAACTCGAAGGCTCCATCCTCGGCGAACGTGAGATCGCGGTCGTTCACTGTGCCGATAATCCGCTCGGAATACCGCCCGTCGTCAGGGCCGCCGTAGACGCTAAGGGAGAGGTACACCGCGTCGCCCCGGATGCCGGTCACCCGGTAGTTCCGGGCCGGGTCGATCGGTGCGAATTCGTAATAGGCGTCAGAGTTGTCCCCGCCCCATTTCTTGTAGGGGCCGACGATCTCCACAAAGCGTGGGTTGGCGGCGTCCGCCCATACCTGGGTGTCAGTGGCGACCTGGAGGATCGAGAAGATCCACTTGTAGCCCTCGACCACTCCCTGAGCGTCGAGCGGCGTGTTAGGTCCGGTGAGGATGTGGTGTTCGAGTTCGGTGAGCTCGTTGACGAGGTCGCGAAAAGCGCTGCTGAGGTCGTCGGCGGTCACAAGACGACCACGGAGCGCAGGACCTCGCCGCGCTGCATGCGGTCGAACGCCTGCTCCACCATGTCGATACCGATCGTCTCTGACACGAAGAGATCGAGATCGAGCCGGCCGTCGAGGTAGAGGTCGACCAGCATCGGGAAGTCACGTGACGGCAGGCAGTCGCCGTACCAACTGGGTTTGAGAGCCCCACCGCGACCGAAGAAGTCGATCATGGGCAGTTCGACGCGCATCTCCGGCGTGGGTACACCGACCTGGACCAAGGTGCCGGCGAGGTCGCGAGCGTAGAAGGCCTGCTCCATCGCCCTGGGATGCCCCACCGCTTCGATGCACACGTCGGCGCCGTTGCCTTCGGTCAAGCTGCGCACCGCCTCGACCGGGTCGGTGGTGCTGGCGTCGACCGTGTGCGTGGCGCCGAACTTCTCGGCCGTCGGCAGCTTGGTCGCATTGAGGTCGATGGCAATGATGGTGCGGGCGCCGGCCAGGCGGGCGCCGGCGATGGCGGCGCAACCCACGCCGCCACACCCGAACACCGCCACGGAGTCACCGGGACCTACATGGCCCGTGAACAAGGACGCACCGAGGCCGGCCATGACGCCGCAGCCCAGCAGGCCGACGGCTTCCGGACGCGCTCGCGGGTCGACCTTCGTGCACTGACCCGCCGCCACCAGCGTCATGTCGGCGAAGGCGCCGATCCCGAGGGCCGGCGCCAGGGGCGTTCCGTCGGCCAGCGTCATCCTCTGTGTCGCGTTGTGCGTGGCGAAGCAGTACCACGGCCGCCCCCGCCGACAGGCGCGGCATTCGCCGCACACGGCACGCCAGTTGAGCACCACGAAGTCACCCGCAGCGACTGCGGTCACGTCAGGTCCGACCGACTCGACGGTGCCCGCGGCCTCGTGCCCGAGCAGGAACGGGAAGTCGTCGTTGATCCCGCCCTCGCGGTAATGCAGATCGGTGTGGCACACTCCGCAGGCCCTGATGGTGACCCGCGCCTCGCCGGGCCCGGGATCGGGCACGAGGATGGTCTCGAGGGTGACCGGCGCGCCCTTCTGTCGTGACACCACACCGCGTGCTTCAGCGACCATCGATCCTCCCCGTTGCCGAGGCAACATGATGCCCGACTCGTCTCGCCGGTGCCGGGTCGGGCGGCCCGCCGCAGGCCACGTCGGCTCAGATCGCCGGCGTGATGGTCCCGGCGGGGGGGATGGTCCCCGGGTGTCCTGGGCTGCCGGTGCTGGCAGAGGGCTTGGCCAGGACCGGAGGGTCCAGAAAGGTGGGGCGGGAGAAATCCAGGAAGTCCATCAGGTCGTTGGCGTTGGCGTCCCGCCAGGTGCAAGCCGGCAGGTTCCACTTCCGCTCGACCATGGCCAGGATGGATGTGTGGTCGTAGACCACGCTACTGACGTGGTTGGCCCGCGCCCAAGGGGATATGACAGCCGACGGCACCCGGAAGCCGTAGCGAGCGAAGCCGTCGTAGACCGACTCTCCCTTGTCGTAGAGCATCGGCGGGATTCGATCGGGTTTGAGCGCCGGTGGTGGAGGCACGTGGTCGTAGTACCCGCCGTGCTCGTCGTAATTCCACACCAGCAGGGTCTTCGGCCAGGCCGGCGAGGCCATGACGGCGTTGATCACGCTGGCGGCGAAGGTCTGGCCCACCGTGATGTCCTGGGGGTCCTCCTCGGACGAATTGCCGAAGTCGGGGTCGATGATGGCGAAGTTGGGCAAACGTCCCGTGGCCGCGTCCTCGAAGAATCGGTTGATGTGCACCACGTTCGGTGCCGTGGCCACCGCGTCGATGGGGTAGAGGTACGTCGTGGGAGGGAACGAGGAGTAGTAGTTCTTCCAGGTGAGGCCGAACAACTCGAGTCGTTCGAGGATGGTCCCATTCAGTGCTGGCACGGCCACCTGCTCGATGACGTCCTCGACCATGCCGGCCGACGTGCCGGCCAGGAGGTAGCGGCGGTTCGGGTAGGTCTGGCCGGGCACCGAGCAGAACCACCGGTCGCCGATGGGGAAGGTGTTGGCCAGTGAGTAGTAAAAGGGGAGGGTCTTCTCGGTCCAGTAGCCCATGGACACCGGGCCGCTCAGCGAGCGGACGAAGCCCTCGTTGGTGCCGTCGCTCATCTGCAGATGCGTCTCGCCCCATTCGTTGGTCGGCCTCGCGTCCTGCTGGGCACTGTTGGGCATCTCGAAGGCATGCTGCAGGGAACCGTCGCCGTAGGGGTTGGTGGCGGTCGGCTGGCCGCCGGGCCCGAGGGCGAAGCCGTCACCCCGACCCAGCATGCCCAGGTAATTGTCGTAGGAGTGGTTCTCCATCATGAGGACAAGGATGTGCTCGATCTCGGGCATGGTGTCAGTGCCCGGGAGGAGCTTCGGGAAGGGTCGCGAGTCGGGCCAGCGCAGCCCGTCGATCCGCGAGGGGTCAGCGGCCGCGGCAGCCCTTCCTGCACTGGTGCCGAGGGCGGCGGCCGTCGCCGCCGCACCCTTTAGAACACTCCTCCTGCTCACCCGCTTGGATCCCACCGCCGCCTCTCCGCGTACACCGGACAACGCCAGGGCGAGCCTAAGCCACCCAGTCGGATTGGAAGATCCAGCTCCTGACCTGTGAGAAGACCTCTTCGATCTCGGCGGGATTGGTCGGCCGGTCCAGTTGCTGCATCCCGACCATGACGCTCATGGTGATCTTGGCCAACAGGCGCGAGCGTTCGTGGGAGAGCCCCGCGTTCTCGGCGGTGCGAGCCAGGTGCGACATGCGGTCCTCGTCGACCTGCTTCTGCACCGCGGCAACCGATGGGTTGCTCCAGCTCCAGGCGCGGATCGCTGCTTCGGCGCCGTGCGGGAGGCTCATGGCGACACCCTTGAGCGTGTCGAGCCGTTCGTCGGCGTTGGCGACCTCTTCGCCCAGCAACGAGAGACCCGTCTGGTGCTCGGAGGTCCAGTGCACCAGCAGGGCGTCGACAAAGTCCGAAATGTCTTCGAAGTGATGGTAAAAGGAGCCCTTGGTGACGCCGAGGTATTGGCACAGGGCCGCGATGGTCAACCCGTCATGGCCGTGATCGGCCAACAGCCTGAAGGCGGCGACGAAGTAGGCCGTGCGGTCGAGGCGCGTTCTCACGGTCTGGGGTGGATCTTGTAGGTGACCGGGAGTGTCTTGAGGCCGCCCACGAACACCGTGGCCGAGGAGGTGGGAGTGCCGGCCAGCTCGATGTGCTCGAGGCGGGGCAGCAGCTCGGCGAAGATCGCCCTGGTCTCGAGACGGGCCAACTGGGCACCGAGGCAGAAGTGGGGGCCGAACCCGAAGGCCATGTGACGGTTCGGGTGCCGGCTCACGTCGAAGCGGAAGGGATCCTCGAACACCGCCTCGTCGCGATTGGCCGAGAGGTAGGCCAGATAGATGGACTCTTCGGCCCGGATCGTCGTGCCCCCGACTTCAGCGTCCTCGGCGGCGGTGCGCATGAATTCCTTGACCGGGGTCACCCAGCGGATCATCTCTTCGACGGCGGTCGGGAGGAGCTCCGGATCGGCCTTCAACCGCTGCAGCTCGTCAGGGTGCTGGAGCAGGGCGTGCAGGCCACCGGCGATGGTCGAACTGGTGGTGTCGTGCCCGGCCGTGGCGATGATCACGTAGTACGACGCCAGGTCCATGTCCGGGAGGTACTCCCCGTCGATCCGGGCGTTGGCCAGCACCGAGGCGAGGTCCTCGGTGGGATGGGCGCGTCGTTCCGCGGTGAGCGCGGTGAAGTAGTTGAAGAAGTCGAGCAGCACGGTGAACTGCTCTTCGAGGTCGGTGGAGCGGCGGAGCTCGGGATCATCACCGCCGAAGAGCTGCTGGGTGAGCATCAACATGCGTTCGAAGTCACTCTCAGGCAAGCCGAGGAGCGAGAGGATCACGTAGAGCGGGTAGTGGACCGCGACGTCGCGCACGAAGTCGCATGACGATCCGAGCTCGGCCATGCGATCTACGAAACGCACCGCCAGCTCGTGCATCCGCTCCTCCAGCCGGCGCAGGCTGTTGGGCTGGAACCAGGTCGCCGCGATGGCGCGGTACGCCTTGTGGTCCGGCTCGTCCATGTGGATGAGGGTGCGCAACACCTGGCCCTGCTCGATCGCCAGCTGTTCGGCCACCTCAGTGGCCAGGAGCGGACGGGGGGCGCTCAGGAACCGATGGTTGTCCCGCTCGACCTCCATGATGTCGGCGTGCCGGGTCAACGCCCAGAAAGGCCGGTACCCCGGGCCTTCGACCCAGTGGACGGGCGACGTCTGGCGCAGGAGCGCCGTGGCCCGGTGGAAGCGCTCCTCGTCGGCGTAGGCGGTCGGGTCGAGGAAGACGCGACCCGCTTCGTCACTGGTCATGGTGTCAGTCGTCATGGGCTCTCCCCTCCCCAATGGCCATCCATACCTAGAGGAATGGTAGCGGCTATGGAAATCCTGAGACGACGCCGGTCGAACGCGCCGCCTGTCCTTCCCTTACCCGTTCGGCGGGGGCCCCGGGTGTCCTGGTTCGTCCAGGGTCGGGGCGGGGGTGGGTTCAGCGACGCGTCGCCGGCCTCGCAAGGTGCTGGCCAGGAGGAACACCGCGGTGAGGAGGGGCAAGAGGATGGCCGCCGCCACGTGGTCATGACGCAGCGCGTACGCCAGGCCGACGATGAGGAGGGTGGCGACGGCGAACTCGGGCGTGTCACCGATCAGGAAGTCCCACCAGAAGTGCCCGAAGGCCTTCATCCACTGGCTCAGGCGGGCCTTCATCGGGCCACCGGACCCTCCGCCCCGGCCGGAGTGGCGGCAGCGCCGGGGGTGGGGGCGGGCAGGGCGGGAGCCAGGGTCCGCATGAGCTGGACGTAGGCCAGGTTGAGGATCAGAAAGAATCCGGCCAACACCGGAATGGCCAGGTCGCTGCCCGGCCAGTGCACCCCGGCCCCTTCGCCGATCCAGAAGACCCCGAAACTGGTCAGCATGATCCCCACCCCGGTCTTGATGGTGTTCTCGGGCACCTCGGACAGCTGGCGTGAGAGCACGAAGCCGACGCCGGTCACCAGGACGAGCGCCGCCGCGGCGGCGAGGGCAGCGAGGCCGAGCCGGTGCTGGCTGGCCCCGAGGCCAACCACGATGAGCACCACCTCGGTTCCCTCGAGGAACACTCCCTTGAAGGCCACCGCGAAGGCGACACCGTCTCGTCCAGTGGCCCGGCGGGGAACGGCACCGGTCGAGAGGCTTTCCACCGTCTCGGCGTAGATCACGTCTTCGTCGTGCGGAGCCTTATGACCGCTGGCGCGGAGGATGGCCTTGCGCAGCCAGGACAGGCCCAGCACGAGGAGGAGCGCACCAACGGCGACGCGCAAGCCGTCGATGGGGATGTAGTGGATGAGGGGGACACCGACGATCCCCACCAGTAGGGCGAGTACCACGGCCGCCGTGGCCGCGCCCTCCAGGGCAGAACGCCAACCCCGACTGACGCCGGCCGCCACGACGATGGTGAGGGCCTCGACCATCTCGACCGCGCTGGCGCCGAAGACGGCCAGGAGCAGAATGACGGTCGAGGACGTGTGCATGGCCCGACCAACGCTACGCCGTTCCCGGCCCGCCGGGGACGGACGGGCGACGGTAGTGTGCGCCTGCACCGGCCAGCAAGGAATGGAGGCAGGCCCGATGGGTGAGAGCTTGGCGGCCCGAAGAGGTCGGCCTTACGTGGTGGTCTCGGCGGACACCCACGCGTCCCCCGACAGCCTGGATCACTTCTTGTCCTACGTCGATCCGGCGGCGCGTGACGCGGTGGCGGCCTTCGGGGACATGTCGTCGTTGGCCATATCTATGTTCGGGGGTTACGACCCCGGCGAGATCGACGAATCCGACCCGGTGCGGGCCGTGGCGGCGCGTCGGCTGGCCGGAATGGGCGTCGACACCGAGGCGGCGCAGGGATGGCTGGCCCGCTACGGCACCGACTGGGTGGTGCCCGGCGACGGGGAGGGCAGGCGGCTGGAGGTCCTCGAGGAACAGGGCATCCACGCCGAGGTCACGCTGCCCGGCCCGGTGCTGGCCGGCGGCTTGTCGCCTGCGATGTATCTGGGGGGGCACGCGTCGAAGAACCTCGACGCCGCCTGGCCGGCTCTGCACGGCTACAACCGTTGGCTGGCCGAGTTCTGCGCGGCGGCGCCCGGCCGTCGGGCCGGGTGCATGCCCATCGACTTCCACGACATGGACCATGCGGTAGCCGAGGTGGAGTGGGCTCGCGAGGCCGGCATCTTCGGCGGCGTCATGCTGCCGGCCATGTCGGTGACGTCGGGCCTGCCCGGGTACGCCGACGAGTACTACGAGCCGTTCTGGAGTGTGTGCGAGGCGCTGGGCATGGTGGTCAACCTGCACACCGGCGCCTCGGGATCGGCCACCGACACCAAGTTCCTCTACGACGGGGAGCACGGCGGCATGCTCGGCCTCTACGAGGTGTTCGTGTTCACCCGCCGGCCACTCTGGTTCATGGTGTTCGGTGGCGTCTTCGACCGCCATCCCGGTCTGAAGGTGGCCGTCACCGAGAACGGCGTGCAGTGGCTGCCGTCGCTCATCCGCGACATGGAGCAGTTCTTCGACACCCACGGCGGGGCGCCCGTACGGTCGTACCTCGAATTGCGGCCCCGGGAGTACTTCGAGCGCAACGTCTACATGGGTGGTTCCCTGATGAAGCGTTACGAGGCGGAGATGCGCGACGAGATCGGGCTCGACCGCCTGATGTGGGGGGCGGACTACCCGCACCTGGAGGGCGCGGCACCCGTGCACCGCCAGACCCTGCAGTACATCTTCGGTGGGCTGCCCGAGGACGATGTCCGCCAGATTTTGGGGCTCAACGCCATCGGCCTGTGGGGTTTCGACGAGCCGTTGCTTCAGGCGGTGGCCGATCGTGTCGGCCCGACGGTCTCGGATCTCTCCACTCAGCTCGCCCTGGCTTCGATTCCCGACACGTTCAGCTGGAGCCTGGCCCGACCGGTGCCGTTGGCGTCGGCACGGACTTGACGGGTGGGTGACGGGCTGACCCTTGGGGTTCAGTCGCCCTCGCTGACCAACAGCCGGTAGCCGGCATCGTAGGAATCGCGCTCCAGCAGGTCGGCGTAACGGCGGTGCCAGGCGCCCGTGGCCAGATCGTCGGCCCGCCGGGCGATGCCTTCGGCGGTGGCGGCCTGATCGGCCAGAGCCAACGGCGAACAGTTGGAGCGGACGAGCGGGTCCAGATACGCCTCGGGCCGGCGCCAGGGCGCGCCCAGGACGCCGTCCTCCATATCGGCGGGGAGGGGAAGGTCGTGTGCCTCGGTGATCGGCAACGCGGCGGAGATCTGCGCCATGGTGGGTGACAGGCCCAGCTCGAACGCGGCTACATGGGGCAGGTAGTCGCGCAGGAGCCAGAAATGGGCGTGGCACTCGAAGTCGATGGTCACGATGACCCGTCGACGGGCCACCCGCCGCATCTCGGCCAGGCCGCTCTCCCAGTCGCCCCAGTGATGGACGGTCAGGATGGCCATGGCGGCGTCGGCGCTGCCGCCGAACATGGGCAGCGCCGAGGCACGGCCCCGCACCACCGGGGCTGCCCGCGGCGGGCGTTGCGCGACCATGACCGACGACGGTTCGATCGCGAGGACATCTGCCGACGGCGGTTGCGATTCGTAGGAGCCGGTGCCGGCGCCGACGTTGACCACTCGGCGTGCCTTCCCGAGCTTTTGCGTGATCAGCGCCGCCCAACGGGGATCAGGCTGCCGGTGGGCCGTGTAGTGCTGGCCGATGGTGTCGTATACGGGTGCGGCGGGAGACACCAACGGAATGGCCTGGCGAGGATGTCGCCGGGCCGCTATGCGGCGGCCTTCTCCAAAATGTGCACGCCGCAGGCCGAGCCCAGCCCGATGACGTGGGTGAGGCCGACCCGGGCTCCCTCGATCTGGCGGTCGCCGGCCTCCCCGCGCAGGTGGGTTGCCACCTCCCAGACGTTGGCGATGCCGGTGGCAGCGATGGGGTGGCCCTTGGACTCCAGCCCGCCCGAGACGTTGACCGGGGTGGAGCCGGTGCGCCAGGTGGCGCCCGAGTTGAAGAAGTCGACCGCGCCGCCCTGCTCACAGAGCATGAGGTTGTCGTAGTGCACCAGCTCGGCCGTGGCGAAGCAGTCGTGCAACTCGACGAGATCCAGGTCTGACGGGCCGACGCCGGCCTGCTCGTAGGCCTGGGTGGCCGCGTTACGGGTGAGGGTGTTGACGTCGGGCAGGATCTGGCACGACTCCTCCCAGGGATCGGTGGTGAGGATGGAGGCACTGATCTTGACGGCCCGACGCTGCTGTTCGAGGGAGAGGGTCTTGAGTTTCGACCCGCTGACCACGACCGCGGCGGCGGCGCCGTCGCAGTTGGCCGAGCACATCGGGCGCGTGTTGGGGTAGGCGATCATCACGTCACCCATGATCTGCTCGAGGCTCATGGCCTTGCTGTAGGCGGCCAGCGGGTTGAGGGTGGAGTGGGAGTGGTTCTTCTCGCTGATCTTGGCGAAGAGCTCGAAGCTGGTGCCGCCGTAACGGTGGCCGTACTCCATGCCGATCTGGGCGAAGACGCCGGGCATTATTTCGGTGCCGATGCGGCCGTCGACCGGGGCCACCGCTCCGTAGCGGCCCGACGGGGTCCATGTGTTCGAGTCGCTCTTGCGGCTGCCGCCGGAGAGGAGGCCGGCGCCCGAGAGCTTCTCCACCCCAAAGGCCAGGCCCATGTCGCATTCGCCGGCCTTGACCGCCATGGCCGCCACCCGCAGGGCGGTCGCCCCGGTGGCACAGGCGTTGGCCACGTTGTACACGGGGATCCCGGTCTGGCCGAGCTGCTTCTGCAACTGCTGGCCGATGCCGGCGTTGGCCGCCATGAGGTTCCCGGCGCCGATGACGCCCATGTCCTTCATGGTCACCCCGCCGTCGGCCAACGCGCCGCTGACCGCCTCGGCGGCCAGGTCGACCAGGTCCATCTCAGGGTGCTTGCCGAACTTGGTCATATGGATGCCGAGGATCCAGAGCTCGTCCGATGCCGATTTTGACGGTGATGCCATGTCGCTCATCCTCCCAGGGGTTCGAAACCGAACCCGATCGCGTCCGTGCCTTCTTCGTCCGTGCCGATGACCAACGTGGCCAACTGGACTTTCATGCCGAGCGTCACGTGTTCGGGGTCGGGCTCGACATTGATGAGGTTGGCCCTCACGCTGGTGCCCCCGCAATCGACCAGCGCGGCGACGTAGGGGACCGGAACGCCCGGAGCGGCGAAGGCCACGATGGTGAAGGCCCGCACTTCGCCGGTCGACGAGATATCGGCCTTCCCGAATTCGGTGCCCTCGCAGCTGGCGCAGGCGTTGCGCCGATCGAAGAAGCGGGCGCCGCACGCGGTGCACTCGTTGGCCACCAGGTGCGGCGCCCCGCCCAGTTCCAAGTAGTCGACCAGCGGGATCTGCGTGGCCATGTTGCCCCCGTCCTCGAGAAGAGTTGTCTGGCCACCGTAGCGGGGGCGGGAAAACGGCCGCTAGTCGAGGGCGGGACGGGGGTGGCGGGGAGGCGGGGTGGCGGCGGTGGCGGCGGGGTGGCGTGCGGCCGGGATCTTCTCGCTAGGGTCGGCTTCATGCACTACACCCACCTTGGACGTACCGGTCTGCGGGTCAGCCGCCTGTGCCTGGGGACCATGAACTTCGGACCAGAGACCGACGAGCCGACCTCCTGGCAGATCATGGACCGGGCCCACGAGGTCGGCATCAACTTCTTCGACTCGGCCAACGTCTACGGGCGTTCGGCCGGTCGGGGCGCCACCGAGGAGATCGTGGGCCGCTGGTTCGCCCAGGGCGGGGAGCGGCGGGAGAAGACGGTGCTGGCCACCAAGCTCTACGGCGACATGGGCGACTGGCCGAACGAGGGACGGCTGTCGGCCCTCAACATCCGCCGGGCTTGCGAGGCCTCCTTGCGCCGCCTCCAGACCGACTACATCGATCTCTACCAGATGCACCACATCGACCGGAAGACCGGGTGGGACGAGATCTGGGAGGCCATGGAGGTCCTGCGGACCCAGGGCAAGATCCTCTACATCGGCTCGTCGAATTTCGCCGGCTGGCACATCGCCAAGGCGCAGGCGGCGGCGGCTGAGCGTCACTTCATGGGCCTGGTCAGCGAGCAGTCGATCTACAACCTGCTGGCCCGCAAGCTCGAGATGGAGGTCTTGCCCGCGGCGCAGGACTTTGGCCTCGGCGTCATCCCGTGGTCGCCACTGCACGGTGGCTTGCTCGGGGGCGTGGTCCGCAAGGAACGCGAGGGCAGTCGGCGCTACCAGGGCCGGGCCAAGGACGACATCGAGCGGCGGCGTCCGCAACTTGAACAGTACGAGGATCTGTGTGCCGAGGTGGGCGAGGAGCCGGCCACGGTCGCGCTGGCCTGGTTGCTCTCGCGCCCAGCCGTGACCGGACCCATCATCGGGCCCCGGACACCCGGCCAGTTCGACGGGGCGTTGCGGGCGGTCGAGATCACCCTCGAGGACAAGGTGCTCTCCAGCCTCGACGGCATCTTCCCCGGCTACAAGCCGTCACCCGAGGAGTACGCCTGGTGATCTCCGCGGGGCGGGCTCGTCACCGCTAACCGGAATCTGACGTTCCGCTTATGGAGTACCCTTAGTCCGTAGTGAGCGTCGAGCTGGCGGACAAGCGGGTGCACTACCAGGTCACCTTCGTCGTCCTGTCGCTGGCGGCCATGGCCTACAGCATCCTGCAGTCGCTGGTCATCCCAGCCCTGCCGTCCCTGGAGCATTCGCTGCACGCCTCGGCCGACGCCGTGGCCTGGCTGCTGACCGGCTACCTCCTCAGTGCGGCCATCGCCACGCCCATCCTGGGCCGGGTCGGCGACATGGTGGGCAAGGAAAAGGTGCTTCTGCTCGTTCTGCTGGTGCTCTGTGCCGGGACACTGGTCAGTGCACTGGCCACCACGCTGCCCGTCATGCTGACCGGGCGGGTGATCCAGGGAGCCGGCGGCGCCGTCTTCCCACTTGCCTTCGGCATCATTCGCGACGAATTCCCACCCGAACGGGTGGTGGGTGCCATCGGGTTCCTCTCGGCCATCCTGGGGGTGGGTGCCGGGCTGGGCATCGTGCTGGCCGGGCCGATCATCGTCCACCTCTCCTACCACTGGCTGTTCTGGATCCCCTTGATGCCGTGCCTGATCGCCGCCGCCGCCACCAGGCTCTTCGTGCCCGAGTCGCCCATTCGAACGCCGGCGCGGGTCAATGTGACCGGCGCGTTCTTGATGTCGGGCTGGCTCGTGGCGGGGCTGGTCGCCGTGTCGGAGGGGCCGATCATCGGCTGGGGTGACAGCAGGGTGATCGGTCTCTTCGCCGCCTCGGCCGTGCTGGTCGTCTGGTGGATCAGGTCCGAGAGCCGCTCGGCGGCGCCCCTGGTCGACATGAAGATGATGCGGGTCCCCGAAGTGTGGACGACCAATCTGGCCGCCATGTTCTTCGGCTTCGGGATGTACGTGATGTTCACCATCGTCCCGCAGTTCGTCGAGACTCCGACACGGCACGGTTACGGCTTCGGGGCGTCGGTAACCCAGTCCGGTCTCGATCTGCTCCCCTTCGCCGTGGCCATGCTCATCGTCGCACCGACCACCGGCCGGCTCTCGCAGGCCTTCGGCAGCCGGAGAGTGCTACTGGCGGCGTCCTGCTTTGCTGCCTCGTCCTATGTCGTCCTGGCCCTATGGCACAGCGCCACCTGGGAGGTTCTGGTCTCCTCGGGCCTCCTAGGAGTCGGCATCGCCATGGGGTTCGCCGCCATGACCAACCTGGTGGTCGAAGCGGTGCCGCCGACCCAGACCGGCGTGGCCACGGGGATGAACACCAACATCCGCAACATCGGCGGGGCGGTCGGCGCGGGCATCGCGACGAGCGTCGTGGTCAGCAGCCTCATGGCCGACGGGACCCCGAGCGAGCACGGCTACATCCTGGCCTTCATCATCTCGGCCGTGGCCCTGGTGGCGGCGGCCGGGGCCACGCTGGCCATCCCTCGCCACCGGGCCCTTCAGGACAACTCGGACACCCGCGAGGCTGTCGCGGTGGGCCGCTGATGGTCAAGGAGACGGTCATGGCGTCACGGCCGCTGCGCCGGGATGCCGAGCTCAACCTCGAGCGGATCCTGGCCGCGGCCCAGGACGCCTTCGCCGAGGGCGGCTACGACGTCTCCATGGAGCAGATCGCTACCCGCGCCGGGGTCGGTGTCGGCACCCTCTATCGCCGTTTCCCCAACAAAGAGAGCTTGTTGGCCGCCATCGTCGAGACCGCGGGCCAGCGGGCCCGCCAGATGGCCCAGTCGGCGCTGGCCGAATGTGCCCCCGGAGAGGGCATCTTCGAATTCATGCGGCGCTGCGTGGGCATCCCCTCGAGCTTGCGGGCCCTGGTCTCCCTGTCACCCCGGCTGGCCGAGACACACCTCACCATGGTGGCCCTCATCGCCCCGCCGGTCGACCAGCTCCTGGCCCGCGCCAGGGCGGCCGGTGCCATCCGGGCTGACGTGACCTTCAGCGACATCGCGGTCATCTTGATGTCGGTGCGCTCGGTCGAGGACCGATGTGGCGAGAAGCAGGGCGAGCGCCATCTCGGACTGCTGATCGACGGCCTAGCCCCCACGACCAGCGCACTCCCGCATCGCCCGCTCCCGCGGACGGTGCTCAACGAGTTGCTGATCCGCCAGTAGCGGTAGCGGCCTTAGGGAGCACTCGTCCCGACGAGCTCAGGCTCGTCGGCGATCGGCTTGGCCGCCAGGTCGTCGGCATCCACGGCCAACCTGGGCAGGAAGCGATCGAGCCACTTCGGGAACCACCAGTTCGATTCGCCGAACAGCATCATCACCGAGGGGACGATCGCCATACGGATGAAGACGGCGTCGACGAGGACACCGCCGGCCAGTCCGATGCCGAACTCCTTGATCACCCGTTGGCCACCGAGAATGAACGACCCGAAGACCAGGATCATGATGAGCGCGGCCGCCGTGATCGTCTTGCCGGTGGCCGCCAGTCCGTTGCGGACGGCCACGCGGTTGCTGCCGGACTTGAGGTACTCCTCGTGCATCCGGGTGACCAGGAAGACCTGGTAGTCCATCGACAGTCCGAACAGGATGGCGAACAGCATCACCGGCAGGAACGCCTCGACCGGACTGGTGCCACTGATTCCGATGAGCGACCCCGCGTAGCCCCACTGGAACACCGCCACCAGGATCCCGAAGGCGGCGCCGATGGAGAGCAGGTTCATGACCGCCGCGGTCAGCGGGATGACAAAACTCCTGAAGACGATCATCAAGAGAAGGAAGGCCAGCAGCACCACGAGGCCGACGAAGAGCGGCAGCTTCGCCGACAGCACGTGCGCGAAGTCCACGAAGGTGGCGGTGGTGCCACCCACCAGGATGTTCACCCCCGAACTCCCCTCGGCCTTGGGGATCGTCTCGGTCCGTAGGTGGTTGATGAGATTGGTGGTGGCGGCGTCCTGGGGTGACGTGGTCGGGTACACCGTGATGGAGGCGACCGTGACCCCGGGCTGGGTGGGGCTTGGGACGAGGGTCGGACCGACCACCTTCTTGACGCCGGGCTGGGCGGCGACGTCGACGGCCACCGTGTGCACCACCTGTTGGGCCGAGGTGGAGTCGGCCTCGGCCACCAGCAGCAGTGGCCCGCTGAAGCCGGGTCCGAACCCCTTGGACAGCATGTCGAAGGCTTGACGCGTCGTCGTGCCCGCCGGGTCGGTCCCCTGGTCGGCCGAACCGAGGCGGAGCGAAAAGAAGGGGAGGGCGAGGACGACGATCACCAGCAGCGCCCCCACGGCGGGCAACGAGGGGCGGCGCTGGACCAGGTCCGCCCAACCGGGCCAGAAGCCCTTGCTGTCGGCACCCACGATCCGGGGTCCGTTCTCGGCCAGGTTCCTCTTCTGCTTGCGGCTCATCACCTTGGGCCCAATGAAACCCAGGAGGGCGGGCAGCAGCGTCAGGGCGGCGATCATGGTCAGAAGGACACCGATGGCCGCCGCCACGGCCAGCCCGTACAAGAAGCTGACGCCGAGGGCGAACATGCCGAGCAAGGCGATGCAGACGATGATGCCGGCGAAGAGCACCGCCCGTCCAGAGGTGTTGACCGAGTTGATGATGGAGCTCTCGGGGTCCCGGCCGGCCACCAGTCCCTGGCGGTGCCTGGTCACGATGAAGAGGGCGTAGTCCACGCCCACCCCCAGACCGATGAGCAGGACCAGTTCCGGCGCGAATTGCGCCATCTTGATGAAATGGCTGAGCATGCCGATCAGGCCGATAGCGGTCCCGAGCGCGAAGAGCGCCGAGACGATCGGGAGCAGGGCGGCGAAGACAGATCCGAACACCAGCAGCAGTACGATGAGGGCCAGGAGCACACCCAGTCCCGTGCTGCTGAACGACTGGTTGTTGGCGAATTCGGCCAGCTGGCCGGTGACGGCGACGCGCAGGTCCGACCCCGATGCCTTCGTCGCAGTGTGGACGAACAGCTTGGCCTCGGAGGATGAGATGTTCTGGGCCTGTCGGTCGAAGGTGACCGAGATGAACCCGACCGTGTCCTGCGGGTGGTTGACGTTCGTGTCCGACACGAGGTTCCCGCTGGCGTCATAGGGGCTGGCGATGGGGGAGACGTGCGGGAGGGCCTCAAGGGCAGTCACCATCTTGTCGACCTGCAACCCGATGGCGGTGTCGGTGAGCCGGGCGCCGCCGGCCGTGCCGAAGACGACCTGTTCGGTGTCGCCCGACTGCTTGGGCGCCACCGACTGCAGCAGCTTGATCGCGTTGGCTGACTCGGTGTTGGGGAACGAGAAGGAGTTGGAGTAGGCCGTCCCGGTCGAACTCACCAGGCCGATCGAGCCGATGAGCGCGACGAACCAGAAAAGGACAACGAGTCGGCGGTGGCGGACACACCACCCGGCCAGGGTGCGCATTGAGAAATCTCTCCTAAAGGGGGCGGTAAGGCAGGGGGGGCGCCTGCCTCAGTGCGGCAACAGTACTGGCTCGAAGGCGGCCCTTCGGTTCGCCTCCTCGTCCTCGTGCTCAGACATGTGGGTCAGGGCCCGGTAGAAGGGCAGGGCGAGGCGGTCGGCCGAGTCGGCGGATCTCGACTCGATCCGTTCCCGCAGGCCGGGGTGGCTCTCGAGCAGGGTGAGGAGCCGGCGCGAATTGATCGAGAGCAGCGTCACCGGCGAGAACGCCGCCGCGCTGATCGGTGACCGTTGCCCGTTCAGGATGGAATGGTCGCTCCAGGACTGGCCCCGGCCCAACACGCCGAGTGGTGCGCCGTCCCGAGCCACCAGGACGTGGCCGGTGGCGATCACGTTCCATCGCCGCACCGGGACATCCTGCGCCTGGAGCGTCTGGCCGGGGTGGGCGGTGCAGAGGTCGAACGCCCGTGTGAGCTCGACCAGCTCGGTCGGCGTGGCGTCATCGAACAACTCGATGTTGCGCAAGTGGCTGAGCTTGCGGCTTGGTGTGACGGCCGGGGCGATCGGCACGGCAATACCTCCTGGGGTGCGATGTCGGGTTTTGGGTCGGGGGGTTCGGACTTATCGGTCGAACGCGACGTGGTCGTGGTCGTGGTCGTGGTGGTGACGGTGCCCAAGTCCGAGGCGGGTCCAGATGAAGACCACGATGGCGACCGGGATCAGCCACCCGAAGTGCGGCATGTATCCGTGCCAGCCGAGCCCGTAGGACACGGAGTCCCCGGCGAGGACCGCCACGATGGCGAGGATGGCCAGGAAGGGTACGAGGCGCCGCCGGCGGGGCGGGGGCACCGGCTGCCCGGTCGCCAGCCGCGGCAGGTCGTCGAAGAGCCCGGCCAGGTCGGCCTGGGTCTTGGCCGACATGGCGGCATCGAGCCGCTCCTTGAACTCGACCTCGTCGAGCCGCCCGTCCGCGAAGTGGCGGGAGAGCCTGTCGGCCACCTCGTTGCGCTCGGCGTCGGAGACCCGCAGCGTGGATCGGTCGGGGGTGTTGGTCAGCCTGCTCGCGGCGTAGGCAGGGTCCCATCGGTAGCGCAAGGTGTGTCCTCTCGGGTGAAGTCGGTGACGCAGGTACTCGAGGTCGATGTCGATGGATCGGCGGGGGTCAGCGGGATCGTTCACGAGCCAACAGCTCCTCGGCCACCGACGTCTCGGCGCCCTCTTCGGGGATGAGCAACCATCCGGCCAGGTAGATCGGTACGGCCAGGCCGCCCAGGAGGGACAGTGCGACGAACCCGACCCGGACCAGCGTGGGATCGACATCGAAGTAGTCGGCCAGCCCGACCGCCACTCCGGCCAGCATCCGCCCCCGGCCACCTCGATGCAGGTGATCCCCGCCCGGCGGCGCCTCGGTCATGGTGATGGTGTCGGTGTCAGTGTCAGTGTCAGTGTCAGTGTCAGTGTCAGTGGTCGAGACGCCCTGCTCGGGCAACTCGCCTTGGGGTCCGGGGGCCTCGTGCGGTGCAGTGGTCATGCCTTCGAGCCTGAACGAACGGGGCGCCGGCGTGAATCCGGTAAGACCCTGGTCGGACCCTGATCCCCCGGGACCGTCACTCAGGGTCATCCCTGATGGTCGGCGGCACCCGGGCGCGCGATCATCGGGGGTATCAGCGAATCAACCGATTCTTCCGCGCGCCCGTCCGAAGGGGCGGCCACCGAGTTCCCTCCTGGGCCACCCTGGTCGCGGCGGGGTCACCGGGGTGCGTGGCACCACGCTCAATGGGACGGCGGGGACCAGCCCAATCCGCCCTGGAACGACCTGCGCCATCGTCACCCCCATCGCCACCGCCGCCTGCGCTTGCGTGCCATGCGGAGGAGCACCGACACCCGCGTCCTCGGCGGCGTCTGTGGTGGCATCGCCAACGCCACGGGGATCGACGTCATGTTCGTGCGGATCGCCTTCGTGCTGATCAGCATCTCGACCGGCGTCACCGTGCTGATCTACGCCCTGGCCTGGCTGATCGTGCCCCAAGCGGGCGAGTCGACCAACATCTTCTCCCGGGCCGTCACCGACCGGCGGGGCATCCGCCTGGTCATCGCCCTCGTCCCGGTGCTCATCGTCGAGCAGATCGTGATCTCGTTCGTGCACGTCCCCTTCGTCGGGTTCGTCAGCTGGCCGGTGTTCCTGGCCATCGCCCTCGCCATCCTGATCTGGCGCAATGCCGCCGAACCCGAGAAGGTGTGGATCAGCGAGGAACTGATGCCGATGCTGCGGTCGGGCGAAGGCGAGGGGGTCAGGGCCCGCTGGAAGCTGGTGATGCGCATCGTGGTCGGCGTGGCACTGGGCGCGGGGGGCGTTGCCGTGCTCATCATGGGCAAGACGAGCGCCAAGGCGCTGCGCCCCCTCGGCGGCGTCCTGCTCGTCGTCGGCGCCATCGTCCTGATCTTTGGCCCCTGGTGGTTGAGCCTGCTGCGCGATCTCATGGCCGAACGTCAGGCGCGGGCGCTGGCCGAGGAGCGGACGCAGATGGCGGCCCATGTGCACGACTCGGTCCTCCAGACGCTCGCCCTCATCCAGCGCTCGTCCGACGATCCCCAGCACGTCGTGCGCCTTGCCCGCGCCCAGGAGCGCGAGCTGCGCGCCTGGCTGTTCGGGGGCAAGGCACCCGGGACCATCGGCGACGAGGCCGGCATGCTGGGCGAGGGGGTCGAGTTGCTCCAGCGCCATGTCGAGGCCGACCACGGGATCACCGTGCAGGTGGTGATGGTGGGGGACTGTCCGCTCACCGACGGCTTGCGCGCCCTCCTCGATGCGGCCAAGGAGGCCACCGTCAACGCCGCCAAGTGGTCCGGCGCGCCGCAGGTCTCGGTCTACGCCGAGGTCGAGCGGGACACCGTCATGCTCTTCGTGCGCGACCGGGGCAAGGGGTTCGATCCCGACGCCGTGCCGGGCGATCGCCAGGGCATTGCCCAGTCCATTCGGGCCCGCATGGCTCGATACGGCGGGTCGGCCGTGATCCGCTCGAGCCCGGGCGACGGAGCCGAGGTGGAGCTCACCATGGTCCGGGCCGAGCCGGCTGCGTAACGGTGACATGTCGGTGACCCGACCGTGACCCAGTCGAGCGAAGTCCGCCGCCCCCGGATCTTCCTGGTCGAGGACCACGCCGTGTTCCGGGCCGGCGTGCGCGCCGAACTCGGCGACGCTGTCGAGGTCGTGGGCGAGGCCGACGAAGTGGCGGCCGCCATCGAGCTGATCAACGAGCGTGTCCCCGACGTCGTCCTGCTCGATGTGCACCTGCCCGGCGGCGGCGGCCAGGCCGTACTGGGGGGCGTGCTCCCGCATCATCCCGAGGTGCAGTTCCTCGCCCTCTCGGTCTCCGACGCCCCCGAGGACGTGATCGCCGTTATCCGGGCCGGGGCGCGGGGCTACATCACCAAGACCATCTCGGGCGGGGAGCTCCTCCAGGCGGTCTACCGGGTCGGGGCGGGCGACGCCGTCTTCTCGCCCCGCCTGGCCGGGTTCGTCCTCGATGCCTTCTCCCAGGCCACCCCCACCGGCACCGGCACCGGCACCGGCACCGGCACCGGTACCGGCACCGCTACGGGCACGCTCGTCCCCGGTCTCGACCCCGAGCTGGATCAGCTCTCACCACGCGAGCGCGAGGTCCTGCGCCTCATCGCCCGGGGCTACACGTACAAGGAGGTGGCCCGGGACCTGACCATCTCGGCCAAGACAGTCGAGTCCCATGTCTCCTCGGTGCTGCGCAAGCTGCAGCTCTCGACGAGGCACGAGCTCACCCGCTGGGCCACCGACCGTCGCCTGGTCTGACCGTCCTCCCCCGTCGTCGCCGACTCCCGCATCCGGGCGACTAGACATTTGGCCAAACGCAGAAAGCAAAGTCGGAAGGGACGTAGTGGACGCAGTCGGTGAGGACCTGTTGGCCGAGCACCGTGACGCGGCCACATTGGCCGGCATGGCCGGCCGCGCCCTCCTCGAGCTCCGTGAAGGTCCGCCCGCCTTCCGGGACGTCGGGGCCGCCGGCGATCGCCTCGCCCACCTGCTGCTGGTCGCCGAGCTGAACCGCCTTTATCCCGACGACGACGTCCGGTCCGAGGAGGGGCTCGAACACGTCTCGGGCAATGGCCGGCTCTGGATCATCGACCCGCTCGACGGCACCCGAGAGTTCCGCCAGCCGGGCCGCTCGGACTGGGCCGTCCACGTGGCCATGGCCATCGGGGGCATCGCCGTCGTCGGTGCCGTCGCCCTGCCGGCCCTCGACATCGTGCTCTCGACCGGCCATCCGCCCGCACTCCAGCCGCTCGATCCGGCCGCCCCGCCCCGCATCGTGGTCAGCCGTAGCCGCCCGCCCGAGGTGGCCTACGACGTGGCCGAGGCCCTCGGGGGCGTGATGATCCCCATGGGTTCCGCGGGAGCCAAGATCGCCGCCGTCATTCTCGGCGCGGCCGAGGTCTACGTCCACGCCGGCGGCCAGTACGAGTGGGACTCAGGCGCCCCGGTGGCGGTGGCCGAGTCATGCGGGCTGCACGCCTCCCGCCTCAACGGTGACCCCCTCCGGTACGGCGCCCGTGATGCCTGGCTGCCTGACCTCATGGTCTGCCGCCCCGAACTGGCTGACGCCGTACTGGCGGTGACCACCCGCGATTTCCGCCCGTACTTCTAACCCAGCCGCTCGTCCCGCCCGTTGCCCCTGAACCAGCGAGGGCCCCACCTCGCGAGGAAGTGGGGCCCTGCACACTGGTCGACGCCGAGGTTGGTCGGCGTCAGGTACCTAGATGGCGCGCACGTTCGCCGCCTGCAGCCCCTTGGGGCCTTGGTTGGTCTCGAACTCGACCTTCTGTCCTTCTTCCAGGTTGCGATATCCCGTACCGGAGATCGCGCTGAAATGCACGAACACGTCGGGGCCGCCACCGTCCTGGGTGATGAAGCCGAAGCCTTTCTCACCGTTAAACCACTTCACGGAACCAGTTGCCATTGAAAATCCACTCCTTCCCTGGCCTGATTTGACCCTCTCTGTCTAAGGTCGCGGCCGGTGGCTCTTTCGAGCCAGAGGGATTTCCAAATCTTTGGGTGGTGCCCTCACCCAGAACAATAGCGCCTGCGCTGCGCAAACGCGATTCGCGGCGGTTGGGCCCGTTCAGACCACCCGCAGGTGGGCCAGGACGTCCCTGGCCAGGGCATCCGAGCCCGCCCGGTCGACGTCGGGCAGGTTGCCGCTGAGCAGGAGGGTGGCCAGCCCGTGTGCGGTCGACCAGCTGGCCAGGCCGGCCAGGCGGACGCTCTGGGGATCCTTGGCCCGCCGCCCCGAGGCCACCGGATCGTGCAGGCGGGCGAACGACCGCCGCTGGGCCTCGACCAGCCCGGGATCGTCCCCGTCAAAGAGGTCGGGTCGGAACATGACCTCGAAATAACCCTTGTGGTGCAAGGCGAAGTGCACGTAGCGCACGCCGGTGGCCAGGAAGTCCCCGGTCTCCTCCCACACCCTGGTGAGCTCGTCGGCCAGAAGTTCGAAGCCCTCGGTGGCCACGGCGGTGAAGAGCCCGGCCTTGTCCCCGAAATGGTGGACCGGCGCCGCGTGGGAGACGCCGACCGCAGCCGCCAGGGCCCGCAGGCTCACCGCCCCCGGGCCACCCTCGGCCACCGACGCCACGGCGGCGTCCATCAGGGCCCGGCGCAGATCGCCGTGGTGGTAGCGCTCCGCCTGGTCCGACGCGGTCGTGCTCGCTCCGCTCACCCCACCGATCGTAGCGCGCAACTTGTCATTGACAAGATCACCCCACCCGGGTTATCTTGTCGGTGGCAAGTCCGTGCCGAACCAGCGCCGCAGCCAGCCATCGTGAGGAGACGTCCACCATGACCGTGACCACGAATCCGTACTTGGAGGGGAACTTCGCCCCCGTGCACACCGAGGTGACCGCGACCGCCACAGACCTCAAGATCACCGGTCAAGTGCCCGAGGAGCTCAACGGCCGCTTCTTGCGCAACGGTCCCAACCCGGCCGGCACCCCCGAGCCCTCCACCTACCACTGGTTCACCGGCGACGGCATGGTGCACGGCATCCGCCTCGCCCACGGCCGGGCCGAGTGGTACCGCAACCGCTGGGTGCGCTCGGGGCCAGTTCTCGCCGCCCTCGGAGAACCGCCCCGCCCCGGGGCGGCGCACGCCGGCATGGACTTCGCCTCCAACACCAACGTCATCGGCCATGCCGGGCGCACCTTCGCCATCGTCGAGGCGGGCGCCCTGCCCTACGAGCTCACGGACGAGCTCGACACCATCGGGCCCTGCGACTTCGGCGGCACGCTGTCGGGCGGGTACACCGCTCATCCCAAGCGCGACCCCCGCACCGGTGAGCTCTACGCCGTCTCCTACTTCTTCGGCTGGGGCAACGATGTCGAGGTCACCGTGGTCGACCGTGACGCCACGGTCCGATCGGCCCGAAGGGTGACGATGGGCGGCCCCGTCAGCGTCCACGACACCGCCATCACGCAGAAGTGGATCGTCCTCTTCGACCTCCCCGTGCTCTTCGACTTCGACCTGGTCGCCGCCGGCGCCAGCTTCCCCTACCGCTGGTACGAGGACTACCCGGCCCGCGTCGGCCTGCTCCCTCGGGACGGCGACGCCACCGATCCCGTCTGGCACGAGGTCGACCCCTGCTACGTCTTCCACCCGATGAACGCGTATGACGAGCCCGGCACCGACGGGATCGTGCTCGATGTGGCTCGTCACTCATCCATGTTCCGTACCGCCATGCTCGGCCCCAACGAAGGCCCGCCGACGCTCGAACGTTGGCACCTCGACGGCCACGGCGCCCCCGTCAAGGAGGAGCGCCTCGACGATCGCGGCCAGGAGTTCCCTCGCATCGACGAGCGGCACCTCGGCCTCCCGCATCGATACGGCTACAGCGTCACCGTCGGCCAGACCGACGACATCCTGGGCACCGAGTCGGGCCTGATCCGCCACGACCTCGCCGCCACCACCAGCGAGGTGCGCCAGTTCGGCGCCGGGGCGACCATCGGCGAAGGCGTCTTCGTGCCCCGCTCCTCCACCTCTCCCGAGGGCGAGGGCTGGGTGATGACCCTGGTTCATCAGGGTGAGACCGACTCCTCCTCACTCTTCATCCTCAATGCGGAGGACCTCTGCGGTGAGCCACAAGCCGTCGTCCACCTCCCCCAACGGGTACCGGCCGGTTTCCACGGCAACTGGGTTCCCGATCCCGCCTAAACCGCCCGCCCGCCCCCGCCCCCGCCCGTCGCCGGCGGTAGAGTTGGCCCGTGGTCGTTTGGACCTGGATACAGCACCACCGCGTGCTCAGCATCTCCTTACTGGCCGTCCTGGTGATCGGCGCCGCGGGCGGGACGGCCTGGGCCGTCCTCTTCCGCACCGTGGCCTCCCCGGTGACCCTCAAGGAAGCGCTGCGGATGTACCGCCGCGATCAGGTGTCGGCCGCCCGCAACTGGGGCCTGGTGCAACCGCTCACGGCCGGGGTCTTCCGCTACCGCACGTCCGGCGGCGAGAGCCTGAGCCTCCCCGGGGCCTCGCGCTCTTTCCCGGCCGCCTCCGACATGGTGGTGAGCGCCGGCACCGGTGGGTGCAGCGTCGTCGCCTGGGTGCCCATCACCCAGCACACCGAGATGACGACCGTGTGCCCGTCGGTGAACCACTCGCTGGTTGTCACCAATCTGACCACCCATGAGGTGATCAGCGGCACAACCGCCACCACGGTGCTCACGTGTCCCGCCACGGCCTATCTCCTCCCGCCCGCCGCCACGACGGGGGCTCGCTGGTCGGCCACGTGTCACCAGGCGAGCCCGTCGGAGGACGTGGTCGTGCAAGGGGTCGACCTCGGCGACGAACCGTTGCGCGTCGGCGGCCAGTCGGTCCCCACCGTCCATGTCCGGGTGACCCTGCACTACGCCGGCCCCGAAGCCGGGGTGGCGCCCACCGACCTGTGGATCTCAACCACCAAGGGCCTGGTCGTCCGCGAGGCGGAACAGGCGACGGTGACCCAGCAGGGTGTGCACTACCACGAGCAGATGGACGCCCGCTTGGACTCGCTCACCCCTTCTGGCTGAGCTCCCACTGCGCCACCAGGCGCTTGGGTGCCGTCAGGCAGTAGCTCTCGATAATCAGTTCGCCCATCTCGTCCCAGTCCGGCTGCTGCCGCATGTCGAGCCTGACCCCCACCCAGCCCTTGGGGCCGACGTACCTGGGCACGAAGAACCGCTCAGGATCCGACCGAACGAGGATCCCCTGCACGCCCTTGGGCGCCTTCATCGTCATGGACGAGCCATCTTCGGCGGTCATGACGAAGAGCTTGTCCCGCACCCGGTAGGCCGGGGCGGTGTGGCCGCCGAACGGCTTTTCCTCCGCTTCGGGCAGGGCCAGACAGATCGCTCGTATACGAGTGGCCGCGCCCTTGGTCACCCGGCGGCCGTCTCCGCCGCCCTCGCCGCCCGGTCCTCCGCCACGGCGTCATAGGTCTCGTAGTCCGAGCCGGTGTCGTCGGCGAATTCGAACTCCAGCAGTCCGGCCTCGCCCCACCGTTCCCGCAGGTAGCCCCCATTGGCGTCCAGCAGTCCCAGCTTGCGCGTGTTCGGCACCAGCTTGGCGAAGAACCCCCGGGCGAAGCCACGCATCGGATTGATCTTGGCCTTGGTCGCCGCCTCGATAATAAATGGCACCACCGCCGCCTCGCTCGTCCCCATCCGCTCCCACACCTCGGGCGTCGTCGCTCGTGACCGGCTGTTCAACGTCGCGTCGACCATGAACTCCTGACGTTCCTTCAGCTCGGCCTCGCTCAGCCCCGCGTAGAACTCCGACAGCGTCAACACTCCGAACGCCACGTGCCGCGCCTCGTCACTCATCACGTAGCGCAAGAGCTTCTTGAGCAACGGCTCCTGCGTCCGCCGCAACATGTCACCGAACGCCGCCAACGCCAGCGACTCGATGACTATCTGCATCCCCAAGTAGGCGATGTCCCACCGGGAGTCCTCCAGCAGGCCCCATATCTGCGCCTTCAAGAAGGGACTCATCGGATAGGCGTCCCCGAGCTTCATCGACAGGTACTTGGCGAACACCTCGGTGTGCCGGGCCTCGTCCATCGTCTGGGTCGAGGCGTAGTACTTGGCGTCGATCCACGGCACCGTCTCGACGATCTTGGCCGCCGTCATCATGGCCCCCTGCTCGCCGTGCATGAACTGGCTCAGGTTGGCCTTGAAGAACTCGATCCCGAGTTGGGAGTACTCCTTCTCCGACCACTTGGCCAGCGGCGACCCGGGCAGCCCGCCGGCCACCCGCGCCACCGCCAGGATCGGGCTGTCCTGCTCGGCCACCAGCTGCTCGGGGTCCACCGGCGTCGCCCAGTCCAGGTCGGTCACCGAGTTCCACTGGGACCCCATGGCCTTGTTGTAGAGCGTGACCAACTGCCCCCGCTCCCGCTCGTAGTCCCACAAGAAGAGACGGTCGGCGTGGTCCTCGATGACATGGATGGACTCCGCCATCTCCGCCGGACTCGGCGGCGGAGGACTCACCCCCTCCCCGAACGCAGCCCCAATCGTCATACGACTCAGCTCCTTTAGCTCCGCCGGCCACCCATATTGGCATTCGGGGCCGCCTTGGCCACCAGATCGGGCACGACGCCTCCCAGCTCGGCGGGGTCCCAGCGGTCGCCCTTGCTCGCACCGGGCCCGGCCACCCATCCCTCGGCCACGCTGATGTGGTCGCCCTGGACGTTGAAGACGCGCCCCGTGATGGCGGCCGACTCGGGGCTTCCCAGCCACACGACCAGCGGGGCGATGTTGCCCGGGTCGAGGGGGTCGAACTCCTCGGGCTTGCGCTCGGGCCGCTCGGTGCCCATGCCCAGGTTCTCGGTCATCCGGGTCAGCGCGGCCGGGGCGATGGCGTTGACCGTCACGCCGTAGCGGCCCAGTTCCATGGCGGCGATAACGGTGAAGGCGGCGATCCCCGCCTTGGCCGCCCCGTAGTTGGTCTGGCCCACGTTGCCGTAGATGCCCGACGGCGACGTCGTGTTGATCACCCGGGCGTCGTTGGTCTCGCCCGCCTTGGAGCGGTTGCGCCAGTACTCGACGGCGTGGCGGGTGGGGGCGAACGTCCCGCGCAGGTGCACCTTGATCACGGCGTCCCACTCGTCAATGGTCATGTTGACCAGCATCCGGTCCCTCAGGATGCCGGCGTTGTTGACCAGCACGTCGAGCCCGCCGAAGCTGTCGACGGCGGCCTGAATCAGCCGGCCCGCCCCCTCGTAGTCCGAGACGTCGTCGCCGTTGGCCACGGCCTCGCCGCCCATGGCGCGCACCTCGTCGACCACCTGGCCCGCCGGCCCGCTCGAGCTCCCGGTCCCGTCGACCTCGGCGCCCAGGTCGTTGACCACGATCTTGGCGCCCTGGCTGGCGAACTCGAGCGCGTGCTCCCGCCCGATGCCCCGACCCGCCCCGGTGATGACGACGACACGTCCGTCACAGATGCCCACTTGCTCTCCTTATGCCTCGTTGGACCCGCTGGTCGCTTCTCCTGCAGCAGCGGCCGCCGCTCGATACTCATCCCGCAGCCGTCGCTTGAAGATCTTCCCCGTATCCTCGCGCGGCAGCTGCGCGGTGAAATCAATCCGCCGCGGGCACTTGAAGTGGGCCAGCCGCTCCCGGCAGAACTGGATCAGCTCCGCCGCCAGCTCATCGGACCCCGTCACCCCCGTAGCCGGTTGCACCACCGCCAGCACCTTCTCGCCCCACTCCTCGTCTGGAACACCGATCGTCGCCACATCCCCCACGGCCGGGTGCGACAGCAGCACCGCGTCGACCTCGGCCGGGTAGATGTTCACCCCGCCCGAGATGATCAAGTTCGCCGTCCGGTCGGTCAGGAACAGGAACCCCTCGCCGTCCATGTAGCCCATGTCGCCCAGCGTGAAGTACTCGCCCCGGAAGGCTCCGGACGTCTTCTCGGCGTCGCCGTAGTAGTCGAACTTGGTGTCGGCCGGCGCTCGCAGCCAGACCAGCCCGATCTCACCCGCCGCCACCTCGTTGCCGTCGTCGTCGGCCACCTTGACCAGCCCGCGCACCATCGGCCGCCCCACCGTCCCGGGATGGGCCAGCCAGGTCGCGGAGTCGACCAGGGTGCCCAGCCCTTCGGTCGCCGCGTAATACTCGATCACGATCGGCCCCAGCCACTGGATCAGTCGTCGCTTCACCTCCACCGGGCACGGCGCCGCCCCGTGAATGACAAACCGCAGCGACGAAAGGTCGTACTTCCGGCGCACGTCCTCGGGCAGCGCCAGCAGCCGGTGGAACATCGTCGGCACCATGTGCGTGTGGGTGATCCCGTGCGCCTGCACCAGCCGCAGCGTCTCGCCCGGCTCCCACTGCTCCATGACCACGATCGGCACGCCATAGAGCATCGGCAGGGCGACCGAGAACGCGAGCGGCGCGGCGTGGTAGAGCGGCCCGGTGCACAGGTGGGCGTCCACACTCTGCGCCCAGTCCTCGTCGTAGCCGCAGAAGTTGACCATGGCCAGCGCGCTCGGCGCCGCGCCGTCGCGGTGCACGCCCTTGGGCCGTCCCGTCGTGCCCGAGGTGTAGAGCATCTGGGTGCCCAGCACCGGGTCGGCTATGTCCGCCCCGTCCTCGGCGGCGATCACCTCGTGGTACATCTCGAACCCCGGGACCAACCCACCCACGGTCAGCCGGACCATCCCGCTCCCGGCCCCTCCCGCCGTCGCCTCGACGATCTTGTCGCCCAGGTCGGCCGAGGCCACGAACGCCTTGGCCTCGCAGTTGTCCACGATGTAGGCCGCCTCGTCGCTGGTGAGGTGCCAGTTGATGGGCGTCAGCCGCAGGCCCGCCCGTTGCGCCGCGTACAGGGTCTCGATGAACTCGGGCCGGTTGGTGCACATCAGCGCCACCGAGTCACCTGCCCCCAATCCCCGCGCCCGGAAGGCCCGGACCAGGCGGTTGATGTTGGCGTTCACCTCGCCGAAGGTGCGGTCGCCGTAGGGGGTGAAGAAGGCCGGCCGCTCGGGCCCCCGCTCGGCCCACCAGGCCAGCAGCATGCCCTCGGCCGCCGCGGCAGCCTTGTCGGTCGCCTCCGTCACCACCCCGCCCCCTCATCCCTCGCCGGCGTGAACTGCGGCAGCTGCCGCCCGTCGGAGAGAGGCTCCCAGGTCACCGTGACGGCCATGCCGATGCGGACCTCCTCGGGCGGGCAACCGATCACGTTGGTCATCATCCGCACCCCCTCCTCCAGGTCGACCAGGGCCACCGTGTAGGGCGCCCCACCCGAGAAGGTGGCCCCGGTGGCGGCCGGCTTGTTCTCGATCGTGACGGCGTGCACGGTGGCCCGCCCGCTGGCCGCCCGCCACTCCAGCGTCGAGCGCACGCCGCCGTCCTCGCCCCCTCGCCCCCCGCAGTACGGGCAGAACGAGCGCGGGTAGAAGACCCCCTTGTCGCAGGCCGTGCACCACTGGACCAGGAGCCTGCCCTCCCGGGTCGCCTCCCAGAACGGGCCGCTCTCCGCCCCCACGGGTGGCTCCATCATCCGGAGCTTCTCGACCTGCCCGCCCTTCTCGCCCTTCCCGCCGCTCCCGCCGGACGCCGTCATAGCGCCGCCTCCGTGCCCAGCACCGCCGTCGACATGCAGGACAGCACCATCCCCGAGCCGTGCGCCACCGCGATCTCGGCCCCATCGACCTGGCGCGCCTCGCCCTCCCCGCGTAGCTGGCGCACCGCCTCGGTGATGAGAAACATGCCGTACATGCCGGGGTGGGTGAAGGACAGGCCGCCGCCGTTGGTGTTCATCGGCAGCGAGCCGCCCGGGCCCAGCTTGCCGTCGGCGGCGAACGGTCCGCCCTCGCCCTTGGCGCAGAACCCGAGGTCCTCGAGGTGCAACAGGGCGGTGATGGTGAAGCTGTCGTAGCCCATGAGGACGTCGACATCGGCGGGCTTGATGCCGGCCATGGCGAAGGCCGAGGCACCCGAGACCGCGCCCGGGGTCGTGGTCAGGTCGGGCATCTGGGTGATCATCATGTGGTCGTGACAGGTCGCCGCGCCGAGGACGTAGACGGGTGGCTTGCGCAGCGAGCGGGCCCGCTCGGCGCTGGTCATGACGAAGGCGCCGGCGCCGTCGGTGACAAGGCAGCAGTCGAGCAGGTGCAGCGGGGAGGTCTGGAGCGGGGAGGCGAGCACGTCGGCCACGGTGATGGGGGTCTGGTAGCGAGCCCGCGGGTTGAGGGCGGCCCACTCCCGGGTGCTCACGGCGATCTGGGCCAGCTGCTCGGAGGTGGTCCCAAACTCGTGCATATGCCGCGACGCCGCCAGCGCGTACGGCCCCATGGGCATACGCAACCCGTAGGGCCACTCCCACTCGGCCATCGGGGTGGGCCCGGCCGGGAAGCGCCGCTCGACCCGCCGCCCCAGGGTGCGGTCGCTGCGGGGCGTGGAGGCATAGACGCTGATCACCACGTCGCACAACCCGGCCGCGATGGCAGCGGCGGCGTGCTCGAGGTGCACCTCGTAACTCGACCCCCCGGTCATCGTCGAGTCGGTGAACCGTGGGTGCACCCCTAGATACTCCGCGAATCCCATCGACGACTCGGCGTGGCAGACCCCGTCGACGTCGGCCAGCGTCAGCCCGGCGTCATCGAGGGCGTCGAGCACCATGGCCACTTCGAGCTCGCGCCCCGTCCGGGTCAGCTCACCGGTGGGGGAGACGTCGTCGGCGATCCCCACGATGGCGGCCGCCCCCCGCAACGTCCGCTCCCGCACCCGCCCGTGCCCCGCCACCGCGTCGTCCCCCGCCCCCGGTCCGACCGTCTCGCCCGATGATCAGGCGTTCTTGGGCAGTTGGGAAAACGGGGTCACCCGGTCGTTGTTGGGTTCCTTCGGCAGCCCCAGCACGCGCTCACCGATAATGTTTCGCTGCACCTGATCCGTCCCCCCGTAAATGGGCGGCGCCTGCGCAAACAGCGCCATCTCGGTCACGCTGCCGGCGAACGGGTCGGCCGTGGCCTGCATCAGCGAAGCCTTGTCGTCGGCGCCGTAGGCGTGCAGCATCCCACCCGGCCCGAGAATCCGCAGCCCGAGGTCACGGGTCAGCCGCACGATCTGGCTCATGGAGAGCTTGGACACGTTCGGCATGCCCGGGATGTCGCGGCCCTGCTCCTTGGCTGCTTTCACGCGCAAGCCGTTGTACCGCCCCAACTCGCCCAAGGTGTACAGGCGAGCCAGATCCTGTCGCACCCCGGCATCTTCATTGGCGCCCTTGGACTTGGCCAGCGAGATGAGCATGCCCGCCCCGCCGCGCATGGCACCCAGCGCCCCGCCGCCGGGGGCGCTGCCGCCACTCCGCCGACCACCGGCCGTGCCGTTGGCCCCGCTCGTCCCGTCCTTGGCGGCCACGAAGTCGCCCACCCGCTTGCCGAGGGCCGCCATCACGGTGCCCGGTTGGGCCAGGCCACCGCCCGCGGCATTTCCACCGCCCGACCCGAGGCCGGCCCGCTCGTTCATCAGGGTGGTGTTGGCCGCGGCCCACCCGTTGTTGAGCCCACCGATGAGGGAGGAGTCGGCGACCCGGGCGTCGGTCAGGAAGACCTCGTTGAAGAGGGCGTGCCCGGTCATCTCCTTGAGCGGGCGGACGTCGACGCCGGGCTGGTGCATCTCGAAGGCGAAGTACGAGATCCCCTGGTGCTTGGGCACCTCGGGATCCGTGCGGGCCAGCAGCATGCCCAGGTCGGCGTACTGCCCGCCCGACGTCCAGACCTTCTGGCCGTTGATGATCCACTCGTCGCCGTCCTTGACCGCCTTGGTCTGCAGGCCGGCCAGGTCGGAGCCGGCCTGCGGCTCGCTGAACAGCTGGCACCAGGCCATCTTGCCGGTGACGATGTCCCGCACGAAATGGTCGATCTGCTCCTGGGTGCCGTGGGTGGCGATGGTCGGGGCGGCCAGCAGGAGGCCGAGTCCGGCCGGGGCACCGAGGGCGCCGAAGGCGGCGATCTCGTTGGCCACCGCCACCGCGTCGGCCCGCGAGATGCCCTTGCCGTAGGCATGGCTCGGCAGGCCCGGCGCCGACCAGCCCTCGAGGCCCAGCCGCTCCCACCACTCGCCGACGGTGAGGTCGGGGTCCCAGTTGCCGCCCAGCCAGGCCCGCAACTCGCTCAGGAGCTCGTCAGTGGCGAGGTCGCCGGATGCGTCAGTCGTGGTCGCGGTGTCAGTCACGGTCTTTCCTCCCAGGTCGTCTTTTGAAACTACCGGGCAGCGGGGCGATCAGGCGACTCGGCCCTCCGACCCACCTGTCCCCGATCTTCAGATCAGCTGCTCGGCCTGGGCAAGGGAGGAGAGCAGGTCGTTGAGGTGGGTGCAGGTCGAGATGCCCACCATCTCCTCTCGGACCATCGTTCTCAGCTCGCCCACCCGACGGCCCACCACCCGCTCGGCGCTGTGGGCGGCATTCGGGCACTCGGTCCACGGCAGCACCCTCGGCCTGGCCACGCAGCTGGCCACCCGCTCGACCCCGTCGTCGCCGGCGGCGAGCGTCGCCTCCACCGTGTACTCGTGCAGGACGCTGACCACGCCGTCGAGCTGGGCGTAGGAATCTCGGAACATGGCCCACACCTCCATCCCACTGCGCTCGATCAGCCGTTGCCGCCGCATGGACCCCGGCTCCAGGGCGGCCATCTCGGGCCAACCTTCTAGGTCGGGCGCGACCGGCCCGGCGGGGGTCGGCATGTCCCGGTCCCGGCGGATCTGGACCATGAACGAGCCCGGAGCGGCCCAGCCCGCGCAGATGTCGACCGGGAACGACGCCAGCATCGCCTCGGGGATCGGGTTGGGGTACTCGCCGGTGTACAGCGAGGCGTAGCCCGAGAGGAGAGCGGCGATCGGGAGCTCGGACAGCAGGACCGAGGAGAGCGTGCCCGGCTGGCACAGCGCGTCGACGGCGGCCCGGAAGCCCTTGCCCACCACCCGGCCGATCAGGCCGTCACTGCCCGCCACGCCAGGGTCGACCTCGAGCGACACGAGTTCGCGGTCCCGCAGCGACCCCACGATGGCCCGGCTGGTGGCCCGGCCGCTCGGGTCGGCCGCCGCGCCACGCAGCGCCAGCGTGCCATCGGCCTGCCCGACCATGTCGACGTGGCTGGTCCGGCGGATGGACCCCGGCCGCGGCACCGGCAGGTGGGCCAGGGGCTCGGCCAGGAAATGGTCGACGAGGGGCACCCGACCAACGGTAGCTTCAGGCGATGACCGACCGTCTCGCCGCCGCCTTCGAATCCTGGCTGAATGCGCAACGGGCCGCCCTCGCCGTCGTCCAGGCCGCCACCGGCGTGCCCGGCACCGACGTCGACACGGCGGAGGGGTACCGCTGGGTGACCCGGCTCGCGACCCTGGCGCTCGAGTGGCTGGTCGAGAAGTCCGACCCGCTCCATCCCCAGCTCTTCCGGCTCCAGGACGCGTACCGCAAGCTGCTGGTCGACAACCCCGACGTCAACTACCTCTTCTGTGTCTTGGACGACACCCGCAGCTACCGCCTGGTCGGGCACCGGGGCGAGTGCGCCTATCTCGGGATGACCTTCGGGACGGCGTTCGGCCAGGGGGCCGTCGGGGGGCGGACGGGGACGCAGACGCAGACCCATATCGACGAGTTCGAGATCGGTCCGGGCGGCGAGGTCGACATCCTCATCGCCCCGGCCGCCGCCATGCCCGACCCTCTTCCCCGCAATGCGGTGGTGCTCGAGCCGGGGACGGCGCAGCTGGCCATCCGCGAGACGCACTTCGAGAAGACGCCCGAGCGGCTCAGTCGTCTACGGATGGAGTTGGTGACGCCGCCGGGCGACGTCCCGCCGCCGCCGCCGGTCCTGTCGTCTGACGAGTTGGCGCCCAAACTCGAGTTCGCCTCGATGTTCCTCCAGTTCGTCGGGGCCACCGCCCTCCAGATGTGGCACGACGCCGCCTCCAACATGAACACGTTCGGCGGCGTGGCGGGGTCCGAGCACGTCAAGGCGCAGGAGGACGAGGTGCGCTCACACTCCAACGCCGAGATGACGTACCACGGCGGCCGCTTCTCGCTCGCCCCCGGCCAGGCGCTGTTGGTGACGGTGCACGAGCCCGACCGGCCGTTCCTCTACTGGGGCCTGACGCTGACGTCGCCGTGGATGGAGAGCTTCGACTACCGCTACACGACGACGGCGCTCAACAACCGCACCGCCCGGCCGTCGCCCGACGGGTCGTGGCGGATGGTGATCGCGCCCAGCGACCCGGGCCCCGGCGTCGACAATTGGCTCGACACCGGCGGGCGACTCGAGGGCTACATGCTGGTGCGCTGGATCCTGGCCGACGGACCGCCGCATCCCACCGCCGAACTGGTTTCGGTGGCGGACTTGCCCCGTACCGCGTAGGGCTCAGACCTCGGACGGGACCCCGTAGCGCGCCTGGTAGGGGGCGACCAGGGCTCGATGGACGGCGAGGTCGAGGCCGGTATCGCCGAAGGAGTAGTCGTGGCGCGGCCCCCGGTCGGTGTGCCGGGCGCCGATGTAGGCGTCGAGGTTGCGGCGGAACAGCTCGGTGACCGGGAGGTCCCAGCGGGCGTAGAGACCCTCGACGGTGCCGACCGGGTCGCCGACGAGGTCGCGGTAGATGACGTCGCTGATCTGCTCGCCGGGCAGCGAGCCGCGGTCCCGCTCGGCCGAGACGCTGTCCATCTGCATTTCCAGTCCCATGGCCATGAACTCGACCAGGACGCCGTGGTCGACGTGGTTCGAGTGCATGTAGTGGAGGGTCGCCATCAGGTCGGCCAGGGACCCGATGACCCGCAGCGGGTCGCGGTGGGTGATGACCACCCGGGCGTCGGGATAGGTGGCGAACACCAGCGGCAGCGACCCGAGGTGGGAGGGGGCCTTGACCACCCATCGGGTGGTGGGGACCATCCACTGCAGCGTCTGGAGCATGCGGCGGTGCCAGTCGTAGATGGGTGCCTGGTCCTGCGAGCTCCTCCAGATGGTGTACTCGGCCACGTTGTAGAGGCCGGTGTAGATGTCGCTGGAGAACTGGTGGGCGAAGGCGAAGATGCACTCGGTGGGGAGGGCGCCGCCGTTCTCGTGCATGGCGGTGAAGGCCGGCACCATCTCGTCCATCAACGTGATCTCGTCGTCGCAGAGCCGCGCCGTCGCCTCGGCCCAGCGGGCATAGGGGACGGGCGGTTCGCCGATATGGGCGGGGACGGAATGGAGGAGCTCCCAGAGCAGGGGCGGCCGGTTGTCGGGATCGCAGGCGAGGAGCTCGTGGAGCAGCGTCGTCCCGGACCGACCCAGCCCGGTCACGACGATGGGGGCGTGGACGCGCTCGTCGTTGACGGTGGGCTCCCGCTTCCACAGGTCGACCAGGCGGAGGCGGTTCTGCAGGATCAGCTGGAGCTCGCCCCGGGTGCGCAGCCGGCCGGGGAGGTGGAGTTGCGCTTCGTCATCGAGCGAGGCGCACAGCCGACGGAACGGCTCCTCCCACCACGAATCGCCGAAGTCACTCAGGCCGGTGCAGACCTCGGCCGCCCGGCGGAGCTCGTCGGGTTGGAGGGAGACGACGGAGCGCCCGTTGTCCCCTAGACCCGTGCCGAGAGCGACGAGCTTCTCGGTCCAGGGACTGCGGGGGGGAGGGGTCCAGGGCACGTCGCGTCACCGTACAGCGATGGCCGCCGCGCCGATGGGAGGGGAGAATGGCTCGGTGACCCCGAAGAGCCTGGACGTCGACGACATCGAACGGTTGCTGCGCTCGGCGGCCGATCGACCCGTCGAGGTGGACTCGGTGGGGGACGGTGCGGGGCAGTCGGGGGTCCTGGCGCACTCGCACCTGGACCACGCCCTGCAGACGGCGGCGGTGCTGCAGCGGGAGCGGCCGGGGGACGATGAGCTGGCCGTGGCGGGGCTGGTCCACGACATCGGTCACCTGCTCGACGGGGTCGGTGACGGCGAGCACGCCGAGGCGGGGGCGGCGGCGGTGCGGGAGGCATTGGGGGAGCGGGTGGCGGGGTTGGTGGGAAGGCACGTGGAGGCCAAGCGGTATCTCGTGGCGAGCGAGGCCACCTACGGGGCCGAGTTGGCCGCCGACAGCGTGGCGTCCCTGGTCAGACAGGGTGGGCCGATGTCGTCTGACGAGCGGGCGGCGTTCGAGGCCACGCGCTGGGCCGACGATGCCCTTGTGCTGCGCCGGGCCGACGAGAACGCCAAGGTCGAGGGGCTGGCGCTCGACGACCTCGACGGGTGGATGGCCGTCGTCAGACGAGTGGCCTCACGCGCCGGCTGACGTTTCGCTACTGTCTGGCTGCAGCCGGGCGAACGTCCCGGGCGACATCCTGTGGGGGGGTGTGCGGGCGATGACGAGCAGGATCAGCAGGCGGTTCCTCTGGCGGGGCAGTCTGATCTCCACCTCCGCCCGGCGCGGCGCGGGCCGAGTCCCGGGTCCTTCGTGCCTGGAGCAGCTTCCGGCGGCCGAGCACCGCTCCGCTCTCATCACAGCGGTTGCAGCCGTATGGATTGGCCCAAACAACTGTTGTCCTTCCGATGCGAATGAGTAGGGGGGGTCCGCCTGTGGGTACGCGACGGTCGCTGGCCACCCGGTTCCGCGAGCGGCGCTACACCCCGAAGACGGTGAGTGTGGGGATCGGCTGCGCCGTGATCGCCGGGGTGTGCCTGGCCCAGTTCGGGTCCACGACCTCAGGGGCGGACACGGCCTTCATTCCCGGGACGGCGGTGGCCTCGGCCCAGGCGCTGCAGGTGGCGCCGACCACGGGTGGATTGAGCTACGCCATCATCTTGGCCACGTCCCAGGCGGCCTACCAGAACGAAGTGAGCCAGGCCCTGTCGCAGACCATCGACCTCGGCGCCATCGGCCTGGCCCTGGAAGCCAACAACTGCGCCACGGGTGGACCGGGGACCCTCAACCCGAAGGAAGTGCCGGCTGCGGCGCAAGCTGAATCCACCGATGGAAACCAGACGATCAATATGACCGTCGCCCCGAAAGGCTCGGGGTCGGGGGCCGGTGTCGAGTCGGCAACTGCGACGGAGCAGCCGTCCGGATCATCGACGACCACCCTGGCCGGAGAGACCCTGGCCGGTCTGATCTCCTTCTCCGGGGCGACCAGCAGCGCCCATGCCAGCACCTCGAACGGCACGCGATTTGCCAACGCCACCTCCGACATCGCGTCACTGTCACTGTTGGGGGGCAAGGTCGTGCTCGACGGGCTGCATTGGGCCGCCACCCAGACGAGCGGAGCTTCGAATACCTCGACGGCATCGTTCAGCATCAGCGGCCTCACCGTGGCCGGCCTGACCATCCCGATCTCCACCAATGCCCTCACCACCGTGCTCACCATCGTCAACACGGCACTGTCGCCGCTCGGACTGCAGGTCGACTGGCCCCAGCAGACGACCCAGAGTGACGGGACGGTGGTGATCTCGCCTCTGACGGTCGGCATCGACAACAACACCCTCGGTCAAGAGATCATCGGGGCGAACCTCTCCAAGGCCGAGACTGTCCGCGACAAGCTCCAGCAACAACTGCTCAGCTTCAACTGCAACCTCGCGACCGAGCTCACCGTCAGCGACATCGGCCTGGGTCCCCTGGCCGGGGGGGGCAACGTCAACGTTCAACTGGGCGGCGCACAGGCCCAGACGACCGACCAGGCGGCTGTTTCACCGTTCGGTACGGGTGCCTCGACGGCGCTGCCGACCGATACCTCGGGCGACTCGGGTCTCACCCTGCCGTCCTCGACCTTCGCCATCCCCGGGACGGACGCCATCCCGGGCACGTCGGGCGTCACGCCATCGACGGGTTCGACCCCGTCGGGCGGCCAGAAGGAGTCGCTCGGGCCGGTGACCAGGACGACCAGTTGTGACAGCTCCAGCCCGGCCGGCGGAGGGTGCAACAGCTCGAATCTGGCTCTCCCGGTCGGGTTGATCGGACTGGCCCTACTCGGCGTGCTCGCCGCAGGGGACTACGCGAGACAGCGACGTCGTTCGCGGCTGTCGGGACTGGAGGCATCGTGAGCGAGGCAAACGGCTCGAGCAAGCTCCGCCTGGCGGCGGCCAAGGGTGACCGGCGGCTCCTGAAGGGTTACGGCCCATTGGCCGCACTGCTGGTCGCCTTCGTTCTCATGGCCACGCTCGTCCCCACCATCGCGCCCACCGAGAAGGTGGTCGACAAGACCCAGACGGTGACCGGCGGCGGGACTGGCGGGACGGGTTCGACCGCCACGACCGTGCCCGGCACCTCAGGAACGCCGGGCAGTCCCGGCTCGTCGGGAACGACCGGTGGGCCCGTCACCAATGGCAAGACGGCTTCCGGCGCCCCGCTGGGGAAGACGACCGCATGCGGTACGCAGACCCAACAGGTTCCCGGCGACCCGTATTCACCGCCCTGCGTCGCCTTCTCGGGCAGCAACGGCGGGGCGACCGCCCCGGGTGTGTCGGCCACCCAGATCAACATCTCTTTCCGCAACGCCGCGGGCTCCCAGAGTTTCCAGCAGGCCCTTCAGCAGCTGGGGGGAGCCGATATCACCGACACGACGGCCGACATCGAGCGCACCATCAACGCGTTGGCGACCTACTTCGATACCCACTACCAATTCTACGGGCGCAAGCTCAATCTCGAGTACTTCAACGGCCAGGGCAACGAGACCAACGAGCTCCTGGGCACCGGCCAACAGCAGGCGGACGCCGACGCCGTGACCGCCGCCCAGTCCCTGCATGCGTTCGCCGACCTGAACGGCACGACCGAGCCCTACGACGTGGCGTTGGCCGGGCAGCACGTGATCTCCCTCGGGGCGCCGTACCTCTCCGGCTCGTTCATGGCCCAGTACGCGCCCTACATGTGGAGCATCGACACCGAAGGCAACGACGTCGTGGCTGCCACCGAGGAGTTCGCCATCAAGTCATTGGCCAACAAAAATGCGCAATGGGCCGGCGGGTCGTTGCAGGGCAAGCCCCGCAAGATCGCCATCATCGCCCCCAGCAACCCCTACTACCAGTCGAGCGTGAACGTGGGACTGCAGGAGGCCGCGGCGGCCGGCGACACGATCTCAGACGACATCCAGTACCAGTTGAACCTGGCCACCTTGTCCAGCCAGGCCGCCACCATCGTCAGCCAACTGCAGAACGACGGCATCACCACGGTGATCTGCGGGTGTGACCCGATCACCCCGGCCTATCTCACCTCGCGGGCCTCGGAGCAGGGCTACACCCCCGAGTGGATCGTGGCCGGGACGGCCTTCACCGACACCGACATCGTGGGGCAGCTCTTCCAGCAGCAAGAGTGGTCCCATGCCTTCGGCGTGACCTTCAATGGTCCGATCGAGCCCAAGCAGAGCACCTTCGGCTACGCCGCCTACAAGTCGGTCAATCCCGGAAGCGAACCGGCCAACGCGGTCGACGTCATCTACGAGCAGATGTTGGAGCTGGCCATCGGGATCCAGATGGCGGGCCCCGATCTGACGGCAGCCAACTTCGAAGCGGGGATGCGGGCGTATCCAGGTAGCCAGCAGGGGGCGCCGAACGCCTTGTACGGGTCATGGGCCTTCCCGACCGGGCACTTCTCCCCCCAGGTCGACTCTGCCCTGATCTACTGGGACCCCAACAAGGTTTCGCCCTACAACGGCAAAACGGGGGCGTACGTGATCATGAGTCCTCGATACAAGACGGGTCAGTACCCGACTGCGCCACCGCCGCTACCCACGAACTTCCCGATCGCGCCGGGCTAGCCCGTGGAGCTCCCGGCGTCCCTCGATCGAATATCGCCCCGTGTCCGGGCCTTCGGCCTCATCGTCGTGGTGGGAGCCCTGCTGTACTTCGTCGTGCCGGAGATCTGGCCGCACTCAGCGGGTAAGGGCGTCTTGCTCAACGGCGCCGAGTTCGGGGCGGTCAACGGGCTCCTAGCCCTCGGGCTGGTCCTCACGTACCGGGCATCCCGGGTCATCAACTTCTCCTACGGCGCCATGGGCGCCCTGGCCGCCACGGTCGGCGTCGAGTTGAACCTCGGCAAGCACGTCAACTGGTTCGTCTGCATCCTGGTGGCGCTCGCGGTCGGCGCCGTGCTCGGTCTGCTCATCGACCTGCTGTTCCGCTGGCGCTTCTTCACCGCACCCCGCCTGATCGTGATGGTCGCCACCATCGGTCTGGCCCAGCTCCTCGGCGGGATCCAGTTGAAGGTTCCGGGATGGCTCAACGGCCCCTCCATCGTGGGGAGCGTGCCCACTCCGCTGACCAGCCACCACACGTTCATCTTCCCGGTGCTCTTCGACGGCAATGACCTCCTCATCGCCATCGCGGTGCCGGTGATCCTGGTCGTGCTGGGGTGGTTCCTCCTCAGGACCGATGCGGGGACCGCCGTCCGCTCCATCGCCGACAATGCCGACCGGGCCCGGTTGCTGGGCATCCCCGTCAAGCGGCTGTCGACGTTGGTCTGGATCATCGCCGGTGCCCTGGCCGGTCTGAGCGTGATCCTGGCGGCGCCGTCGCAGGGCCTCACCATCAGCGCCCTGGCCGGCCCGACCCTCATCGTGCCCCCGTTGGTGGCGGCCGTCGTGGCCGGGATGGAGAACCTCCCCCTGGCCTTCGGCGCCGGCGTGGCGATCGGCATCATCAACCAGCTCTTCGCGTTCAACTTCCCCCGGTACGAATCGGTCACCGACGTCGTCAACCTCGGCGTGCTGCTGATCGCCCTCCTGGTCCAGCGACAGAGGAAGGGACGAGCCGGCGACGCCGAGGAGACCTTCAGCAATACCGGCATCCTCAAGCCGATTCCCGACATCCTGCGCAAACTGCCCGAAGTGATGGCCGGACGGGCCCTCCTCGGCGCGGCCATCGCCGGGCTGCTCATCGCCATCCCGTTCATCGGTGGCCCCGGCATCACGCTGGAGTGGACCGGCGCCCTCCTCTACGGCATCATCGCCCTCTCTCTGGTCGTGCTGTCGGGTTGGTCCGGCAACGTCAGCCTGGGCCAATTCGCCTTCGCCGGCATTGGCGGGGTCATCGCCGGCGATCTGATCGAGAAGTCGAATACCGACTTCTTCTTCGCCTTGGCCGCGGCGGGCGTCGCCGGCGCCCTCCTGGCGGTCCTGGTCGGGTTGCCGGCCTTGCGAATAAAGGGGTCGTACCTGGCCGTCGTGACACTGACGTTGGCGGTGGCGATCGACACGTTCTTCTTGAACCCGACGTTCTTCCCCAACATCATCCCGCAGAACTTCACCCGTCCCGTGCTGTGGGAGCGGTTCAACCTACTCAGCAACAAGTCCATGTACTTCTTCTGTCTGGCCTTCCTACTGCTGACCGTCGTCTTCATCCAGGGTCTTCGACGCGCGCGCTCGGGGCGCACCCTCATATCGACCCGGGACAACCAGAGGGCGGTGGCCGCCATGGCGGTTCCCCCGACCCGGACGAAGCTGAGCGGCTTCGTCTTAGCGGGGGCCATTGCCGGTATCGCGGGCGGGCTCTACGCCACCCTCCTGGGGGCCGTGGGCTTCGGCACCTTCGACCCCTCGATGAGCCTCACCGTGTTCGCCATGGCGGTGATCGGCGGGCTGGGCTCCATCAGCGGCGCCCTCATGGGAGTCGCGCTCATCGAGATACTCAGCTTCTCGTACCCGCAGGACCAACTTCTCTTCGCCGGCATCTTCCTCCTCCTGGTCCTCCTCGTCCTGCCCGGCGGTCTCGGCCAGCTGGTCCAGCTCATCCGGGACATCGTCCTGCGGCGGGTGGCGCTCCGTCGTGATCTCCTGGTCCCGAGTCTGGTCGCCGACCGCCGCGTTGAGACGCGCCACGCGCCAGTTGAGCTGGACGTCGTAACCCATGCCCTCAGCGACGACGCCGACGACGCCGCCGCCGCTGCCGCCGGTGGCAACGGTTCGGAGGTCCATCCCGAGTTCTCCCCGCTCCGGGAATCGGCAATAGCGCAGAGGGACACCGCCGAGGTCCCGGTGGTCACCGCCACCAACGGGCAGACCCCGCTCGCCGCGGCTGGCGTCCCGGACACGCCTGTCGTCCTGTCGTGCCAGGAGGTCGAGGTCTCCTACGGACCGGTGCAGATCCTCTTCGGCGTGGACCTCGAGGTCCACGAGGGCGAGATCGTCGCCCTCCTCGGCACCAACGGCGCCGGCAAGTCGACCCTCCTCAAAGGCGCCAGCGGGCTGGTCCGCGTCGGCGGCGGCTCGGTCACCCTGAACGGAGCCAACATCACCGGCGACCCGGCCGAGGACATCGCCCGCATGGGCCTGGCCCTGATGCCGGGCGGCCGTGGCATCTTCCCGACGTTGACCGTCGACGAGAACCTCCGCCTCGGCACCTGGATGATCCGCAAGGACCACGCCGCCGTGCACGCCGCCAAGGCACGCGTCACCGCACTGTTCCCCATCCTGGCCCAGCGCTCGGGCCAGTTGGCGGGCAACCTGTCCGGCGGCGAGCAGCAGATGCTCAGCCTCGCCATGGCCCTCATGGTGACGCCCAAGGTGCTGATGATCGACGAGCTCTCACTCGGTCTCGCGCCCACCGTCGTGGCGCAACTCCTCGATGTCGTCCGCATGCTCCACGAGTCCGGCACCACCATCGTCGTCGTCGAGCAATCGGTCAACGTCGCGCTGCAGATGGCCGAGCGAGCCGTCTTCCTCGAAAAGGGCGAGGTGCGCTTCAGCGGTCGCACCGAGGACTTGCTCGATCGTCCCGACATTCTGCGTTCGGTCTTCATTGCAGGGGCCAACTCTGTTTCCGACGGGACCGTTACCGGTGGGCCTCACGCCCGCTCCGCCCCGGCCCAAACCGAACACGCCTCCGCCTCAGCCGCCTTGGCGGTCGGGGACAAGGTGCGCGTGCCGCCGTCCGACGAGGCCCCGCTGATCCTCCAATGCAACGGCGTGCAGAAGAGCTTTGGTGGCATCGCCGCCATCCAGGACATCTCCCTCGGTCTGCGCGACGGGGAGATCCTCGGCTTGATCGGCCACAACGGCGCCGGGAAGACGACCTTCTTCGACTGTGTGTCGGGCTTCCTCCCGCTCGACGGTGGCCGCATCCGCCTCGGCGGGGTCGACATCGACACCTGGCCGGCCCACGTACGGGCGAACGCCGGCCTGGGCCGCACGTTCCAAGAAGCCAGGCTGTTCCCATCGCTGACCGTGGCCGAGACCATCGCCGTTGCCCGGGAGCGTCACCTCGCCTCGCGCGACATGATCGCCGCCGGGCTCCGTCTCCCGGCCTCACTGGACTCCGAGGCCGACGTGGCCGTCGAGGTCGAGGAGCTGGTCCAGCTCATGGGACTCGATGCCTTCCGCGAGAAGCTGGTCGGTGAGCTGTCGACCGGCACGCGCCGCATCGTGGAGCTGGCCTGCGTGCTGGCCCAGGAGCCGGGCGTCCTCCTCCTCGACGAGCCCTCGGGCGGGGTGGCCCAGCGTGAAAGCGAGGCCATGGGCCCGTTGCTCATCCGGGTCCAGCAGCACACCGGCTGCTCCATCCTGGTGGTCGAGCACGACATGCCGCTGCTCACCGCCATCTGTGACCGCATGATCGCCTTGGAGCTGGGCGAGGTCATCGCCGAGGGAACCCCGGCCGAGGTCCTCGAGCACCCGGCGGTGATCGAGTCCTACCTGGGCACCGACGAGTCCACCATCAGGCGGTCCGGCGTCCGGGTCTGACCCGGTCGGTCAGGTCGGAGAGGTCAAGTCTGATTTGCCAGGGGCGGCGACGGCTCAGTCCCGTCGCCGCGTCCAAAGGGGTGACGGGCGCGACGACATTGTTCGCCCGCTCGGGCCGTTGAACCGCAAAATGCCGTTGGCGTTCCCCTTGACCTTCCAGTGTTTCTCGTGGACCCGGTGGTGATGGTGATCACACAGCGTGACCAAATTGTTGAGGTCGGTCGGACCGTGGTCGGTCCAGAGCACGATGTGGTGCACGTCCGTGAAGGTGGCGTTCGCACACCCGGGAAAGCGACACCGCCGGTCCCGACGCCAGATTTCTCTGCGTTGGGTGTCGGTCGGGAAGCGATGGGCGCGGCCCTCGAACATGGTGTGGCCGAAGGCGTCGTCAACCGCCAGGACCACCTCGGCATCACAGGCGATGCGCCGGATGGCCTCGGGGCTGAGGAGGCCCAAGCGCTCGATCTCCGCCGTCCCGGTACCCCCTCGTAGGAGCGCCAGGTCAGTGTGGGCGACCACCATGTGCTTCGGCCGCGCCGCCCCACCAGCCGGCGCCGCCCCACCAGCCGGCGCCGCCCCACCGGGCCGCGCCGCCCCACCGGCTCCCCTCGCACCCGCCGGGCCATCACCCGCCAGCCGGCAGAGCTGGACCAGCCCGTCGGCGAGGCGTTGGTCCCATCGGGTCTCCCCATCTGACTCGATCTGCTTGGCCGCCGCCGTGACCGCCCCCCGCACCCCGGCGTAGAGGTCCTCGGGCAGCTGTGCCGTCAGCGTGCACTTGGTGTCGTTGAAGCGGAGGTAACGGGTGTCGTACCGGGTCGCCGCCTCTTGGTCCGTGGCGCCCCGTCCGGCGCGCGCCAGGTCGGCCAGCTGACGCACCGAGCATTCCTGGGCCTGGCGCAGGACTTCGGCATCGGTCTCGGGCGTGGCGACGTCGACTGCCGGTCGCACTTTGTCGAAGCTCACAGCGCCGACCCGTAGCCCCTGCGCCAGGTGGGGCAGGTCCCACAAACGCTCGGCCACATGGGCCCACAATCGACCCGTTCCCTCCGACACCCCCAACCGTTGCGCCACCCAGGCGGCCAACGACGTCGCTCCTTCGGCCCGCCACGCCTCGCGGCGGTCGATCTCGCCGATCACGCGCATCAAGGATCCGGTTGCGGTGGCGATATCCGTTCCGAACTGCTCCGCTTCGGCCATCAGTTCGGCGGTCGAGATCTTCTCCACGACGAGTTCCATATGCCAAGGAACGGTCGCACTCCCGCCCTCAGTGATGCGCGCTTTTTCCGCCCCTCAGAATTCGAGCAGCGCCAACTTCTCCAGTCGTCGACGAGCCTCCTCGTCGAGCGGCGTGTAGACGATCATCCGGGTGCCGGTGCGCGGCCCGGTCCAATAGGAGGTGTGCTCGAGTCGCAACAGGCCCACGTGGGGGTTCATGAACAGCTTCGTCCGGTTCGCCACGCCTGAGACGTCCCGCCGCTCCCACAGGTCGACAAACTCGGGTGAGACGTCGCTCAGTCGCCGCACAAAATCCTTCCAGGCCGGCTCACCGACATGGTCCGCCATATTGAGCCGGTATTCGGCGACCATATGGGTGACCGCGCCGTCCCAATCGACCACGTTCGCCCGCCAGGCCGGATGGGTGAAGCAGAGCCACAGCGTGTTCCGCTCTTCGACCGGTACCTCACCCATGTCCGAGATCATGCGCCCGTAGGTACGGTTGTACGCCAGCAGGTCGAAGCGGGCGTTGACCACCGACGCCGGGAACGGCAAGAGCTGGTCGAGCGTGACCTGGACGGAGGGGTCAAGGGTCGAGCACTCCTTGGCGATGTAGTGGTCGTCGAGTCCCGCCAGGGTCATCACATGCGCCCGCTCAGCCACGTCGAGCAGCAGCGCCCGGCACACCGCCTCGATCACCTGGGCCGACACGTTGATGTCCCGCCCCTGTTCCAGCCACGTGTACCACGTCACCCCGACGCCGGCGATCTGCGCCAACTCCTCGCGCCGCAATCCGGGCGTCCTCCGCCGACCTGACCCGGTCAGACCGATCTGCTGCGGCGAGATCCGCTCCCGCCGACTCCGCAGGAACGTCCCCAACTCCTCCCGGCGCAACACCTCAACGTCGGCCATATTCCCATCCTCCTCCCGATCGGAGCCGGTTTCCAGTTGCCATTGGTACCAGGATAATTGGGCCCCTGGTACCAGGTTATAAGCACCCGCATACTGTCTCGATGGCTCTTGAGACCGCCGGTGGGACGACCCCGGTTCCCCAAACGGCTTCGGCCGCGCTGTCACCCCTGGGGCTCTTCACGGTCCTGGTCGGCGTCTTCCTCCCGGTCACCGACTTCTTCATCGTCAACGTTGCGCTCCCCACCATCAACCGAGACCTGCACGCCTCCCCGGGCATGCTCCAGCTGGTGGTGGCTGGCTACGCCATCGCCTACGCCGTGCTGCTGGTGGTGGGCGGCCGCCTGGGCGACGCCCTGGGCCGCCGCCGCCTGTTCCTCATCGGCATGGCCGCCTTCACCCTTACGTCACTGGCTTGTGGACTGGCGCCCGACGCCGGGCTGCTGGTCGCCTTCCGCGCGCTGCAGGGCGCCGCCGCCGCCATGATGCTCCCGCAGGTGCTTTCCACCATCCAGGCCACGACGTCGGGTAACGCCCGCAACCGGGCGCTCGGTCTTTACGGAGCGGTGGGAGGCATCGGCGCCGGCGTGGGCCAGCTCTTGGGCGGGTTGCTCATCTCGGCCGATGTCGCCGGGTCGCAGTGGCGCTCCATCTTCCTGGTCAATGTGCCGGTGGGCGTGGTGGGCTTCCTGGTCGCTCGCCGCGTCGTTCCCGACACCCGTTCGCAGGACCCCGCCCCCGTCGATACGCGCGGGACGCTTCTCCTCGCCGCCTCCCTTCTGGCCCTCCTGGTCCCCCTCACAGAGGGCCGCTCGCTCGGCTGGCCCTGGTGGACCCTGGTATTGCTGGCGCTCTGCCCCTTCGGCGCGGTGGCCTTCGTGCACACCGAGCGCTCTGTCGAAGGGCACGGGCGGATGCCACTGGTTCCGTTCTCCCTGCTCGACGCCCCGAGCATGCGCAAAGGTCTGCTGGTTGGCCTGCCGTTCTTCACGGGCTTCGGCGGCTTCATGTTCGTCTACGCGCTCACCCTTCAGGAAGGCGCTGGTCTGAGCGCAGTGCGCACCGGCGTGATCCTCCTTCCCATGGCCCTGGGCTTCCTCGGCGCGTCGCTGCTGGTGGCCCGCCTGCTCGCCAGGTTCGGGCCACGCGTCCTGGTGGCGGGAGGCCTCGTCCAGGCCGTCGGGTTGGCCTCGGTTGCCCTCGCTCTTCACGCCACCTGGCCCCGCCCCAACGGTTTCGCCCTGATACCCGGGATGCTGCTGGCCGGTACCGGCCAGGGGATGCTGATGAGCCCGATCTTCGGGGTGGTCCTCTCCGACGTGCCGACGCATCTGGCCGGGGCGGGCAGCGGCGTCACGGCCACCATGCAACAGAGCTCACTCGCTCTCGGCGTGGCCACGGTCGGCAGCGCCTACCTGACATTGACGGGTCACCTCGGGGCGCTGGACGCCAGCTTGATCGTGCTGGGCACCCTGATCGCCATCGCTCTCCTCGTCTCGGGGCTGAGCCTTCGCCTTCTCACGACCTCGCCCGAGGCATCCATCGCCGCCGAAGGGCCAATCGCGTCATCACCCACAGACGGGTCGGGTAGTCGATGGGTAGCAGACTATCCGGACTGCGATCAGGAGTCCCAACCGGCCGTCGCCTGATCAGCTGGCTTGGCTCACCGAACTCATGTTGAAGTCGGGGATCCGCAACGGCGGCATGACGCAACGGTTGAGGTACTCACCCAGCTCACGCCCCAGCGCCCGCACGCTCGCGCCGACCTCGGTGGCCCGGGCCAGCAGGTCAACCGGGCTCTCGTTGAAGCGGAAGTTGTTGGCCGCCCCCACCACCGCCCCGTCCTCGACCACGTAGACGCCGTCGCGGGTCAAGCCGGTCAGCAGCAGCGTTGCCGGATCGACCTCCCGGATGTACCACAGGCAGGTCAGAAGCAGCCCTCGCTCCGTCCGGGCCACCATGTCGTCGACGGTCACCCCCGACTGGGCCTCGGCGACCGCCCCATCGCCATCCCGCAGCACCAGGTTGTCGATGTAGGGCGCCACCTCGACGCCCGAACGGGCCGCGCCGGCCCGATGGTGGCGCAAGTGCGCCAGCCGGCCGTCGCGGATCCAGTCGACCCGCCCCATCGGCAGCCCGTTGTCGAAGACGGACGTGTCCGCGTCCGAGGAACCGCACGCCACGAAGGGCAGGCACTCGAGGCCAGGCTCAAAGGGGTCGCTGTAGAGCGTGAACGGCACCGACGAGAGCTGCTCGCCCACTCGGGTCGCCCCCGTCGCCCCGCCCGCCGCCGAGAACACCGTCCGCCCGTCCTCGGCGTCCTGCCCGCCGAGCCCGTAGAAGCAGAGCGACCCCATCAGGTCGGCCACGCCCGACGGCGGCAGGATCACCTCGTAGCGCCCCGCCTCCAACGACACCGGCCGGCGGGCCCAGTCGAGGCGCCGCCACAGCTCCTCTTCCATGAAGGCGAACGAGACAGCACCGGCACCGCCCCCGTCCCCGCCCCCCATCCGTTCCGATCCCGCCCCCGTCCACGCCGACCGGGAACCGTCCACCGACCGCCCGACCAGATTGACGGCCCCTGTCGGTTGGGAGTGCGCCAGCCGCACCCCGGTCGAGCTCCCTAGATACAACGTCGACACCCCGAACTCCGCGAACCCCGCCAACACCACGTCTTGCGCCCGCGCCCGCGCGAAGGCGCCGCCCAATCCGTCGAGCACGTCCCCCAACGCCGAGAGGTCTGTCTCGACCGGCGCCCGCCCGAACGCCCGCGCCGAGGCCACGCTGCCGGGTCCGCCCCGTGCGGCCCCCATGCCGTCGACGAGGGTGTAGGCATCTTCGGCTGGCGGCGCCCCTTTCGCATCCGTCAGCGCGGCCGACACCATCTGCTCGGCGTCGACCAGGCCACTGCGCCGGGCCACGCCCACCGACTGGGCCACCATCACGATCACCGTGACCGAGCGGTCCCGCCGCACCCCGTTGGTCGTCGTCGTGTTGCGCGCGAACCGCACATCGGCGTGGCTCGTCTCGTCGACCAGCACGATGCAGGCGTCGGCGCCCCGACGGGCGGCCACGGCCAGCGCCTCCTCGACGACCGCCTGGGCCTCGATCACCCGTTCACCGCCCCGCCTCTTCGCGGGCGTTGAGCACCCGCACCCCGCGCACGAGCACCGAGGGGCACCCGTGGCTCACCGGTGCCACCTGGCCCGGCTGACCCTTGCCGCAGTTGAAGGCGCCGCCGAGCACCCAGGTCGACGAGCCGCCGACGGACTCCATGGCGCCCCAGAACTCGGTCGTAGTGGCTTGATACGCCACATCCCGCACCTGCCCCACCAGCTTCCCGTCCTCAATCCGGAAGAACCGTTGCCCGGTGAACTGGAAGTTGTAGCGCTGCATGTCGATGGACCAGCTCTTGTCGCCCACGATGTAGAGGCCCCGCTCGACGCCGGCGATCAACTCGGCGGTGGTCGGCCCGCCGTCACCGGAGTGGGCCAACGAGACGTTGGCCATGCGCTGGATCGGCACGTGCTGCGGCGAGTCGGCGAAGGCGCACCCGTTCGAGCGGTCGAAGCCCATGGCGGCGGCGATGGAGCGGTCGAGCTGGTACCCGGCCAGCACACCGTCATGCACGAGGTCGAAGGACTGCCCGGCCACCCCCTCGCTGTCGATGGCCACCGTCGCCAGCCCGTGCTCGACGGTGCGATCCCCGGTCACGTGCATCACCGGCGACCCGTACTGCAGCGACCCGAGCTGATCGAAGGTGGCGAAGGACGTCCCGGCGTAGGCCGCCTCGTAGCCCATGGCCCGGTCGAGCTCGGTGGCGTGCCCGATCGACTCGTGAATGGTCAGCCACAGGTTCGACGGGTCGACCACCAGGTCGTAGGCACCGGCCTCGACCGAGGGCGCCGCCAGCTTCTCGGCCAGCAACTCGGGCATCTGCGCCAGCTCGGCGTCCCAGTCCCATACCGACCGCCCCCCACCGTCCCCGGCCAGATACTCCCATCCCCGCCCCACCGGCGGCGCCAGCGTCCGCATCGTCTCGAAGCCCCCGTCGCCCAGCGCCAGCGCCTCGAGTTGAGGATGCACCCGGACCCGGCGCTGCGTCGCCCGCGTCCCACCCAGATCGGCGAGATACGTCTCCTCGCCCACACTCAGCACATGCGCCGTCACGTGCGACACGCCCGGCGCGTCGAGCAGCCGCCGGCTCCAGCCCTCGAGCAGCGCCACCTTGTCGGCCAGCGGCACCGTGCCCGGGTCGATCTCGAACGCGCTGGTCCACGCCACCTCGCCGTGCGAGGGCTCGGGCGCCAGCTCGACCCGACCGCCCCCCGCCCGCGCCGTCACCTTGGCCGTATCGATGGCCAGGCGGACGAGGTTGGCCGCCTCGGCGGGCCGCACGTCGACGGTGGCGGCGAACCCGACGGCCCCGTCGACCACAACCCGCACGCCCATCCCGAGCTCGGTGTCGTCCGACGAGCCCTCCGGCAGCGCGTCACGGAGGCGCACCTCCTGGGAGCGGATGCGTTCGACCCGGAGCTCGGCGTGGGTGCACCCACCCGCGCTGGCGCTCGACAGGGCGGCGTCGGTCAGGGCGGCCAGCTCGGCGGCGGGGAGCGGCATCAGGCGGGCGGGCCGTCGGGCGTGCCGGGAGTGCCGGGAGTGCCGGACGTCGTGGGCTGGCGGATCGGCAGTCCGGCCGCGCGGTAGATGCCGTCGATCAGCTCCATGGTGCGGATGGCGTCCACCGCGGTGGTGGGGAACGGGGCCCCGTCCTCGACGGCGGCCACGAAGGCCTCCAGCTGGTAGTCGTAGGTGGCCCGGCGGGAGAACTTCTCGCGCCGGGTGCCCGAGGTGGTCTCGATCCTGACCCGGTGCCCGAACTGCGGCGCGAACGGGTTGAAGACGGTGAGCGTCCCTGCCGTCCCCGCCACCTGCGCGTGCAGGCGGAGGAGGGACTTGGAGAACATCGAGCAGCGGATGCGGGCCGAACCGCCCTCGGGGAGGGAGAAGCGGGCGTCCATGGCCCGGTCGACGCCCGGGGACGAGAGCTTGGCCTTGGCGCTGATGACCCGCGGTCCGGCGGCCAGCAGGCGCAGCAGCGAGATCGGGTAGCACCCCATGTCCATCGTCGCCCCACCGGCCAGTCCCAACTGGTAGCGGATGTCGCCGGGGCGGGCCAGCGGTGCCGCGAACGAGATGTCGATCTCCGAGATGGTGCCGAGCTCGCCCGACTGCACGATCTCGACCAGGCGCCGCGCCATGGGGTGGTACTGGTAGTGGAAGGCCTCCATCACGACCAGGCCGGGATGGGTCGCCGCCGCCTCGGCCACGTGGCGGGCCTCGTCGGCGTTGGCGGTGAAGGGCTTCTCGCACAGCACGTGCTTGCCGGCCTGGAGGGCGGCGATGGTCCAGCGCCCGTGCAGGCCGTTGGGCAGCGGGATGTAGACGGCGTCGATCTCGGGGTCGGCCAGCAGCTCCTCGTAGGTCCCGACGACGCGGGGGATCTTGTGCTTCTTGGCGTAGTCCCGGGCCTTGTCGGTGTCGCGCGCCGCCACCGCGACCACCTGGGCCCGTCCGGTGCGCCGGGCGGGCTTGATGAGCGCGGCGGGCGCGATGCGGGCCGCGCCCAGAATCCCGATGTTCACCATGCGATGCGTGCGATCCCGGCGATCCCGGCGATCGTCAACATACGGCCCGCGTCTTGGGGCTGTCGTCGGAGGCCAGGCCCACGGTCGGGGTGGGGCGGGTGGCCACGGCGGCGGGGGTCGCCGCCGGTGGGGGAGCGGGGGCCGACGGATGAGTCTTCGCCGCCACGTCGGCGGCCGCCATCTTGACCTCCGCGGCGCCGGCCGTGGCGTGCGCCGCCTCGGCCGCCTGGGACGCCGTCGCTTCCGGCGAGTGCGCCGCCAGGAAGTCCGTCGCCGTCCGGATGTCGGTCACCAGATTGTCCGCCATGTCGCGCGACAGCCCCTCGCGCACCACGATGCGCAACACGGCCACCGACTCGGCGTCAGCCGCCATGCGGTAGGCCGGGACCACCCAGCCCCGCATGCGCAGCCGGTCGGAGAGGTCGAAGACGCTGAAGGGGAGCGAGTCGTCGAGGCGGATGCACACCACCGGCAGGTCGGTGCCGCGGGCGATGACCTCGAACCCCTCGAGGGTGTCCACCTGCGCCGCGATCCACTGGGCCGTCTCGCCCAACGCCTGCATGATGCCCTGATACCCGCGACGGCCCAGCCGAATCAGGTTGTAGTACTGGGCCACGATCTGGGCGGCGCCGCGGGAGAAGTTGAGCCCGAAGTTGGCATGGGACCCCCCGAGGTAGTCGACCTCGAAGGTGAGCTCCTTGGGCAGGTCCTCGGTGTCACGCCAGATGACCCAGCCCACCCCGGGGTAGACCAGCCCGTACTTGTGACCGCTCACGTTGATGGAGCGCACCCGGGGCAGCCGGAAGTCCCACCGCAGCTCGGGGTGGACGAAGGGGGCCACGAACCCACCCGAGGCGGCGTCGACGTGGAGCGGCACATCCCAGCCGTGGGTGGCGCAGACCTGGCCCAGGGCGGCATCGAGCTCGGCGATGGGCTCGTACTCGCCCGTGTAGGTGGAGCCCAGGATGCCCACCACGCCGATGGTGTTCTCGTCGACCAGCGCCATGGCCTCGGGCACGCCGATGATGAAGCGGGTCGTGGTCAGGGGGACGTAGCGGGGCTCGACGTCGAAGTAGCGGCAGAACTTCTCCCAGCACACCTGGACGTTCGCTCCCATGACGAGGTTCGGGCGATCAGAGGGGAGCTGCGCCGCCAGGCGAGCGGCGCGCCAACGGAACTTCATGGCCAACCCGGCCAGATGAATGGCCTCGGAGCTGCCGACGGTCGCCGTGCCCACGCCCACCTGGTGCTCGGGGGCCTGGAAGAGGCGGCTCAGGATGTTGACGCAGCGGTCCTGGATCTCGACCGTCTGGGGGTACTCGTCCCAGTCGATGGCGTTCTTGTTGGCCGTCTCGGCCATGAGGCGGTCGGCCTCGCGGTCCATGTAGGTGGTGACGAAGGTGGCGACGTTGAGGGCCGGGTTCGAATCGAGCGCCAGCTCGTCGTGGATGATCTGGTAGGCCGAGCCGGCGTCCATCGACTCCTCGGGTAGCTGGTAACGGGGGATGGGATGGGTCAGGCCACGGGAGGCGTAGGTGGGGACGATGTCCCGTGCGGCCTCCGGGGTCTCGGCGAGCGGTATCTTGCGGCTCAGCATGGTCAGGGACGCTAACGCACGGCAACAGGATCCTGTCCGTTCCCCTTCCGTGGGTTCGGGGGATTCTGGGATGGCCCAGGAGACGGACGTCGGGGGGCGACCCCGGCTGCGCCACGTCGCCGGGCTCGACGGCATCCGGGCCCTGGCCGTCCTCGCGGTCATCGCCTTCCACACCGGGCTGAGCTCGGTGCCCGGCGGCTTCTACGGCGTCGACGCCTTCTTCGTGCTGTCGGGCTTCCTGATCACCTCGCTGCTGGTGACCGAGTGGGAGGGCACGGGGACGATCAGCCTGCGGCGCTTCTGGGGCGGGCGGGCCCGACGGCTGCTGCCCGCGCTGTTCCTCCTCGTGGCGGCGGTGGGCGTGGCGCTGGTGGCGTACCCCTCGCTGCTGGCCACGCCCCACGTGATCGGCGACGCGCTCTCGACCGTCTTCTACGCGTCCAACTGGTACTCCATCCACGGCGGGGTGAGCTACTTCTCGACGGCGGCCCAACCGTCGCCGTTGCTGCATACGTGGTCGCTGGCGATCGAGGAGCAGTTCTATCTGGTCTGGCCGCTGGTCGTCCTCTTCATCATGAAGGTGGGCACGGGCGGGCGGCGGCAGCGCCGGCGCCATCAACGCATCTCGACGGTGCGGGTGATCGACGGGTCGCACCTCATGATGTTCCCCCGGTCGGCCGAGGCGGACGCCGAGTGGATCCGGCGGCGACGGCTGCACCTCCTCTTCGGGCTCTCTTCGCTGGGCGCGCTGGGCTCGTCGCTGCTGATGGCGTATCTCGCCCCCGCCGGGTACACGACGCGGGCCTACTACGGCACCGACACCCGGGCCCAGGCGCTGCTGGTGGGGGCGGCCGTGGCCTCGGGCCTGGCTCTGTGGAGGGACGGCGCCTCTGCCGTGTGGTTCCGCCGGCTGGGCGGGGTGCTCGGCATCGTGGGCGTGGCGGGGACCGCGGTGCTGTGGACCCGGGTGAGCGAGACGTCGACGTTCGCCTTCAGCGGTGGCTTCCTGTTGGCCAGCCTGGCGGCGGGGATGGTGATCCTCGGCGCGGTGGTGGCACCACGCGGGCCGACGGTCCGGCTGCTCGAGATCCCGCCGCTGCCCGCGCTCGGGCGCATCTCCTACGGGGTGTACCTCTGGTACTGGCCCGTCCTCCTCGTGATGTCGGGCGCCCGGCTGCACTGGGGCGTCTACCCGCTGTTCGCGGCCCGGGTCGGGGTGACGGTGACCATCGCCGCGCTGAGCGCACGGTTCATCGAGCTGCCCATACGGCGGGGGGCGCTGCCGTCCTGGCGCTCCCTGGTCGCGGCCCCGGTGGGGGCGGCCGCCGCACTCGGGCTGGTGTGTGCCAGCACGCTGGTGCCGGTGAGCGCCGCTTCCCTGCAGGGGTCCTCGGTGGTCCCCAACGACCCCCCGACGACGACGCCGGGAACGGGGACGGCCGGGGGGGCGGCGGCGGGTCCCTCGGACCTGATCCCGCCGCTGTCGGCGTCGTCGGCCAGTGCTCCGGCGCCGACGACGGGGGGGCCGATCAAGGTCCTGTTGGTGGGCGACTCGGTGGCCGGCACGCTCGGGGTCGGGCTCAGCCAGTACCAGGCCAACGACCACGTGCAGATCGTCAACGAGGGGATCCCCGGCTGCTCGCTCTCGATGGATCAGTCGATCAAGGTCCTCTTCTACACGCTGCCGCCGGGCCAGCCCTGCGCGCCGGGCGACGACCCGGTCCCGTTGCTGACCCAGTGGAAGAAGTGGATCGACGCCTACAACCCCGACGTCGTCATCTACCTGGCCCGGGGCGAGACCTTCGACCAGGAGGAGGGCGGCAAGTGGCGGAACCTGGGCCAGGCCGCCTTCAACCAGTTCGTGGCCGACCGCTACCGCCAGGCCATCGACGTGATGGGTTCGAAGGGCGCGGCGGTCGTCCTGATGACCACGCCCTACTACGACAGCGGGACCTCGCCGTCGGGAACCATCTGGCCCGAGGACCAGGTCGACCGGGTGACCGTCGACAACCGGTTGATCCGCCAGGCCGCCGTCGCGGGCACGGCGTCGACCGGCCACCAGGTCTACGTCTTCGACCTCAATGCGGTGGTGTCGCCGGGGAACCAGTACGCCACCGCGGTGGCCGGCGTCAACCTGCGCTGCTCCGACGGGGTGCACTTCTCGCCGACCGGCGGCGAGTTCGTCGGGCTGCAGCTGCTGCACGACCTGGCCGAACTCGGCGTGGCGCACCATGCCACCTCGCCCACTGGCGCGTGGGCCGGGGCTCTGCCACCATCGACACCGCCATGGTACGCAAAGCTTCCGTGCTGACGGGATGAGCACCACCGTCCGGCGGGCCGTAGTGGCGGACGTGCCGGCCATGGCGGCCCAACTGGCGCGTACCTTCGATGACGACCCGGTCATCGGGCACATCTTCCGCAACGACGCCCGGCGACCCGCCGGGCTCACCGCCTACTTCACCACCCAGATGCAGTCGGACTACCTCCGTTTCGGCGGCTGCTACACCACCGAGGGGTATGAGGGGTCCGCCATCTGGGCGCCGGCCGGCAAGCCGTTGCTCACCGGGATGGCCGGCGTGCTGACGATGTTCCGCGTCCTGCCCTACGTCGCCCCGCACCTGGTGACCACCCTGCGGCTGCTCAACCTGATCGAGTCGATGCATCCGCACCAGCCGCACTGGTACCTGGCCACGCTGGGCACCGCGGTCGAGGAGCAGGGCAAGGGCATCGGCTCGGCGTTGATGCGCCCCGTGCTCGACCACTGCGACGCCGAGGGCCTGCCGGCGTACCTCGAATCGTCCAAGGAGCGCAACGTCCCGTTTTACCGGCGGCACGGGTTCGAGGTGGTCAAGGAGGTGCCGCTGCCCGGCGGCGGCCCGAAGATCTGGACGATGTGGCGCGAGCCACTGGGGCCGACCTCCTAGACGAGGGGCGGTCAGGAGGGGTGGATGCCGTCGGGCATGGCGAGGGGGTCGGCGACCACGATGCCGAGCACGTCGATGACGGCGCGCACGGGCGCGGAGGGCAGGCCACGCCGCCGCTGCGCCACCCCGACACGACGGCGGGGGAGCCCGTCGATGGGGATGCCCACGAAGCGCTCGCGCAGGTGCCCGGGCACCGCGGTGGCCGGCAGGATGGCCGGGCCGTAGCCGTCGAAGACGAGGGAGGCGATGGTGCGGACCCCATCGAGCTCCATGGCGGGACGCAGCACGACGCGGGCCGGCACGACGGCGCTGTCGATCTCGGCGCGCAGCGCCGTGCCAGGAGGTGGGAGCAGAAGTTCCATGTCGGCCAATCGGCCGAGTGGGAGCGACGCCTCTTTACCCAACGGGTGATCCCGACCCACCACCAACAGGAGGTCCTCGTCGAAGAGCTGGGCCACGATGACCTCGTCGCCGCTCAGGGGGAGGGTGACCACGGCGAGGTCGAGGCGGCCGGCCGAGAGCTGCAGCTCGAGTTGGGCGCTCGAGCCCTCGGCCACGTTGAGGTGGATGTGGGGGTGGCGGGCCCGGAGCAGGTCGAAGAGCTGGGGCACCAGCCAGCGGCCGGTGGTCCCGATCATGCCCAGGCGGACCGTCCCGACCACCTCCTGGCGCAGGGCTGTGACGTCGGCCACCATGGCCTCGAGCTCGTTCATGACCCGGCGGGCCCGGGCGACGACGACGGCGCCCTCGTCGGTGAGGCCGCCCGAGGCCCGGTCGACCAGCTGCACATCGAGCTCGCGCTCGAGCCGGGCGACGTGCGCCGACACGTTGGACTGCACCGTCCCGATGGTGGCCGCGGCGGCCGAGAAGCTGCCGGTATCGGCGATGCCGACCAGTGCTTGCAGGTGTTTCAGCTCCACCGGGATTGCCCTTCCCCACGTGCTTGCACGTGTTCTGATTACGATCAGGTTAACAGATGGTAAGTATCTGTCGAAGCTGCTTGACAGATTTAGACGGGCGGACCACAATGGACTCCAGACCACAGGAGCGGAACCCCCCCTCCAGCGCCTGATGAGTCTTGAGAAGGGATCGCCTCCCCCCCGGCGATCCCTTCTCCTTTTTCCGGGACAAGTGCGGCGGGGCGGGCGTCCCGCCCCACGCCGCGACGAGCGGCGGCCAATAGGCTGCACGGCGTGGCCCTCACTACCGGTATCCGGACGCGCCGGCCGAGCGCCGTCTTCATCGACCTCGACCGCACCCTGCTCTGCCGGGCCTCGGGCCAGGCCCTCAACCGGGCCCTGATGGACGAGGGCGTGCTGCCCCAGGGCCGCACGCTGCCGGGCGACAAGCTCCTCTACGCCGTGAACAACCGGCTGGGCGAGAACCTTCTTTCGATGGGGCTGGTCAGAGCAGCGGCGCGGGTGGCCAAGGGCTGGAGCCAGGACCAGGTCCGGGCGGCCGGCAAGCGGGCGGTGGCCGACCTGACCGCCATGGTGGCGCCCTTCGCGGCTCAGTACCTGGCCCAGTTCCGGGCGGACGGCCACCAGCTCGTGCTCTCGACGACGACGCCGAGCGACATGATCACTCCCTTCGCCGAGGCGATGGGGTTCGACGCCGTCATCGCTACGAGTTACGAGACGAAGGACGGGCGCTACACCGGGCGCCTCTACGAGGGGTTCGTGTGGGGGACGGGCAAGCTCAGGGCGGTGCGGGAGTGGGCGGCGGACCAGGGGATCGACCTCGACGACTGCCATGCCTGCAGCGACAGCGTCTTCGATACGCCGCTCCTCTCGAGCGTCGGCCACCCGCACGCGGTCAACCCCGACCCCTCCCTGCTGCTGATCGCCACCGCCCGGCGCTGGCCGGTGGAGCACTGGGACCGGCCGCCGGGGGTGCCGAGTGTGCTGGGGCTGGAGCCGTATCACATGATCCGGCCGTTCGTGCGACCGCTGTCCTTCCCCTACGCGCGCTTCGACCTCGGCGGTGTCGAGAATGTGCCGGCCAAGGGTCCGGTGCTGCTGGCCGCCAACCACCGCAGCTACTTCGACGTGGCCGCCCTCGCCCTGGTGGCGGCGGCCGTCGGGCGGCCGGTGCGGTTCCTCGGCAAGAAGGAGATCTTCGATGCCCCGGTGGTGGGCAGCGTGGCGCGGGCCATCGGCGGCATCCCGGTCGACCGGGGCAGTGGCTCGGACTCGCCGCTGCGGGCGGCCGAGGCGGCGTTGAAGGCGGGCGAGGTGGTGATCGTGCTGCCGCAGGGGACCATCCCGCGGGGGTCGGCCTTCTTCGACGTCGAGCTCACGGGCAAGACGGGGACGGCGCGCCTGGCCGCCACCACCGGCGCCACCGTGGTGCCGGTGGGTCTCTGGGGCACCGAGAAGGTGTGGGCCCGCTCGGCCCGCGTGCCCGACTTCACCCTGGTGCGGCACCCGCCCACCATCACCGTCCGGGTGGGGAAGCCGGTGCCGCTCTCGCTCACCGACGCCGTGGCCGACACGGCGACGATCATGACGGCGATCTCGGCGCTGCTGCCCGTGGAGTCCCGCGTCCGGCACGAGCCCACGCCCGAGGAGCTGGCGCGCACCAAGCCTCCTACGTGAGGCACCGGGCCGCCCTGATCACCACCCGCGCCGTCAACGCGGCGTCGCGCCGGCTCGGGCGCGGCCGGGGCACGGTGGCGGGCGGGCGGGCCGGGTTGCGCGTGGATCCCCAGCTGCTCGAACACCTGGCCTCGTCGCGCCAGGTCGCCCTGGTGACCGGCACCAACGGCAAGACGACCACGACGCGCCTGCTCACGGTGGCGCTCGGCTCCGGGGGGGCGGCGGTGGTGAGCAACGAGACCGGGTCCAACATGCCGCCGGGGCAGGTGGCGGCGCTGGCCGCCGACCGCGGCGCGCCGCGGGCCGTGCTCGAGACGGACGAGATCTACCTGCCCCGCGTGCTCGCCGCCACGCGGGCCACGACGGTCGTCCTGCTCAACCTCTCCCGTGACCAGCTGGACCGGACCAACGAGGTCCGGATGGTGGCCGGTCGCTGGCGGGCCGCCCTCGCCGCCGCGCCCCACACCACCGTGGTGGCCAACGCCGACGACCCGCTGGTCGTCTGGGGGGCCGGGGCGGCGGGACGGGTGGACTGGGTGGCGGCCGGCCTGGGCTGGCAGCTCGACGCCGCCGGCTGCCCGTCGTGCGAGGGCCACATCTCGTTCGGCGCCGACGGCACCTGGGCCTGCGGGTCGGGGTGCGGCTTCACCCGCCCCACCCCGATGGCCGCGCTGGTCGACGACGGCCCGGTGCCGCGGGGCGTGTGGGCCGACGGCCGCTCCTTTCGGGTCGCCCTCGCGCTCCCGGGCCGCTTCAACCAGGCCAACGCGCTGATGGCCGCGGTGGCCGCCGAGTCGATGGGGATCGACGCCGGCGCGGCGCTGGAGGCCATGGCCGCCGTGGCCGAGGTGGCGGGGCGCTTCACCAGCCGCACCGTCGGCGGCGTGCCGGCCCGCCTCATGCTGGCCAAGAACCCGGCCGGCTGGGGCGAGCTGCTCAACCTGGTGGCCGGCGACACCGGACCGATCGTGGTGAGTATCAACGCGCGGGTGGCCGACGGGGCCGATCCGAGCTGGCTGTGGGACGTGCCCTTCGAACGGCTGGACGGGCGGACGGTGGTGGCCACCGGTGACCGTTGCCGCGACCTGTCGGTCCGGCTCCGCTACGCCGGGGTCACCCACACCATGGAGACCGATCCGGTGGCCGCCGTGCGGCGGGCCGCGCCCGACGGCGTTGGTTCGGTCGACGTCATCGGCAACTACACCGCCTTCAACGAACTGCTGGAGGCCCGCTCGTGACCGGCCGGCGGCTGCGCGTTGCCGTCGTCTTTCCCGACCTGCTCGGCACCTACGGCGACGGTGGCAACGGGCTCATCCTGGCCCGCCGGGCCGAGTGGCGCGGCCACGCGGTGGAGCTACTGCAGGCCTCTTCGGAGGCGCCGCTCCCCGAGGCCGACATCTACTGCCTGGGCGGGGGAGAGGACGGGCCCCAGGTCCAGGCGGCACGCGCCCTGACCGACGACGGGAGGCTGGCGCGCCGGGTCGACGCCGGGGCCGTCGTCCTGGCCGTCTGCGCCGGCTACCAGATCGTGGGCACCAGCTTCCCCGGCGCCGACGGTTCCCCCCACGACGGGGTGGGGCTACTCGGGATCACCACCACCAAGGGCGTGGGCCCACGCGCCGTGGGCGAGGTCGCCGCCGAGATCACCGACGACGCCGTGACCCTCCTGGGACCGCAGGCCCCGCCCACCCTGACCGGGTTCGAGAACCACGGCGGGACCACCGCGCTGTCGGCCGGTACGATCCCGCTGGCCGGGGTCACCCGCGGCACCGGCAACGGCGACGGTTCGGGGACCGAGGGCGCGCTGGCCGGACACGTCGTGGGGACCTATCTGCACGGCCCCGTGCTCGCCCGCAACCCGGCCCTGGCCGACCTTCTCCTGACCTGGGCGCTCGACGTCGACACCCTGGCCCCCCTCGAGGACGGCGCCGAGGAGGCGCTCCGCCGGGAACGACTCGCCCCGGCCGGACGTGTCCGCCGCCGTCGGATTGGGCGCCGACCGGCCAGCCGCTAGCAAGGCCGCGGGCGGGGCGGGGATACCCCGCCCGGTTCTGGGTATGGGTTCATTCGGCGGATCAGCCGATCAGCTGATCAGCCGAGCGGCCGAGCGCCGAGCGCCGCCGAGGCAAGGAGACCCTCCCATGGACATCGTCCGCAACCCGGACGGGACACTCGTCGTCCCGGTCGCTCCAGAGCGGCAACACCAGGCCGACGACGAAGAGGGTGCCACGATCGATCCCGACGCCGTGACGGCCGACGTCGCTCCGACGATCCGTACGCTCCATCCCGGCGAAGGGGGCTACGACGAGGCGCTGGCCGAGTGGGACCAGCAGCAGGACCCCGACCGCGGTCCGGCGGTGTCGACGGCCACCGGCCGCCGGGAAGCCATGGCGGTCGTGCACGCCGTGGCGGAGTCGCCCACCCATGACGTGGCCCCGGCCGTCGAGGCCCTCGCTGATCCCGAAGCCGGCGGTGAGGCGCTGCGCCACGTGCTGGTGGGCGGCGTCCATGCCGTCGAGGACTTCGCCAACGAGGTCGCCGAGGCCGAGGGCGGCGAACCGCTCACCGCGCACGAGACCACGAAGATCATCGGCGAGGTCCTGGCCGAGATCGACTGAGCTCCGGCGGGCCACCAGGCGCAGACGAGGATGAAGGGATGCGGGGTCGGCTGAGCGTCGAGCGCGTGTGTGCGGACGGAGCGCTGTGTTCATGTAGCATTTTCGAAGTGCCCGGGGTGGGCGTCGAAGGGTAGTGGGGTGGATGATGGGTGATCAGGTGATGGCAGTCGGCGAGACGGGTGTCGTGGCGGCCCGTATGCCCGGGGTGTGCCTGACCCCGGCTCTGAGCGGCAGGCACGAGCGTTGACGCTCGAGGGCCCCACCACGCGCTAGATCCTGGTCGACCAGCTCGACCAGCTCGACCAGCTCGACCAGCTCGGCCAGCACGACCAGCGTAACCAGCACACATCTCCGGCCAGGATCCCTGGCCTCCGGGCGTCACTGACGCTCGTCCCAACCAGGTCCATCTGTTGTCCCGGCCCCGCGGCCGGTGGGTCCCCTCGACCCACGCCGCGCCCGGGCCATTTCTCGCAAAGGAAGCCACCAGTGGCTGAACTCTCGGAATTCCCGACCGCGTCGGCGAAGGACACCGTGTCCTTCTGCTGGGCGCAGATCGGCAACCAGAAGCGACAACTCGTCACCTCCTGGGTGGTAATGGTGCTGGCCGTCGTCACGGCCGACATCGTCTGCCCCATCATCTTCGCCAGCATCCTGGGCCGGGTGGCGTCGATCCCGGCGCACTCGCCCACCGGGGAGTGGCACCGCTTCGGCCCGCTCCTGCTGGCCTACGGCCTGGCGGGCGTTGTGGCCATGGCGTTCTGGCGGGTGGCCGGCTGGCTGGAGTGGGGCGCCTGCGTCCGCTCCTTCGCCCAGGTCCTCAACAACGGCTACGAGCACCTGCTCGAGCTCAGCTACCGCTGGCACATGGACCACCCGGCCGGAGAGGTCATCTCGGCGTTGGGCAACTACTCGTGGGCCTTCGTCGAGATGGTCGACGTGGCCTCGTGGGGCCTGCTGCCCGTCGCCGTCATCCTCATGTCGGCCATCGTGGTGCTCGGCGTCGTCGCCTGGCCGGCCGCGCTGGCGCTGCTCGTCATGGTCGGCCTGTTCGTGCTGGTCCTCTCCAAGCGCCTGCCCCAGGTGCGGGCGGCGTCGCAGGAGTTCGAGGACCACCACTCCAAGGCCACCGGGGTCGTGGCCGACACCGTTACCAACCTGATGGCGGTGCGCACGGCCGCCGCCGAGCCGCAGGAGCGCTACCGGGTCGAGGACCTGATGCAGCAGTCGGTCGACGCCGACCTGCGGGCCCGGTCCATCTTCATGCGCACCCAGCTGCAGTTGGAGAGCTCCATCGTGGTGGGCACGCTGCTGGCGCTCATCGCGGGGACCACGCTGGCCGTCCACCACTGGGCCACGACGGCCGCCCTCTACCTGATCCTGTACTACTCGGCCCAGGTGGCGATGAGCATGCAGCAGTCCTTTGAGCACCTCCGGTCCTTCGCGCGCTCGCTCGGGCGGGCCGGGAAGTTCACGGCCATATCGGGGGTGGAGATCGAGATCAGCAACCGCCCCGAGGCCAAGGAACTCCGGGTCGCCAGCGGCCGAGTGGACTTCAGCCACGTCAGCTTCGGCTACCGCTCGCAGAGCCGGCTCTTCAACGACCTGACCCTGACGGTCAAGCCCGGGGAGCACGTCGCCCTGGTGGGGCCGTCAGGTTCGGGGAAGTCGACGCTGTCCAAACTCCTGCTCCGCTTCATGGACGTGGAGGGTGGCGGCATCCTCATCGACGGCCAGGACGTCAGGGACGTCACCCTGTCCTCGCTGCGGAGCCATATCTCGTACGTGCCCCAGGACCCCCAGCTCCTGCACCGGACCATCGCCGAGAACATCTGTTACGGCATCGGCAACGGGGCCCACGAAAGCAGCACCGGGAACGCCAGCCAGAACGGCAACGCCGCCGCGCCGTTGGTGGACTACGACATCGTCCACGCCGTCGGCAAGGCCGCGCACGTCGAGGAGTTCGTCTACGCCCTGCCGGACCGCTACGACACCGTGGTGGGCGAGCGCGGCCTCAAGCTCTCCGGCGGGCAGCGTCAACGGGTGGCCATCGCGCAAGCCATGGCCAAGCACGCCCCGATCCTGGTGCTCGACGAGGCCACCTCGGCCCTCGACTCGGAGTCCGAGCACCTGGTCCAGGAGGCGCTGTGGCGGCTCATGGAGCGCTCGACGGCCCTGGTGATCGCCCATCGGCTCTCGACCATCGCCAACATGGACCGCATCGTGGTCTTTGAACAGGGCCGGATCGTCGAGGAGGGCACCCACCGCGAGCTGCTGCGCGACGGCGGGCTCGGGATGTACGGGAGGTTGTGGCAGCACCAGTCGGGCGGCTTCCTGGTCCAGTGATGATCCAGTGACGCCGAAGGGCCGCGTCCGGGCGGCCCTCGGACGCCGTCGGGAACCCAAACCGTCCGGCCGGGCAATATGCAGGCATGGGGGCGCCCGGATCCGAGGCTGAGGGGGACGCCGCGCCCATCAGCGCCTCGGTGAAGGACCCCCGGCGGTTCGGGGTGATCTTCGCCCGGCACGCCGAGGCGGTGCACCGGTATCTGAGCCGGCGCCTGGAGCCCTCGGCGGTGGACGACGCGCTCTCCGAGACCTTCGTCACCGCGTTCAGGAGCCGCCACCGCTACGACCCCGCTTACGCCGACGCCCGTCCGTGGCTCTTCGGGATCGCCACCAACGTGGTCCACCATCATCGGAGGGCCGAAGGCAGACGCCGAGCGATGGTGGCCAGGGTGACGCAGCTCATCGCGGGGGAGCAGGCCACAGAACCGGCGCCCGACGAGGTGGCGGGCCCGCACGAGCGACAGGACGAGCTGGACCGACTGCAATCGGTCCTGTCCCAGGTCGACGAGAAGTACCTCGACGTCCTGATGCTGTTCACCGGGCCCCAGCTCAGCTACGACGAGATCGCGCGCGCCCTGGAGGTGCCGGTGGGGACGGTCCGCTCGAGGATGTCGCGGGGCCGGGCGCAGCTCCGGGAACTTCTCCTGGCGGCCGGGCAATACCTAGACGATGGGACACCGATCGCACAGCGTGCCCATGCGGAGGAGCCACGATCATGACCAGTGAACTCGACCTGATGCAGCGGTACATGGACGCCGCACCCCAGCCGGTGCTGGGGGACCTGGCGAACGCGTGGCAGGTCCTCGAAGCCGCCATCACCGAAGAAGTCGTCGGCGGACAGCCATCCGTGGTCAGCCACCGAGGCGCCACCCTCCGCCGCGTCACCCGCGCGCCCCTCGGACGGTCGGTGATCGCCGTGGCCGCCGCCGCGGTGATCGTGGCCGTCGTGCTCTCGGTGGTGGGTACCCCGAAGTCGCCGCCGCCGACCTCGTCGGGCGGGAAGATGGCGTGGCGGCTCGTCAGTTCGACCACCTCGCCCTTCCGCTCGTTACCCCCCGGCGGTCAGCCCAACCTGCAGTGCGTCACCGACCTGGTGTGCTACTCGCCGGCGGGCAACGATCCGGACTCGGTTGGCTTCTACCGGACCAGCGACGCCGGGGAGATCTGGCAGCAGATGGCGCCGATACCGCTGAAGAGCGTGAACCTGGGCTCTCAGATTTCGTGTCCCCAAGCGGACACCTGCGCGGTGGCCGGCTCCCCCACGAATCCGGTGGCCGGCCAACTGACGGAGCTGGCGGTCACCACCGACGGCGGCGTGCACTGGAACACGTGGTCGGTGCCCCTGCCTTCGGGTATCCCCAATCCCTTCCCGGGGAGGTTCTCGTGTGCCGATGGGTTGCACTGCGTGGTGAACGTCGGAGGCAATCCGGCCGGACCGAATGCGGCACCGTCCACTACGCCTCAGTACGTGGGGACATTTCTCAGCACGTCAGACGGGGGGAAGACATGGACGCAGGCCACGTCGGTGCCGAGCGCAGCCGCTGGTTCGGTGTGGACCATGACCTGCTCGGCCGATGGATCGTGCGTGGCCGTGTCCGCCCTGGGAGGATTTCCGAACTCCTACATCGTGGGCCTGAGCTCCCACGATTGGGGGCGCACCTGGACGGCGGGACCGCCCTCGGTCTACAACAGCGCCCCCATCATGTACGCCTCCTGTCCCGACACCAGCCACTGCATGCTGGTGCCGCTGTCGGGTCCCTCCAAGGCTCCCTTCGAGATCGCCACCACGGCGGACGCCGGACAGACGTGGCAGGTCTCGGGTCCGCCGAGCGGATGGCAGAACATGCCGACGGCGGTCTCGTGCGCCACCGGCGACGACTGCTGGATCGCCATGTCCACCTATGACACCAACAGTCCGGCCGGGGCCTACAGCGACCCCACCATCGAGGCGACGTACGACGGCGGCCTCACCTGGTCTTCCATCCCGCTGCCCTCGCACCAGCCCCCCATCTCCGACGTCCTCACCCTCAGTTGCCCGCCGTCGGGTGACGGGTGCATGGGGATCGGCAATCTGGAGGACCACTTCGTGCTGCCCTCGGGCCCGCCGCACCAGCTGTCGGGACCACTGGTCATCTCCAACCTGCCGACGGCGGGCCCGAATCACTAAGGGCTAGGGCGATAGGCGGTCGCGGGGCCCGACCCCTATTCGGGCCAGGCCCGGTTGCGCCGCCCGCGCCCGCGCTCGGGCGCGGCGTCGAGCGCCCAGGCCCGGCGCCAGGCCGGGGCGTCGGGGCCGCGATGCGACGACTCGGCGCCCTCGACCGGGTCGGCCGCGCTCACCGCCCGCCGGGCCCGCCACCAGTCGCTGTGCACCTCGCGGGCCAGCGTCGCCACCGCGGCCTCGACCCGAGCGGAGAAGCGGTTGGTGCTCTCCCCCTCGTCGGGGGTGAGCGGCGCGCCGAACAAGACCGAGATGGGGGAGCGCCGCAGCCGCCCGCCCCGCCGGGACTCGGTGCCCGATCCGCCGGGCGCCCGGGCCCCTGCCTCGGGCGTCTTGGGCAGGACGTGCCGCGTCCCGTGCAGGTACACCGGCACCACCGGTCGCCCGGTCCGCCGGGCCAGGTAGGCCGCTCCACCGGTGAAGGCCTGGGTCCAGCCATCGGGCGAGCGACCGCCCTCGGGGAAGATGACCAGGTTCCAGCCGTCCTCGATGAGCTCGGCCGCCGTGTCGCCGGAGCGGCGGTTGACCTTGCTGCGCTCGATCGGGATGGCGGCCAGGGCGAACGACCACAGCACCGACTTCCAGGTGCGGTCGAAGAAGTAGTCCGAGGCGGCGGCCACCACGGTGTGGTGCCGGAACTCGACCGGCAGGGTGGTGAGCAGCAGCGGCGTGTCCATGTGGCTGGCGTGATTGGCCGCGAAGATCACCGGCCCGTCCATGTTGTGCAGGTGTTCCAGGCCGCGCACCGTGGCCGGCGCCAGCAGGCGGGCCGCCGGACGGGTCACGTTGTCCATCACCACGGCGCGGGCCAGCCGCACCGGGTATCGCCTCGACCACTCATGGTCGTAGTCGAGACCGACCTTGCGCTCGGGATCGGGCCGGCCGACCGTGGCCGGCCAGGAGGGCGCGGCCAGGGGGAAGCGCACCGAACGGGCGCGGCCGAGCAGCCGCTGCGCCTGCTCGCCGACCGAACCGGCCATCAGGACAGCCGCCCCATCAGTGCACGTCCGACATCATCAAGGGGGGAGTGTGCAGGTGGGTCAGCGTCGCCGAAGGCCCGACCACGTCGGACGCGATCTCCAGCGCGTCGTTGAGCGAGGAAGCCGGCGAGAACCCCAGCCGGCGCACCGCCTTGGGGTCGCCCCCGACCACGATCACCCGCCCCAGATGCTGCAAGGCGTGCGCGCACCAGTACCACATGTAGAACGGGTGGACGCCGTGGTAGGCGTGCCCCGTGCGGTAGAGGTGGACGTACCACGGGTCGGTGGCGAAGGACTCCTCGAACTCCTTGGACATGCGCACCGGGTCGACCGTCTGGGTCAACACCTGCTCGTAGAAGTCGATGTAGCTCGGGTGGTGGCCCGGGTGGAACTCCGGGCGGGTCGGGTGCCGCAGGATGAGGACGCCCCCTTCACGCACCAGCGGCCGCCCTCGATACATGTTGAAGAAGTACCCGAGCCCCAGGCACGCCACCAGGATCGGGTTCATGATGGAGTTGACGTTGTACGGGCAGATGTAGGGGAGCCCCATGGTCAGGATGTCGGTCTGCCCCTCCACATCGATGCCCTGCTGCGTCCACACGTTCTCCGTCGTGACGGCGTGGACGGCCTCGACCTCGCCGGCCTGGACCGAGGTCATGGCGTGCGGCGATTCGATGGAGTGGAAGATCTGCCGGGCCAGGCGCGGCGGCACCTTCCCCAAAGCCCCCGACGTCGCGGCGTACGTGGCACGGTCCCGCAAGGTCCATTCCCACTCGCGCTTTTGCAGGAAGGCGAACGACGACGGGAAGGTGTCGGTGTTGAGGGTGGTCTCGATCTGGAAGATCTTCACTCCGGCCTCGGCGATGAAGCGTCCCATGCGCCAGTTCGAGGAGTGCAGCTCCGAGGACGGCGCGTCCATGAACGACTTGGAGTGCTGCATGGTCTGGGGGTTGTGGTGGTGCCGCAGCGACCGGTACGAGGCCAGTCCGGTGGCCACGCTCTTGTGCCCGCCGTCCATGGCGACCAGGTTGATGTTCACGTAGACGAGCAGGTCCGAGGTGGCCGCCCGCTTGTTGATCTCGATGTCCTCGCCCGTATCGGTCGCGCCCAGCCAGATGAGGTTGTCGGGATCCTCGGCGTCGTGCTGGGTCAACAGCCCGTGGGGCGCGAAGGCGTCGTAGATGCGGTCGCCCAACGCGTGACGGAGCTCGGCCTCGGTCATGCGCCGGTGCAGCGCCAGCGCCGCCACCAACACCACGTCGTCGACCCCCGCCTCCGCCGCCATGTCCAAGACGGTCTCGATCACCATCTGTCGCACATCGGGCGCCTCCATCGGCGGCAGCGGCAGCGAAATGTCGTCGAAGCAGATGGTCAGCTTCATCCCCGCCGTGAGCAGCGCGGGCAACGGGTCGCGATCACCGAGCGGGTGCAGCAGCGCGTGACGGATGGCGCCATAGGGATCGTCGAGCGCCTTGATCGGCTCGGGCGCGTAGAGCACCCGGCTGCCCTCGGGCAGCGTCTCGAGCGTGAAGCCCTCACCGTTCCAGAAGAGGGTCGGCGGGGTGGACTTGTCCACCTCGAGGACGAAACCGGGACGGCGGCTCATCGCGTGGGTCCTTTCGTGATGTCGAAGGCGATCTTGACGGACCCGCGCCGTCCCGCCGCGCCGGCGTGCGCCACGGCGTCCTCGAAACGGGCGAGCGGGTAGGTGGCCGACACCAGACGCCCGGTGCCCAGCGCGGCCACCACTTCGAAGGCGAGGTCGAACGTGGTCACTTCCGAGCGCGCCGTTGCCTTGGAAGAAGTGGATGACACTGCGCGATTCTTCGACCCGGCTTCGGCGGCAGACACCGATCCGCCGGACGGACCAGGACCCGACCCGTTGGACGGAATCGACTCGGTGCCATAGGCATACGCGCCGGCCAGGCGGACCTCGCGGTGCCACAGCGGCGCCAGGTCGACCGTCACCTTGCCGGGCATGCCGACCAGCGCCACCGTGCCGCGGGGGCGGACCATGGCCAGGCTCTGGGCGATCGACTCGGCGCTCCCCACGCAGTCCATCACGACGTCGGCCCCGCCGGTGAGCGTCGCCGTCTCGCCGGACGCGCCGCCGAAGGACAGCGAGTGGCTGTGGCGCCGCACGGCGCGGGCCAGCTGGTCGGGAGGCAGGGCCTCGGTGGCTCCGAGTTCCCGGGCCAGCTGCTGCTGGTGGGCGTACTTGGCTCCGGCCAGCACCACGCGGGGGGCGGGACCGCGCCCGGAGGCAGCCAGGTGGGACAGCGCGGCGGTCACCGTCAGGCCCAGCGTCCCGGCGCCGAGGATGGCTACCACGTCGCCGTCGGCGATGCCGGCGCCGAGCACGGCGTGCACCGCACAGGCCACCGGTTCGACGGTGACGGCGTCGGCGTCGCTGAACCCCTCGGGCACGGCGAAGAGCTGGCTCGAGTGCGCCACCAACCCGCTCGACGACCACCCGCCGCCCGTGTCGGCGCAGAAGCCGGTCTGGAGTCCGGGCCGGATGTGGCCGAAGGCGAGCTGCCCGCAGTTCCCCACGTGGCCGTGCCCGCAGGCCGGGCACAGCGGCGAGAGACCCCGGGCGGCACAGCCGAGCACCGGTTGGAGCACCACGCGGGTGCCGGCGGTCAGCGTGCCCCCGTCGGCTGCCGTCGCCTCGTCGGAGAGCAGGCCGACCACCTCGTGGCCGGGGACGAAGGGGAAGGAGACGATGTCCTCGAAATAGCGCGAGCTGCGGCCATCGAGCGTGGCCAGGTCCGAGCCGCAGATGCCCGAGAGGAGCGGTTCGACGTGGACCCAGCCCTCGCCCGGCAACGACGGCGCGTCGTGCTCGACCAGCCGAAGGGGACCGACGCCGGCCCCGCGACCCGACCCGAAGGCCGAGGCCACCCGGGCGGCGGCGAAGCGGGGGAGCGAGCGTTCGAAGAGGAGCGTGCTCATCGGCCCATGACCGCCTTGGGCGACTTCACGTCGAAGCGCCCGAGCGGCAGCGGACGGTGCGACCCGCCTTCGGCCTTGGACCAGTGCTCCACGTGCCAGCCCCGCCGGCGGGCGATGGCGGCCAGGCGCGCCTCGGGGTTGACGGCGACCGGGAAGCCGACGGCCTCGAGCATGGCCAGGTCGCTGGCCGAGTCGGCGTAGGCCACCGACTCCTCGAGCGACAGGTCGTGCGCCTCGGCGTAGTCGGCCAGGACCAGGGCCCGGGCCTCGCCGATGGGAGGGAGGGTGGTGAGGCGCCCGGTGAGACGCCCGCCGCGCTCCTCCATGGCGGCGCACACGATGTCATCGAAGAGCGGGCGCACCGGTTCGATCACGAAGTCGAGCGCGCCGGTGATCAGGAGGGTGCGGTGGCCGAGCGCCCGGTGGGCCCGGACGCGGGCGAACCCCTCGGGGAACGACTTGGTCAGCAGTTGCTGGTGGAAGAGCTCCCACGAGTCGGCCTGCAGCTGGGCCAGCGGCGCGTCCTCGAAGCGACGATAGAAGGAGCGCAGGAAGTCACCCCGGTCGCGGCGGTCGAGCGCCAGCAGCGACGGCGCCTGGCGGACGAGGTCGGCCACGAACCGCGCCCGGCGGGCCGGCGAGAGGTGGCGGCTGGCCAGCCAGGCGTAGGTGTCGACCACGTTGGAGGCCATCAGCGTGTGCTCCAGGTCGAACACCGCCAGGTGGCGGTCGGGCGAGAGGATGGCCTTGCGGGCCCGCTCGGGGCGCTTCTCGACCACCGACTTCCCGGCCTTGGTGCGCACCCGGGTGTGCTCGAGCACCGAGGGCAGGTGGATCTGGTGCACGTAGTAGTCCCAGTCGATCACGCCGGGGTCGAAGCAGAACGCCTCGTGGTCCTCGGCATCGAAGGTGTCCCACAGCGCGATGAGGCGGTCGACCCGGTAGCGGGCGTCGGTCTCGGTGTAGGCGCCGTAGAGCTCGACGTAGCCCAGCGCCCGCTTGGCCAGCGCGTGCCGGTCCTCGATCCGCGCCGCCAGCTCGGCCTGCTTTCCCCGCACCGGCAGCGCGGTGATCAGCCGCTCCACCACCGTCATGGCCTGGTCGGCCCGGCGCAGTTGGCGCTGCACGCGTCCCCGGCCGGGGAACGACCACTCGGGCACGTTGATCGGCTGGCCCCGGTCGTCGTAGAGCGGATGGCGGCTGAAGAAGTCCTGCGTCAACTCGACCAGGTGGCCGTAGCGGAACGGGTTCCGCACCCCCGAGGCCACGTGGTACACCGACGGCGGGCCGTGGCCGGGCTGGTGCTCGGGACCGTGCGCCGCCACGGCCAGGATGGCGGCGACCACCAGGTCGACCGGGATGACGTCGATGATGCCCTCGGGCACGCCCGGGAACTCGCGCAGCAGGCCGCGGGCGTAGGACACGATGATCGGCTCGGCCATGCGGAAGCCGCGGATCCACCCGGGCCGCGGCTCGGCCAGTGCCGACTCGATGATCGACGGCCGCACGAAGGTGATCGGCACCCGGTCGGCCCACTGCTGCACCAGGGCGCGCTCGCCCATGGCCTTGGTGAACGGGTAGGCGTCGGGCCAGCCCAACGAGTGCGCCCGCGCCGTGCCGGCATCGACGAGCTGGGTGCGCACCCACTCCTCGCGGACCTTCTCGGCCCGGGCGGCCAGCAGGTGCTCGCCGGCCCCGCCGATCTCGGCCCGCGCGCTCTTGGTGAAGGCGGTGAGGCGGGCCGGCGTGCGTGACTCCGCCGCCAGGTCGTCCCGCAGGCGACGGGCGGCGGTTACCTCTTCCTCCCAGTCCACATCGAGGGTGAACCGGTTCTCGGTGAGCAGCTCCTCCTTGGCCTCGCCCTGGTGCGTGCTGGCGACGTAGGCGGTGGAGACGGCGATGAGGTGGGCGCCCGAGCCCGAGGCGGCCACGGCCTCGCCGACGCGGGAGGGGCCGAGCAGGTTGATCTCGACGGCCTGGGTCAGGGGGGCGTCGAAGGAGACGGTGGCGGCCGAGTGGATGACGATGTCGGCGGCGGCGAGGGCGGCGCGCCCGTCGCTATCGAGCCCCAGGCCGTCCTGCCCGACGTCGCCCGCCACGGCGCGGACCCGGCGGGCCACCTCGCCGGCGAACCCCTCGCCGAGCTCGCCCCGCAGGCGGTCGAAGCAGTCGTTCTTGATGACCTCACGGGCCAGCCGGGCGGCCGCATCGGTCCGCCGGCCGGGCCGGATCAGCACCGTGATCTCGGCGTCGGGGATGCCGCGCAGGATGCGTTCGACCAGCGCAGTGCCCAGAAAACCCGTGGCCCCGGTGATGAAGAAGCGCTTGTGCGAGAGGTCCCGGCCGATGGCCATCGGAATTGTCTACCATCCGCGCCCGAATCTGTCTACCATTTGGTAAGTGCCCACGACGCCCACGCCCAGCGCCGCCGGTGCCCCGCCGGCCGCCGTCGCCACGAGCGACCGCATCCTCGATGCGGCGCTGGCCTCCTTCGCGGGGCGGGGCTACGAGGCGACCTCGCTCGACGCGCTGGCCAAGACGCTCGAGCTGACCAAGCAGAGCATCCTCTACTGGTTCCCCTCCAAGGACGCCGTGCTCGAAGCGGTCATCGCCCGCAGCGCCGCCGACCTGTCGGCCGCGCTCGAGACGGCGCTGGCCGGGGCGGGGGAGGGGTGGGACCGCGTGGTGGCGGTGGTGCGCTCGGTCTTCCGGCTGGCGGCGCGACAGCCGCAACTGCTCGGGTTGCTGCGGGAAGTATCGAGGTTGGGGCCGCCGGCCGCGACGCAGATGACGTTGGCCCTTGAGCCATTGGTGCAGCGGGCGTCGGCTTTCTTGGAGGCTGAGATGGACGCCGGCACGATGCGTCGGCATGACCCACGTCTGCTCCTGCTCGCCATCTACTCCACCGTGATCGGCATCGTCACCGAGGTCGAGGTCCTGCGCGCGCTGGGCGAGGAGCCGACGGCGCGCTCGCTGGTGCGGCGGCGCACCGATGTCCTGCAACTGCTGCGCTCGGCCCTGGTCATCCCCTCCGACGAGCGGGGGGCCTGACAGGCCGGCCCGGCCTACTCGGAGGGCTTGGCGATCTTCTTGCGGGTTGGCGCCTTGGGGGTGTAGCGCTTGTTCGAGGTCGGGGCCTTGTACCCGGTCGGCTTGGGCGGCGCCGCGGCGGCCGCCTTGCGCTCGCGCCGCGGCGGGCGGGTGGCCGCTTCCCGGGCCGCCATCTTGGCGTTGGCCGTGCCGTACTTCTGGATGCGGTAGGCCCGCAGCATCAGCCAGCCACCGAGCAGGATGAGGGCGAAGCCGAGCGGCGGGAAGACCAGCGTGTAGGCAAAACCGATGATGAAGAAGGTGAAGACCAACAGGGTGCGCCGGCGACGCCGCAGCGCGATGAACCCGAGCAGGCAGAAGAGGAGGACCACGCCGCCGAGCAGCAGCGCCTGGTTGGTGACGGAGATGGAGGAGATGGTCTTGTTGGCCGCCTTCCCCGTGGTGTGCGACGCGCTCACGTAGACGGGGAGGAAGATGGCCAGGGCCCCCGCGAGGATGAGGCCGCCCTTGGACCACTTGGCCTCCACCGCATTGATGGTGCCCATGGCGGCCTTGCGCTCGCTCGGGCTGAGGATTCGATCCGGTTCGGGATCCGCTGGCGGCTCGTTCCTGGGCTTGGCTGGGCGGAGGAAGGTTTCGGACAGGCGGGCGCTCAGCTTCGGAGGCTTGCTGCTATCACCGTTCGAGGAGGGCACCATGACCGCCTCAGGGTAGTTCTCGCCTCGGGGGTCCCCAAAATCAGCCGCCCGGGCCACGGACGGCGTCGGGAGCGCCACGCCGGACCCGCACCTGGCGACTCGGCGGAGACGGCAGGCCTCCGACCAGCGCCTTTCGGCCAGGCGGTAGGGTTATGGACCCGCAGGACGACGTCGTCCCGGGCGCTTAGCTCAGCTGGTTAGAGCGCAGCCTTCACACGGCTGAGGTCGGAGGTTCGAGTCCTCTAGCGCCCACTCATGTGATGTGTCAGATTTTCTGGGACAAGTGAACCCTCAGGCGATACCTCTGGCTCGTCCCTGGTAGTAGACGGAACCAGCTTTCTCTGGCCGCCGCGGGGTCTTGTACCT
>DASXZJ010000143.1:0-5968 GCA_036502025.1 Acidimicrobiales bacterium | reverse complement strand
AGCCCCGTCCCGTGCGGTGCACTGATACCGGAGCACCATCCCCCCCGGCGACATCCCTACTGCCGAAGCGGGCATCGAGGTCGTCCAGTTCAGCCCGACGGACGAGCTTCGAGTGACCGAGGCGGCCATGATGAAGAACATCCAGCAGATGCAGGGCGGCTGAGGATCAACCACCACCTCGTGCCACGTCGCAAATGTTTCTTTACGTCAAGGGCTGACCGGTCGGGCCGATCGTCCTCGACTCAGTGCTCTGCGACCGACGCAAGCCGGTCGCCACCGACAAGAATGGCCCAAGGCTCGACGCTCGTCGTCACCAGACGTTGGGTTTTCAGCCACGCATCGTCAGCCAGGCGCTGGTGGATCTCCGCCTCGCTCCCAGCCTGGACGACGAGAAGCACGCGGATGCGCCCGTGTTCGCTGCCGGCGAGGGGCCCTGCGAAGAGGACGAGACCCTCCTCGGCGAGGGCGTTCATGAACGTGGCGTGGTCGTTGGCGCCGGGCTGATCGAAGGCACCCTTCCCGGCGGTCCAGCCAGGTCCGGCCTCGCGGGTGACGGCAAAATAGCTCATCGGGTCGCTCTTGCAAGCCAGGCGGCCGACTCGTAGAAGACGCCGTGGCCGGTATCGTGCGCGCTCAGAGTGGCGAGCAGGTTGGCGAGCGCCTGGGCTCGTCCGGCGTCATTGAGGCCTTGGAGCATCCACGCCATGAGGCCGACCACAAAGGCGTAGGCGTCCTCGGCGTTCGAGCCGAACCAGATCGGCTGTCGCAGACCTTCGAGCTCGACATCTGCAAAGCCGGCAGCAGCCAAAACGGCTCGGACGGCGTCGGGGTCGGCCTGGGCGAACGGTCCCGGAGCACCGATCGGTGGGGCTGGCAGATCGCGTCCCGCGGCCACGGCCCCGCTCAGCTCTCGGATCCACTCGTTGGGTTCGGGACCTTGCCAGACCAGCATGGTCAGCCGGCCGCCGGTTCGGATGGCCCGGGCGATGTTTGCGAACGCCGCGGTCGGGTCGCCGAAGAACATGGTGCCGGTGCGGGAGATCCCCACGTCGAACGACCGCTCCGGGAAGGGATGGATCTGGGCGTCGGCCTGCTCGAAGCGGACGTTAGCGATCCCCTGCTCGGCGGCGAGCGGGCCGGCGAGCTCGATCATCCGGCCCGAGAGATCCACGCCGACCGCCGTGCCGTCTGGGGCCGTCCGGGCGGCATCACGCGTGGTCTGGCCGGTGCCGCAGCCAATGTCGAGCACCCGGTCAGCGCGTCCGATTCCAGCCGCGGCCAGGAACCGCTCGTGGTAGGCGGCGAGGGCCCTGTCGAACAGCTCCGCATTCTCGGCCCAGTAGGCGCCTTCGTCCCCGTCCCCGTCCCAGGCCTGGGCCTGCTCGGTGTTGGTCGGGTCCACTGCCAAAGCCGTCGCCTTTGTCATCGACCTCCGCCCGCCCCTATACTCCCTTAGGTAGTATGGTCTACTTCCAAGGGGAGTATCTTGTCAAGAGGCTCGCTGACAACCACCTCCTACGCCGTGCTCGGGCTGCTGTCCATCAAGACCTGGAGCAGCTACGAGCTCACCCAGCAGATGGATCGTTCCCTAAGCCGCATGTGGCCGCGAGCGGTCAGCAAGCTCTACGAGGAGCCGAAGAAGCTGCTCGCCCATGGCCTGGCTCGCTCCTCCACCGAGCAGCATGGCCAGCGCACCCGCACCGTGTACGCCATTACCGCGCAGGGAAGACGAGCGCTGGCCCGCTGGCTGCAGGAGCCCGGCGAGGGACCAGTACTCGAGTTCGAGCAGCTGCTCAAAGTGTTCTTCGCCGAGAACGGCACCAAGACCGACGCGCTCGGAACGCTTGAGGCCGCTCAAGCATGGGCGGAGGCACGGTCCGCCGAGAGCCTCGCCATCGGCGTGCGCTACGCAGAAGGAGAAGGTCCATTCCCTAAGCGCCTACCTGAGCTTCAGCTCACAAGCAGGTTTCTCACTGACTTCTATCTGCTCGTGCTCGACTGGGCCCGCTGGGCCAGCACGGTCGTCGAAACCTGGCCCGATGACCCCCGCCAAGCCCGCCACGACCCAGAGGTGATCGCGGAGACGGCAAGGAGGGCAGCTCATGGGAGGAGGCGGTCTAATCTTCGCCGCTAGCCCGTCAAGCATGGGTGGTGGTGACAGGCGGTGCTGTCATGGGACATCGACGCTGGTCAGGCGCCCTGTCGGGCTGGGCGCAGTATCAGCTCGTCACGCCATGTGACGCCCGTGGCGTCCGCGCCGGCTTGCGCTGCCTGGAGGTCGGAGCTGGTGGCGGCTCGCTCGCCTCGCGGATGTGCCGGCGGGTTGAGTCCGGCGGAACGGTAGTCGCCACCGATCTGGACACACCCATTTGGCACATTTGGCTCATCGCAACCTCGACGTGCGCGTGCGCGGCGTGATCCACAATCAGCTACCGGAGGCCGAGTTCGACCTCGTCCATCTCCGGCTCGTGTTGGCCTGGTTGCCCGAGCCCCAGGCCGTGCTCGAGCGGATCGTTCAGGCCCTCAGGCCTGGTGGATGGCTGCTCGCCGAGGAGTTGGACTTCGTCTCGGCTGTGCCCAGCCCCGGCATGGACCCTCAGCCGCAGGCGCTCATGGCTCGAATCATCGCCGCCCACAACGCGCTCTTGAGCTCTGAGCACACCCTCAACCTGTTCTACGGCCGCCGCCTGGAGGGCGCCCTTACTGATGCCGGTGTGGTCGACCTCGGCTGTGCGGGCCATGTTTCGATCTGGCGCGGGGCCAGCCTGGAGGACAGCTCTGGCAGCTCACCCTCGCCCAGTTCACCGAAGGGATGATCAGGGCGGGAGCGGTCACGGCCGACGAGATCGACCGGGCCGTCGAGCTGTTCGATCGCGACAGCGTGAGCATGTTGTCCCCGGTCACCATGGCGGCGTGCGGTCGCCGCCCTGGAGCGCTCTGACCCAGGTCGGACACGACGCTCGCGCCCACAGCGTTGCTCAGATTGGATGGAGGACGGCAGTTGTCCTGGTGCTCTACCCGCCAGGAGGTCGGTACGCCGCGCTCTTCTTCGTTGCCTCGTCGATCTCCTCGGGAGTGAGGAGCACGACCGTCTCGGCATTGATCGAGCCCGTCGCCGCGACCGCGAGGCTCAACGAAGCGGCTGCGACGTTGTCCGGCAGGTCAGCGATGATGAACACATCGGTACCGCCGAAGGCGTAGTAGAAGGCTTCCAGCTTTCCCCCCACGCTCGCCACAGCCTGCTCGGACGCGGCCCGTCGGCTGGTGCCGCCTTCCTTTCGCAGACCCTTGGCGCCCTCAGGAGTGTGGCTGGAGCGGAACAGGTACGTGGGCACGACGCCCCCCTTTCTGAGTCGTCTGCTGCTTGCTGCCAAACTGGGCTCTTCTCACCGCCCAAACAGGTCCCAGCTACGGGCAGGAACGAAGGTTATCTCCAAACACGGGCTCGACAACACGGGCAAGGACACCGTAGAGCAATAAGACGGGGTGGTGCTCTGAGCCATTCTCGTTAGGGCATTGAGCAGTGATGGCGGGGGTCGCCGCTGTCATCTCCCGATAAGGGCCCGGTTTCAGAAACCCGATCGACACGGCGCTGGATCGCAGCCAGGGATACTCAACAAGGATGGTTGGCTACTGCCACCATGACTCGATGCGGGAGGCGGCCACGTGACTCTCAACTGCAGCCGGATCCGTGTCGCGTCCGTCATAGCTGTTGCTACCTCGGCGGTCATCGCGGCTGGCTGTTCATCCTCGAGCTCCGGAACAGGATCGCCCAGCGCAGGGCTCATTGCAGTGCAAGGTCCGATGAGCGGGTCGCAGTCGTCAACCGGGATCGACATGTCTAATGGAGCCGAGCTCGCAGTCAATCAGGTGAACGCGGCGGGGGAGTCGGCGGCGTGAAGCTGCGGCTGCTTCGGGCCGATGACCAGGCGTCGGCCGCCAAGGGGGTCACCGTCGCCCAGCAGATGGTGGCCCAGCACGCCTTCGGCGTCGTCGGCCCATTCAATTCCTCGGTGGGGCTGAAAAGCCTGCCGATCTACCGATCGGGTGGCGTCTCGATCCTCCGCCTCACGAGCGCGAGCCCCACCCAGGGCTACGGTGTCACCGACCAGCCGATGGACGTCCAGGTGGCACCGGTCGAGGCACGAGAGATCACCCAGGTGCTCCACGCCAGCCGGGTGGCCATGATCTCTACGACACGTCGACCTATACGGCGGGGATCGCCGGCCAGCTGCGGGACCTGTTGGCTGCCGCCGGTCACCCGGCGGTGAGCTTCCAGTCGATCACCGAAGGACAGCCCGACTTCACAGCCACTGTGTCGGCGGCCGCCGCGGCCCATCCCGACCTCCTCTACATAGCCGCCTACGGCCCCGAGGCGGGTCAGATAGCTCTCCCGGCCTCTCGGAGCAATGTCAGAGGCGGATGCTTCGTTGATCTCGCCGCCCAGGGTCCCGACTTCGTCACCGCTGCGACCCCCGGTCGTGCGGGTGTCGACGTGGCCGGCGAGGTCGGCGACCTTGACCAGGTCATCGAGCTGGTCGGCCACGAGCGACACGAACGAGTGCCGGAGCTCGTACGTCGTCCAGTCCCGGCCGAGACCCGCCCGCTCGCAGAGCTGACGAAAGTACCGGCGGAGGTTCTTGAGCAGAAACGGCGTCCCGTTCCGGGTACAGAAGACGAACCCCTCGACGTCATAGAGACCCAGGAGCTCATGTCCTCCCGGTGGCGGACAAGGGCGGCGACAAGCAGGGGTGGAGACCGATGCGTCGTCGAGACCTGGCCGTCTTCGGCTGGGCTTGGCCTACGTACTCGTGTCTGACCTTGTTTGCGCGCTCGGCGACGGGGGTCTACGCGCAGGACCAGCGGAAGGTCCACGGCACGGAGGCGGGAGAGGCCATCGCTTCGGCGCTGGAGGTGGCTCCCAACTAGGGCAGCGGGCGGCTCGCAAGGTCGCGCAGGTGGTCCCTGACCGCGATCAACGCCACGAACACGTCGCCCGACTCCATGAAGTCGAACAACACCGGCTGCCCGTTCAGCACCTTGGTGATCCGAAAGTCCCCCCTCAGATGTGCCGGCAGCTTCGGCTCGTCTCCCCGGAGATAGAAGCGGTTGCCGTGGGCGACCCCGTTGCGTAGGTGCCGGACTAGTTCGATCACAGGTGCCTTGTCGAAGTGCCCCTCGACCTCCAGCCGGTCGTTCAGCGTCAGTAGCGCACCCACGAGCCAGGCTCGTTCGTAGTCGTCCCGGAAATTCTCGCGCTCCTGGGCCTCTCGCAGAAAGTGAGGGAGCTCAAACGCAGCCGGCCACCCATCCTTACGCGGCATGAGCCCGATCGGATGCCGTCCAGGTACGGGGACCTGAGCGATCATCTCCCGAAGGACGGCTTCGCTCTCCGGGTGGAGAGTGACCAAGTACGACGCGAGGTAGGCGGCAAAACCCGTGAGGAGTGCCTCTGCTAGCTCCGCAACCGGAGGCGCGGTCGTTCTCCACCTACGTGCCCGAGACTTTGGCACGACTTTGGCTCCCAACCCTTCGTTCGCTCCCCGCTTGCCCCCCCGAAGACACCCTCTGACCTGGTGGGCCGTAGAGGACTCGAACCTCTGACCTCTTGCGCGTCATGCAAGCGCGCTACCAACTGCGCCAACGGCCCGGACCGATGACGATACCACCCAGGCGGCCCCCGGTCGGGCCCCCGACAACCCCCCGTAGTAGCTTGAGCAGGGTCTGCACCTGGGAGGGACCATGGACGCCGCCACCGCCTCGGGCCACGCGGAGCGTATCGCCGAGGTGGGCTACACGATCGTGGAGGACGCCATCGAGGCCGACCTCATCGACGCCCTGGTCGACGATCTCGGCCGGCTCGTCCGGGGCCTGGGTATCGAGCCGGCGTCCAACGAGTTCGAGGGGACCGAGACGCTGCGCGTCTACAACCTCCTCGTGCACGGCGCCCTGTACGAGCGGATACCCG
>DASXZJ010000142.1:0-4196 GCA_036502025.1 Acidimicrobiales bacterium | reverse complement strand
ATGTCATCGACACTCAATTCGGCCTGTGCAAGCACCTTCCCCCCGAGCCGCTGGACGGACGCGAGCACTTTATGAGAGACACCGTCGAGGCCTCGTCGATGCCCTGGTAGCGGCGATGACGTCGGCAAGTACAGCCAAGACTTCACTGGTACTCCGCACAGCCAACATCTCAATGAATCGATGTGCCGGGTTTCATACAGTCCACAGGGCTTGGGTGGGTGACATACGGGCGGCGCGTAGGGCGGGGAGGAGGCCGGCAACGGCGCCGATGATGAGGGTGGCGGCGAAGCCGCCGACCCAGGCTTCGGTGGGGATGACCGTGGCCCAGCCCTTGGTGTGGGCGTAGACGGCGGTGGCGAGGGCCCCGAGGACTACTCCGACTGCGCCGCCAACTGCGGCGAGGAGGATCGCTTCAGAGAGGAACTGGACCCGGACGTGGCCTTTGGTGGCGCCAAGGGCCCGCCGCAGCCCGATCTCCGAGCGCCGTTCGAGGACGGAGATGATCATGATGTTGGCGACGCCGACCGCACCGACGAGCAGGGCTACGGCACCGAGACCGAGGAAGAGGTCGTTGAGGGCGCTTTGTGCATCGGCGCGGGCCACGAGGGCTTGGGATGGTTGGCTCACGTTGACCTGGCTCGGAGTCTCCGGATTGGCGGTAGATGCAAGGAGCGCCTGGACGGAGTCGACGCTGTCGGTCTGCGCCCGCACGTAGACGGTGGAGGGGTGACCGTCCGAGCCGAGGTAGGTCTCGGTCGCTGGAAAGCCGACGAGGACGGAGGTGTCAATGTCGGGCGCGAGGACGACCGGGTTGAGGATTCCGGCCACGTAGAACCATTGGCCGCCGACCCATATGCGCTCGCCGGGGAAGACGCGGTCGATCCCGAGCCGTTGCGCGGCGAGGGCACCCAGCACAGCGACGGGCTCGGTGGCGGTGGCGGCGTTGAGGAAGCTGCCGTGCGCGAGGGTGTCTCCGGTGGCGTGGAGCAGGCCAAGACTGGCTGCTTGGACGCTGAGGGCGTTGGTGTCGATGGAGGGGATGAGTTGGCTGCGGAAGACGTCGACGTTGGGGACATACGCGGTGTCTTGGACCGCGGTGACCCCGGAGATACGCCCGATCATGGCCGGTGCGGTCTTGGGCAGTTCAGCGGGTTGGCCAAAGAGCGTCTGACCGTTTTGGACGGTGAGCATGTTGGTGCCGAGTTGGTCGATCTCGGCCAGGAGGCCCGCTTGGGAGGATGAGGACAGGCCCAGGACGGCGACGATGGCCGCTACTCCGATGGCAATACCGAGTGCTGACATGCCGGCCCTGAGTCTGCGGGTGCGCAAGCCAACCGAGGCCAGCCGGCCGAGGTCTGCTGGTCGCAGTTTTCTGCGAGTGATGACTGGTGCAGCAGTCATCACTCGCCGCCAGGAGGGGGTCTGGTCTGCGTAGCAGCTCAGGGCGGTGCCGTTGAGCGTTTGTGGTGTCTGGGATGTCGCCGTCGTGGTGTCATGGACGATCCGCCCGTCGAGCATCTCCACCCGGCGAGGCATGCGCTCGGCGATAGCGCGGTCGTGAGTAATGAGGAGAATGGTGACGCCTCGCTCGTGGAGCTGGGCAAGCAGGGACAAGATGGCCTGGCCGGTAGCCTGGTCGAGGTTGCCCGTGGGCTCGTCCGCCAGGACTATGGCCGGCTCACCAACGAGGGCTCGGGCAATGGCCACGCGTTGGCGTTGTCCACCGGACAACTGCGTCGGTCGTGACCAAAGGCGAGAACCGAGGTCGACGAGGTCGAGCGCTTCGCAGGCCCGCTCGCGACGTTCGGCCTGGCGGACACCGGCATAGAGGAGTCCGTCGGCCACGTTGTCGAGGATGGTCTGGTGTTCGGCCAGGAAGAACTGCTGGAACACGAAACCGATCCTGGTGGCGCGCAACGCGGCGAGATCGGCGTCGGCCATCTCTGCGACGTCGAGACCGGTGAGGCGCACTGTCCCCGAACTGGGGCGATCGAGAGTGCCCATGAGGTGCAGTAAAGTGGTCTTGCCCGATCCTGAGGGTCCGACGATGCCGACGAGTTCACCGCGCCGCACCGTGAGGCTCACTCCTCGAAGCGCCTGGACAGGCGGAACTGTCGGGTACACCTTGGTCACCTGGTCGAGCTGAAGCACCGGAGCAACGCCCTTGCCGCCACAGGGGGTTCGCTCTGGGTGATGTGAGCCCGTCGCGGTGGCGCCGGGCCCGGTCACCGAGGTCATAGCTTCGGTACCACCACACGGTCGCCAGCCGACAACTCTGGGGCGACAACTTGGACTAACCCCTCGGCGTCGTCAAACAAGCCAAGCGTTACGGGCACTAGATGATGGACACCAGCGATGCCGACGACTTCTACGGCGAAGCGGCCAGCCGAGAGAGCGAGTAGCGCATCCACGGGGACGACGAGAGCGTCGCTCACGGTGGCGGTCGTGATGGTGACGGTCACTGGGGCCTGGTCGAGGGCTCCCGTCGCTGCCGGATCGCTGGGGGTGATGTCGACCTCAATGGTCGGCGTGCCGCCCGAGCCGCCCGACGATCCACTCCCCGATGACGCAGCGCTGCTTGATCCTGCCGAGGAGGGTGTAGTCGCCACCGTGCCGACCTTGTTCACCACACCAGGGGTCGTCTGGTTGTTTGGGAGGGTGATCGTCACCTTGTCGCCGACGTTGACTTCGGACTGCTGGTTGGCATCGAGCTGGGCGATCACCGCACGTGTGGTGGAGGTGGCTTGCACGACGGTCGAGCCTGGCTGGGCTGGAGCGCTGAGCGTGGCCGAGACGCTGGTCACTCTGGCGGCGGTTGGCAGAAAGACCACCTGGCCGAGAGTCAGGATGCCCGTCTGGGTGACCCCAAGGTCGGATTGGAGCTTTTCGACCCCGGCCGCTGTGGCCGCGGAGAAGTATTCCGAGCTCGGGTCGAGGTCAGTCTTCGAAGCGTCACCGAGCGCGACCAAATCCGCGTTGAGTTGCTGGACGTCGGCACCGGTCAGCCATTCCGACAGCGTCCGCGAGGCCGGGGTTGATCCGTACAGAAGTACGACCGGGGTGAGGCTCACCGAGTACAGCGGCTGTCCCTGGCTGACGACCTGGCTGAGCGATGGCAAGGCGGTGAAGGTGCCTGACGCCTGCTGACCCCCGCTGCCTCCCGGGCTGGGGCCGCCTTGAGAGGCAGCTCCAGCTGAGGGGACGACGACGGTGTAGGTGCCGCTGTAGCCCAACGTGGCGTCCACCTGGGTCTGCGACGAAAGCGACTGACGAGTGACCGTACCAACCGACGTCGGATCGGACGCGATCGGCGCAGCGGCTTTCGGGCCGGCCAAGGGATCAGTGATCCACAGCCCCGTCGCGATCCCGGCCAGCGCAACGACCACGCCGCTGGCGATGACGCTGCGGCGTCGCCCGGGTCGATGACTGCACTGACGCACCGCTACGGAAGGAACTTCGGCCGTCGTCTCGGAGAGGGTGCCGCTCAAGGTTCAGCCTCCGAGGCCGGAGCCGTTATTAGGCAGCAGGGAGTTGCACGCGTGGAACGCCGATTGGAACTGCGGGGAGTTCGAGTCGACACCCTGGGGAACCTGCAGCGCGCCGCTGCTGGACGGGTCGGGAAAGTTCGGCACTCCATGCGTCTGCATGCAGTGGGCGAACGCCAGCTCGGCCGAGCTATTTGATCCTCCGCCGCCGTTGGTGGCTGACCCGCCAGGCAGCAGGTGCTGGCAGCTTTGGACCGCGGACTGGAAGTTCGGGTTGCTCTCGTCGCTGCCGCTGATGAGGAAGTGCCCGTTCTGAGGGTCGGGGAAGTCCGGCACCCCGTGCGCGCGGACGCATTGGGCAAAAGCGACCGAACCGCTCTGCGAGGAGCTCGGGGAGCCCGACGACCCACCGGATGCGGAGGTCGACGTGGACGGGGCTGAGCTCGGGTCGGAGCTACGGCCACAGGCGGCGAGGGCGACGGCCAAGCCGACAAGCACTGCGGCGAGGAGGCCCGATACCTGTAGCCGTCTGCATCGCCGCCCCATTGGAGGGCCGGTTGGGGTCTCATATGGTCCGTGTTCCATGTCGTTGCGACCTCCTCTGGGGCGGCGTTCGTCGATGGGAGGCGTTCTACGACGAGCGCGGTAACGGGGCCGTAACGCTGTTACCCACCTGTTACCGCTCAACGGGCATCGTGGGACCCACGAATT
>DASXZJ010000141.1:0-80180 GCA_036502025.1 Acidimicrobiales bacterium | reverse complement strand
GACGCCCGCGTCCTGGCCGACGCGGCTACCGGACCGGCCGACCTCCGTGTCGTCTACGGCGCCGGCCACTGGCTCCGGGCCGATCCGCGGGTCATCGCCCTCCTCGTCGGGTGGCTCGAGCGGCGGCGCTAACGGCGCCTTGCTCAGGGCAACCGGACTGCATCCTTAGTGCCCCCTGGGCGAAACCTGCCTTGCCTACGGTCATGGGTGGGCAAAGTGCGTGGCGCACACGCACCGCCGACCTCTAGGGAGAACGCAGTGAGGCTTCACCACGGCAGCATCGAAGGCAGTTCCGCATGGAAAGAAGGGGGTGGCGACGCCAAGTACCCGCGTCGGGCCAGGCGCATCGCTATTGTTCTCGGCGTCCTGCTGGCCGGCACCGGTGCTTACGCGGCCACCAATTGGATCGTCGGCCTGGACGCCGGCTCCTCGGGTGAGGGCCAGTCGGCGACGATCTCGAACCTCACCGTCACGGCCATCGCCTCTCCGGCGGCGACCAATCAGCTCTTTCCAGGGGGCAACGGGGACGTGGTGGTCACGATCGCCAATCCCAACACCTTTCCGGTAACGGTCACGGCGGTGCAGTTGCCGACGAACTTGACGTATGGCAACGGCTACACCACGTCCAACGTCACCTCGGGCACCTTGCAAACCGGATGCGTCGCCACCACGCCGAGTGACGTCATCTGGAATTTCTCCTCAGGCACGAGTGGCTCTTCGCACACCCTGAGCACCCCGCTGACCGTGGGGGCGAGTAGTTCACTGGTGGTGACCTTCACCAACGACGCCAGCATGACGCTGGCCGCGCCGGCCGCCTGCGCCAATACCTACTTCTCCATGCCATCGCTGACCGGTGTGACGGCTACTGGTGGTGCCGCCACGGCGACGACCGGCCCGGTCACCGACAGCTGGACCAGCTGATCGCCCTTGAGGGCGCCGGCTCGATGGACGGTCCGTAGCTTCGGCGCATCTGCCCTGGCCGCCGTTTCGTCGTGCGTGCTCGCATGGGGTATCAGCGCACCCGCCGCGGCGGCCTCGAACTGGAATTCGGGGCTGGTCTCGGGCAGCGCAGCCGAAGCAGCGGCGCAAGCGCTTCCCGCGCCTCCCAGCCCGACCGCCGCCTGCACCGGACTGATCGGAGGCATCAAGGTCACCTGGGGAGCAGTGGCCCATGCCAGCGCCTACACCGTGTACCAATCGACGACGTCATCGACGTCGGGCTTCAGCGTGGTGGCGTCCGGCGTGACCACGCTGAGCTACACCCAGAGCGGTCTCGGCCTGGGTAGCTACTGGTTCAAGGTCGCAACATCCATCGGCACCAACTGGTTGGGTCCCATGTCGGCGTCCACCGCACAAAAGATGATCACCCTCGTTCTTTGCACGTAGCCACCTCGTGGTCAATGGCGGCCCGCAACGCGCGGGCGGCGCCCTCGGGATCCTCGGCCTCCGTCAGGTAGCGGACCACAACGAAATGCCGGGCGCCGGCTGCGGCCAGCGCGGGGATCTTCTCGGGTGTCACGCCGCCGGTGACGAAGACCGGCCACGCGGCGCGCGCGGTGGCCAGTTGCAGGTACTCGAGCCCCGTGCCGGGTCGGCCGGGTTTGGTGGGGGTGGCCTCAACCGGGCCGGCCGAGATGTAGGAGACGGCGGGCGCAGCGGCGTGGTCGAGCGCCTCGGCGAGGTCCTCAGGAGTGTGGGTCGAGAGGCCGACGAAGGCATCGGGGCCGAGGATGCGCCGGGCCAATGCCACCGGCGCGTCGCCCTGCCCGACGTGAACCCCGTCCGCCCCGACCTCGAGGGCCAGGTCGGGGCGGTCGTTGAGGATGAAGGGCACGCCGTGCCGGCGGCAGAGATCGCCCAGCAGGCCCGCTCGCTCGATGAGCGCCCGGGCGTCGAGCTCTTTGTCGCGTAGTTGCACGATATCCACGCCTCCGGCCAGGCAGGCCGACACGAACTCGGCCAGATCCGGCCGATCGGGCGTGCACAGGTAGAGGCGGCACTCCGCGATGGCGCGGGGTGGGGTCACGCTTCGGCGCGTGCCTTCGCCTTCATGGCCTTCTTGTGGGACCGCACCTTCTCCAGGCTCTCGGCGTCCGAGATGTCGGCGACGGACATGAAGGAGTTCTCCTGGCCGAAGGGGGCGGTGGCCGCACGCCAACCCTGGGGCTGCACACCGAGCTGCTTGCCCAACAGGGCGCCGAAGATCCGTGCCTTCTGCGCGCCGAAGCCGGGGAGGGCCGTCAGCCGTGTGATCAGCGCCTCGCCGTCGGGCGCCCCCTTCCAGATGGCGTCCGCCCTCCCGCCGTACTCCTCGGCCACGATGCGGCAGACCGCCTGGACCCGGCCGGCCATGGAGCCGGGGAACCGGTGCAGGGCGGGCCGCTCCTTGAAGATCGTCACCAGTGTGTCGGGGTCCAGGGCGGCGATGGCGACCGGACTGAGCGAGCCGCCCAGCCGGCGGGCCAGCTCAGAGGGCGCCCAGAACGCCTTCTCCATCGTGACCTGCTGGTCGAGCACCATGCCGATGAGGAGCGCCAACGGGTCCGTGCTGATGACCGAGTCCGCTTCCTTGTCACCGGTCAGGTGGAGTGCCACTTTTGCCATGGGTGAATCTTTCCACGCCGCCCGTGGCCGGTTGAATGTGCCGACTGGTGGCAGCCGGGGCAGAATCTCGCCATGCACATCCCGGCCAAGGTCGACTACGGCATTCGCGCCCTGCTCGCCCTGGCTGCCGCCGGCGCACCGCAGACCGCCGAGTACCTGGCCGGGGACCAGGGACTGCCGCCACGCTTCCTGGGGGCGATCCTGGCCGATCTACGGCGGTCGGGCATCGTGGCCAGCCAGCGCGGCGCCGAGGGCGGGTACCGCCTGGCCCGGCCGGCCAACCAGATCACCATCGCCGACGTCATCCGCGCCCTGGACGGCCCGCTGGCCGAGGTGCGGGGCTTCCGGCCGGAAGTGACCAGCTACGACGGGGCGGCTGAGCACCTCCAGGCCGTGTGGGTCGCCGTGCGGGCCAGCCTGCGGTCCGTACTGGAGAAGGTCACGCTGGCCGACGTGATCGCCGGGAACCTGCCGGCCCACGTGAAGAAGATGACCGCCGACCCAGACGCCTGGGTCGCGCACTAGCCACCAGGCCCTGCCAGCGATGAAGCCGCCCGAGCCGCCCCCCGACGACGGACTGGCTGGCGATGACACAGTGGTCGCGGTCTCGGGCGACGACTTTCTCTGGTTCGTGGACCTGGCTTTGGACGAGATGATGGCGATCGTCCGCCACCTGGGCGAGGCCCAGGCGAACCGGCGTCCCAGGTTGGAAGGGGCGAACTCGCCCTTCGCCATCCTGACCCACTGCCTCGGGGTGATGGCGTTCTGGGGCGGGTTCATGGTGGGCGGGCGGACCATCCATCGGGACCGTGAGGCGGAATTCGTGGCTGAGGGAAGGGTGGAGGACCTGGTGCAGCGCACGGTGGCCGCGCGGGCCCAGCTGGCGGTGGACATCGGTAGGGTGGATTCCATGTCGCCCCCACCCGATGTCCTCGGTCCGGACGACTACGGAAGGCCGTACGAGCGGACCAGAGGAGCGGTGCTGCTGCACATCCTCGAGGAGCTCTTACAGCACCTGGGCCAGATGCAGGTCTCGCGCGACGTCCTGATGGCGGGGGGTTGAACTGATGGAGGTGGGCGCCCGCATCCCTATCGCCTGCACCCTCGGCCCTGGCGAACAGACCGACCGGGTGGCCGAGTGGGAGGACTTCGCCCGCACCGCCGTCACCGGCGTCGAGGTGCAGGGAACGATGGCCCGTTTTCACCTCGAGGATTCCGACGAGGTCCTGCTGGCCGCGGCGTCCTTGAGCCAACGGGAGAAAGAGTGTTGCGGCTTCTTCGAGTTCGCCATCGAGCTCCTGGCCGGCGATCGTTGGCTGGTGGCGCGGGTGCCGCCGGGAGCCGAGGAGGCGCTGGCGGGGTTCGCCGGTCACCTCAGCGCTCCTTCCTAAACGGCGAAGGGCGAGACCCTCGCCACATCGACGCCGAAATCGGTGATGGCGTCCTCGACCACCGAAGGCTCCAACCGCCCGGCGCGGGCCAGCTGGCTCAAGACAGCGATTAGCAGATGTGCCAGGTCGACTTCGAAGTGACCCCGCAAGGCCTCTCGGGCGTCGGAGCGGCCGAAGCCGTCGGTGCCCAGTGAGAGGTAAGGACGCTCGACGAATCGGGATACCTGATCGGGAACGGCGCGGACATAGTCCGTGATGGCGACCACGGGATCGGGACCCGACCCGAGCGCCTGGGTCACCAGGGCCCGGCGTGGAGTCTGCGTCGGGTGCAGCCGGTTCCATCGCTCGGCCTCGAGGGCGTCGTTGCGCAGCGCGCTCCAGGAGGTCACAGCCCAGGTGTCCGCCGCGACGCCCCACTTCTCCGCCAACATCTCCTGGGCCCGCTGGGCCACGCTCCACATCGGACCCGAGAAGCACAACGAGGTGCGCAGCTCTCCGTCGATCTCCGGGGCCGCCGAGTAGCGGTAGATACCTTCGACGATGCCCCGGGTGATCGCGGCCCCGACCTCGCCCTCGGGAAGGGCCGGCATCGGGTAGGTCTCGTTGTAGAGGGTCAGGTACCAGAAGCGATCCTCGGGCTCCGGCCCGAGGATCCGGGTGATGGCGTCGGACATGATGGCGGCCACCTCGTAGGCGAAGGAGGCGTCGTAAATCATGGCGGCCGGGTTGACCGAGGCCAAGAGCGGCGAGTGGCCGTCATCGTGCTGGAGCCCCTCGCCCTGCAGGGTGGTGCGGCCGGCGGTGCAACCGGCCAGGATGCCGCGCCCCCGGATGTCGCCCAGGGCCCAGGTCAGGTCGCCCACCCGCTGGAAGCCGAACATGGAATAGAAGAGGAAGACGGGGAGCATCGGCTGCCCCCAGGAGGCGTAGGCCGTCGCCAGCGCGGTGAACGCGGCCAGGGCGCCCGCTTCGGTGATGCCTTCCTGGAGGACCTGGCCCGACGTGCTCTCGGCGTAGTGCAGCGGAAGGTCGGCGTCGACAGGGATGTAGTGCTGCCCCTCGGGCGCGTAGATCTTCGCTTCGGCGATTATCGGCTCCAGGCCGAACGTGCGAGCCTCGTCCGAGACGATCGGGGCCACGAACTGACCCATCGCGGGATCTCGGACCAGATTGCGCAGGAGCCGGGCGAACACCATGGTGGTCGACACCGATTGGGTGCCCGACCCGGAGGCGAACTCCTCGAAGACCTTGGCGTCGGGCAAGAGGGGGCGGCTCGGCCGCACCAGGCGCGTCGGCACCGGGCCGGCCTGGACCCGCCCGCGGGCCCGCAGGTACTCCATGGCGTCGGAGCCCTCGGCCGGTCGGACGTAGGGCGGGTCACCCTCCAGTGCCGAGTCCGGGATGTCGTCGGTCAGGTAGAGGCGGTCGCGCAGGGCCTTGAGCTGAGCCCGCGTCATCTTCTTGATCTGGTGGGTGGCGTTGCGCGACTCGATTTCGGGGCCCAGCGTCCAACCCTTGATGGTCTTGGCCAGGATCACGGTGGGGGCGCCGCGTTGTTCAGTGGCCAACTTGTAGGCGGCGTAGAGCTTCCGGTAATCGTGCCCACCACGGGGTAGCGATACCAGCTCGTCATCCGTCAGGTCATCGACCATGCGACGCAGCCGCGGGTCGGGACCGAAGAAATGCTCCCGGATGTAGGCGCCGGATTCGACCGAGAGCTTCTGGTACTCACCGTCGAGGGTGGTGTTCATGCGGTCCAGCAGGACCCCGTCGACGTCGCGGGCGAGCAGGGCATCCCAGCGCGAGCCCCAGATCACCTTGATGACGTTCCAGCCGGCACCCCGGAAGACCGCCTCGAGCTCCTGGATGATCTTGCCGTTGCCCCGCACCGGCCCGTCGAGGCGCTGCAGGTTGCAGTTCACGACGAAGATGAGGTTGTCGAGATGTTCCCGCCCGGCGACGCCCAGGGCCCCGATCGACTCGGGCTCGTCCATTTCGCCGTCGCCCACGAAGCACCACACCCGGCTGGCGCTGGTGTCGACCAGGTGGCGGAGGTTGAGATAGCGGTTCACGTGGGCCTGGTAGATGGCCGTGATCGGGCCCAGCCCCATGGAGACGGTGGGGTATTCCCAGAACTCCGGCAGGGCGCGGGGATGGGGATAGCTGGGTAGGCCGTTACCGGCGACCTCGTGCCGGAAATTGTCGAGCTGCGTCTCGGTCAGGCGACCTTCCAGGTAGGCCCGGGCGTAAATGCCCGGCGAGGCATGACCCTGGATGAAGACCTGATCGCCGAACCCTCCGTCGGCCTTGCCCCGGAAGAAGTGGTTGAACCCGACCTCGTAGAGCGCGGCCGAGCTGGCGTAGGTCGAGAGATGGCCGCCGATGCCTTCGGTGCGGGTGTTGGCCCGGACCACCATGGCTGCCGCATTCCAGCGGATGTAGGCCCGGATGCGCCGCTCCTGGTACTCGTCGCCGGGGAACCACGGCTCGGCGTCAGCCGGGATGGTGTTGACGTAGGGGGTCGAGACGGTGGCCGGGAAGTCGACCTGTGTGGTGCGGGCCCGCTCGAGGAGCTTCATCAGCAGGAAGCGCGCCCGGGCCCGACCCCGGGCGTTGACCACCGTGTCGAAGGAATCGAGCCATTCCTTCGTCTCACCGGGATCGGTGTCGGGGACCTGATGGCTGATGCCATCGAACAACATGGCCCCACCGTACCGGCCTTCCCGTTGGCTTCGTGACCGCCCCTGGCGGTGTTACACATGGGGGATGTCGTCTCCTCTGGCCCCACTCATCGTCTACACCGACGGCGCGTGCAAGGGGAACCCCGGACCCGGCGGATGGGCCTGGGCGGTGCCTGGCGGCGCCTATGCCAGCGGAGCCGATCCGGCGACCACCAATCAACGCATGGAGATCACGGCCGCTCTGGAGGCGCTCCGGTCGCTGGTCCCGGTGGCGGCCTCGGACGTCGAAGTGTTCAGCGATTCGACCTATGTCGTGAATTGCTTCAAGGATCGCTGGTGGCAAGGGTGGCAGCGACGGAACTGGCGCAACTCACAGAACAAACCGGTGGCCAACCGGGATCTGTGGGAACCGCTCATCGAGCTGGCCGTGTCCTCGACCCCTCAGGTCACCTTCCGCTGGGTCAAGGGACATTCGGGCGATCGCTGGAACGACCGGGTCGACGAGCTGGCGACGACGGCGGCCCACCGGGGCGTGGGAGAGAGCAGTGACGGGCTCAGTGCCCGGCCTGCTGAAAGCGGCGCAGAGCCACCCCCGACCAGATGATCTCGACCACGCCGAACGGCCAGGCCCCGGAGAGAAAGCCGTACGCGCTCGAGAGGAGACACCCGAGAGAGAAGGCGAGCACGAAGCCCTTGCCGCGGCGCTCGAGGGCGTACATGCCCATCATGAAACTGACCGCGACCACGCCGTAGACCGTCACGGCGACCGAGTTCATCGACCGGCTTCTGGGCGAGAGGTGGACGGTAGGCTGGCTAGCGGTACGCAATCAGCGTGAGAACGCAGGCCTGCGTCGCCCACGGGGCAGTTCGGGGAGGGACCGGCCGGGGGACAGGCTGACAGGGAGAAGGGATGACGATGAGCGCAGAGGACGAGTTCGACATCGTCGTCATCGGTGGCGGTCCGGGTGGATATGCCACTGCACTCTACGGTGCCGCCGCCGGACTTTCGGTGGCCATTGTGGAACTGGACAAGGTCGGAGGCACCTGCCTGCACCGTGGCTGCGTGCCGGCCAAGGAGTTCCTCGAGACGGCCTCGGTACAGCGGACGGTGACGGGATCGAAGGAATTCGGCATTTCGGTATCGGACGCCACGCTGGATTTCTCGGTCAGTCAGGACCGCAAGAACACCGTGGTGGACAAGCTGTTCAAGGGACTGGCCGGCCTGCTCAAAGGTCGCAAGGTCACTACCTTGTCGGGCACCGGGACCCTCGAAGCCGGGCTGAAGGTCCGGGTCACCGAAGGCGAGGACGCCGGACGGGTGTTGACCGGCCGCAACGTCGTGTTGGCGGCGGGCTCGGTGCCGCGGACGCTGCCCGGCCTGGAAGTCGACGGCCGCTGGGTGATGACCTCCGACGAGTTCCTCGACCTCAAGGAGATACCGGCCTCGGTCGCCGTCGTCGGCGGAGGCGCCATCGGCTGCGAGTTCGCCTCGCTGCTGGCCGACCTCGGGAGCAAGGTCACCGTGCTCGAGGCCCTCGACACCATCCTGACCGGGTGCGACGACGACATCATCCGCCTCATCGCACGCTCCTTCAAGAAGCGCGGCATCGATGTGGTGACCGGGGTTCAGGTAGAAGGTCACTCACCGGCCGCCGGCGGGAACGTGACGACGGTCACGGCCGGAGAGCAGACCTACGACGTCGAGGCAGTCGTCGTCTCGGTGGGGCGACGTCCGCGCACCGAGGGGTTGGTGGCCGACGGGGTCGGGGTCGAGATCGACGGCCGCGGCTTTGTGGTGGCCGACCAGTTCCAGCGGACCGCCGTGCCCGGCGTATGGGCCGTGGGTGATGTGGTGGCCGGATCACCACAGCTGGCCCACGTCGGCTTCGCCGAGGCCATCGTCGCCGTCAAGGGCATGCTGGGCGAAAGCGTGGTGCCGGTCGACTACGGGAAGGTGCCCTGGGCCATCTACTGCCACCCCGAGGTGGCCTTCTGCGGAATGACTGAAGCGCAGGCCAAGGCGCAGGGCATTCCGGTTGTCACCAAGAAGGATCCATTCGGCGGGAACAGCCGGGCCCTCATCATCGGCGACACCGAGGGCGTGGTGAAGGTCGTGGCCGAACAACGGCCCGACGGATCGGCCGGAAAGGTCCTCGGGGTGCATATGGCGGGCCCCTGGGTCACCGAGCAACTGGGGGCCGGCTACCTGGCCGTCAACTGGGAGGCGCTGCCCGAGGAGGTGGCGCACTTCATCCAGCCGCACCCGTCGCTGTCGGAGGCCTTCGGCGAGACGATGCAGGCGCTGACCGGAAGGGGACTGCACGTTGGCTGACGTCATGATGCCGCAGCTGGGCGAGACGGTGACCGAGGGCACGGTCACCCGTTGGATGAAGGCCATCGGCGACACGGTCGAGAGGGACGAGCCCCTGTTCGAGGTATCGACGGACAAGGTCGACTCCGAGGTGCCCTCACCGGCCGCTGGCGTCCTGACCGAGATCCTGGTCCCCGAAGGCGAGACCGTCGAGGTCGGGGTCAAGCTGGCGGTGATCGGCGACAGCACCAACGGGACGGCTCCCGCGGCCGAAGCACCCGCCGCCGAGACTCCCGCCGTGGCCGCGCCCGCGCCGGCGCCTCCGCTCGAGGTACCCGCAGCGCCCGAGCCGGCTGCGCCCGAGCCGATCGACGCGGTGTCTGAGGACGTGCCCGCCGACACCGACGCCCAGGTGCTCTCGCCCGTGGTGCGCAAGCTGCTGGCGGAGAACGGTCTGGCGCCGGCGGACGTCACTGGTACCGGTGTGGGCGGCCGGATCACCCGCGAGGATGTCCTCAAGGTCGTCGATGCCCGCCACGGGTCTGCTCCGGCTCCTTCGGCGCCCCCACCGCCGCCGGCCGCACCGACCCCAGCCCGTTCAGCCAGCCCGGCGCCGGCTCCGCCGATCTCGATGGCCTCGTTCCGCAACGCGGGCGAGCAGATCGTGCCGTTCTCCAACATGCGCCGGCGGACCGCCGAGCACATGGTGCGCTCCAAGGCGACATCGCCGCACGCGTTCATCGCCAAGGAGGTCGACTTCGAGAGCGTCGAGCGGGTGCGCCGGGCCTGGGGAGAGCGGTTCAAGGCCGAGGAGGGCTTCTCGCTCACCTACCTGCCGTTCGTGGCCCGGGCGGCCGTCGAGGCCCTGCGCGACTTCCCGCTGCTCAACGCGTCGGTGGTCGACGAATCACTGGTGGTGCACGCCGAGGTCAACCTGGGGATCGCCGTCGATCTGTCCAATGAAGGTCTGATCGTGCCGGTCATCCACCGCGCCGAAGAGGTGACCCTGCGCGGCGTGGCTCGTCGGATCCGTGACCTGGCCGAGCGGGCCCGTGGCCGGCAATTGAACGCCGACGATATTGCCGGCGGGACGTTCTCCATCACCAACGACGGCCCCTTCGGCACCTACTTCACGGTGCCGATCATCAACCAGCCCCAGGTGGCCATCCTGGCCACCGACGGCATCGCCCGGCGTCCCGTGGTGGTGACCCAGCCGGACGGCTCCGAGTCGATCGCCATCCACTCGACCGGGATCATCGGGGCGAGTTGGGACCATCGGGCCGTCGACGGCGCCTACGTCTCCTCGTTCCTGGCCCGGGTCTCTGAATTGCTGGCCGGCCGCGACTGGTCCGCCGAGCTGTAACGGCCTACCCGTGTTGCGCATCCGAACGCTCGGAACAGTTCCCTACCACGAGGCTTTCGCTCTCCAGCACGCCCTGGCGACCGGGAGCGAGGACGACTACGTGTTGGTCCTGCAGCATCCCCACGTCTTCACCCTCGGCGTGCACGGGGATCCGGACCACGTCCTGACGGCGCCCGAGTCCGTCGGGGCGACACTCGAGCGGACCGACCGGGGCGGCGACGTGACCTACCACGGCCCGGGCCAATTGGTGGCCTACCCGATCCTCTCGGTCCCCGACGACCCCTCGGCCGGCCCCTCGCACGTGCACCGGCTCGAGGAGCTCGTCATCGCCACCCTCGATGACGTGGGCCTGCCCGGGGCTACCCGGGTCGACGAGTACCCCGGGGTGTGGATCGATGCCGAGGGCCCGTCCCCGCGCAAGATCGCGGCCATCGGCGTGCGGACGGTACGGGGCCCGGCCCGAATGCGGCGCACCTTGCACGGCGTCGCGCTGAACGTCGACTGCGACCTCTCCATGTTCGGCCACATCGTTCCCTGCGGGATCGCCGATCGCGCCGTGACCTCGCTCCGGGAAGAGGGGGTGGACGCCTCGTTCGCCTCGGTCCTCGAAGCGTTCATCGGCCGGGCCACCGCGATGTTCGGGGGAGCCGGCGTGGAACGGCGCGACGTGACAAGGGGCAATGCCGGGCTCGGCACCGTCGTTGAGCGACCCCTCCTCCGGCGCCTGCGCCAGGCCGGCGTCGCTCCCGAAGCGGGACTGCGGATCGAGCAGCGCAAACCGGAATGGCTGCGGGTGCCTGTGCGCATGGGCAAGGAGTACGCCGCCCTGGGCCAGACGGTGCACGACCTCGGACTGGCCACGGTGTGCGAGGAAGCCGGCTGTCCCAACATCTACGAATGCTGGGCCGATGGGACGGCCACCTTCATGATCAACGGGGAACGCTGCACCAGGGCCTGCGGCTTTTGCCAGGTCGATACCCGTCACCCGCTCCCGCTGGCTCCCGACGAGCCCGACCGGGTGGCCCGGGCGGTGGAGCGGATGGGCCTCGGCCATGCCGTGGTGACCTGCGTGGCCCGCGACGATCTGCCCGACGGCGGCGCGGGCGCCATGGCCGAGACGATCACGGCCGTCCGGGCCCGAATGCCCGGCACCACCGTTGAGGTCCTGATTTCGGACTGCCGGGGCGACATCGCATCCCTCGAGACGATCTTTGCCGCCCGGCCCGATGTGCTGAACCACAACATCGAGACCGTTGCCCGCCTGCAGCGCGCCGTGCGCCCGTCGGCCGGCTACGCCCGCAGCCTGGCCGTGCTGGCCCGAGCAGGTGCGGCCGGACTGGTCACCAAATCAGGGCTCATGGTCGGACTGGGGGAGCGCGAGGACGAGGTCGTCTCCACCATGGCTGACCTGCGGGCCGTCGGGGTTTCCATCATCACCGTCGGCCAGTACCTGCGCCCGAGCCGCGACCACCTACCGGTGGCGCGCTACTGGGCGCCCGAGGAGTTCGATCGGTTGCGGGCCGCCGGTGCCGAACTCGGCGTTCCCCACACTGAAGCGTCCCCGCTCACCCGATCCAGCTACCACGCGCGTGACGCCGCCGCTGCTGCGCACGCACTGCGATGAGGACGAGATCACCCAGGGCGATGATGCCGATCACCAGGGCGAGCCATCCCAGCACCTGGTTCTTGTGCGCGGTCGTGGGGGTGGCGCTCCGGGCCTGAGTGGCTGGCGGCATTGACGCGTACTGCGCCGTGGCGGCGATCTGGGCGTTGGTCAGCGTGATCGGTTGGGTGTTGGCGGCCGCGTTGGAGGAGAAGTACGAGATCGTGGCCACATACGCCCCCCGGGCCATGGCGATGGCCTGGCCCACCCCGACCTGGGTTGATGTTTGCGCGAAGTAGGTGGCGCGGAAGGCGCCGGGGATGCCGGCGAGCGGCCCCGAACTGACGACCTCCGCACCGGCCAGCGTGTGCGTGACCGAGGTCAGGTACCGCCGCGCCCCGGCGACGGTCGAGAAGCGCACCACCAGATCCTGCACCTCGTTGTTGTCTCCGGAGTCCTGCCACACCCGCTGGTAAGTGGCGATCGAGCCCGCCCTCGACAGCCGACTCAGTGCAGCCGCGGCGCCGGCCGGGTCAGGCGATGAGGCGCCCACCCCTTTGGCCTGGAGCGGTCCCTGGCTGATCACGGTGTAGCCGTAGCCGAGGTCGGGGATGACGACCCTGGCCAAGGAGGGGGTCGACGCCCCGACGGCTGACGGGGCCGCCAGCGCGATCAGACCCAGCACGCCCCCGAGGGCGAGGGTGGCCCGCCGCGCCATGGCCGTCATCACGCCACGAAGTACTTGGCCTCAGGGTGGTGGCAGATGATGGCGTCGGTGGTCTGCTCCGGATGCAGTTGGAATCCCTCGCTGACCGTCACCCCGATCCGGTCGCCTTCCAACAGATCCACCACCTTTGCATTGTCGGTGAGGTCCGGACAGGCCGGATAGCCCCACGAATAACGCCCGCCTCGATACGTCTGCCGGAACAACCCTGCCAACGATGGCCCATCTTCGTTGACGAACCCCAGTTCCTGCCGTATCCGATGGTGCCAGTACTCGGCCGTCGCCTCGGCCATCTCCACACTGAGGCCGTGGAGGAACAGGTAATCCTGGTACTTGTTCTCGGCGAAGAGCCGGGCCGCCTCCTCGGAGGCCCGCGATCCGATGGTGCAGAGCATGAAGCTGGCGAAGTCCTCTTCGCCCGAGCCGCTCGGACGGAAGAAGTCGGAGATGCAGAGCCAGGGCTCCTTGCGCTGGCGCGGGAAGGTGAAGCGCATCCACTCCGAGGCCCGGGACTCGTCCTTCCAGATGATCAGGTCGTTGCCCTCGGCGTTGGCGGCGAAGTGGCCGTAGGTCACCTGGGGGATGAGCAGGTCACCCTCCTTGGCCTTCGCCAGCTCCTGGCGCAGGGTGGCCCGCACCCTGGTTTTGAAGGCGGTGTCGTCCTCCCCGTTCTCAGGACGGAAGCCCCACTGGTTCCGGAACAGGGCGGTCAGGTTCAGGTATTCGACGATGTCGTCCAGCGGTATGCCCTTGGCGATGCGGCTGCCGACGAACGGGGGCGGGAAGAGCGGGTTGTCCGACGCCACGGCGGATCGGGCCGGTTGGCCCTCGACCGGCGTCGTGTCCTGGGGCTCCAGGCGACTGCGCTTGGGGACGTTCTTCTCCGAGATCTCCCGCCCGAACGTGGGGTCCTGCTCGCCCGACTTCTTCATCTCGACCAGGCGGTCCATGGTGCGCAACCCCTCGAAGGCGTCCCGGCCGTAGAAGAGGCGGCCCTCATAGATCTCGCGCAGGTCGCGCTCGACGTAGGTGCGGGTCAGGGCGGCCCCGCCCAACAGGATGGGGAAGTCGGCCAGGTCGCGCTGGTTGAGCTCGACCAGGTTCTCGCGCATGATAAGGGTCGACTTCACCAGGAGCCCGCTCATGCCGATGGCATCAGCCTTGTGGGATTCGGCCGCCGCGATCATCTCGTTGATCCCGATCTTGATCCCGAGGTTGATCACCTCGTACCCGTTGTTGGTCAGGATGATGTCGACCAGGTTCTTGCCGATGTCGTGCACGTCACCCTTGACGGTGGCCAGTACGACCGTTCCCTTGCCGCCCTGGTCGGCCTTCTCCATGTAAGGCTCGAGGAAGGCCACGGCGGCCTTCATGGTCTCGGCTGACTGCAGGACGAAGGGCAACTGCATCTCCCCGGAGGCGAACCGTTCGCCGACCACCTTCATGCCCTCGAGCAGGATGTCGTTGACGATGGCCAGCGCGCCCAGGCCCGAGTCGAGCGCTTCGGTCAGGTCGGCGTCGAGTCCGGTCCGGTTGCCGTCGATGATCCGCTGCGACAACCGCTGGTCCACCGGCCAGTCGGCGTGATCGTCCTGGGCGCCGGTGTTGACCTTGACCCCGTCGAACAGGGCCAGCAGTTCTTGGAGCGGGTCGTAGTCGTCGGTACGGCGGTTGTAGACCAGGTCCAGGCTGATTTCCTTGGCCCGCTCCTCAATTCGGGACAGAGGGAGGATCTTTGACGCGTGGACGATGGCCGAGTCCAGACCGGCTTCGACACACTCGTGCAGGAACACCGAGTTGAGCACCTGGCGAGCGGCCGGGTTGAGGCCGAAGGAGACGTTGGACAATCCGAGAATGGTCGAGACGCCGGGCAACTCGGTCTTGATGGACCTGATCCCCTCGATGGTCTCGATCCCGTCCATCCGGCTCTCTTCCATGCCGGTGGACAGGGGCAGGGCCAGGGGGTCGAAGAGCAGGTCCTCCGGTTCGAGGCCGTAGCGCTCGACGGCGATGTCCCGGATGTTCCGAGCCGCCCGCAGCTTCCATTCGGCCGTGCGGGCCTGGCCCTCTTCATCGATACAGGTGCACACCACGGCGGCGCCGAACTCCCGAGCGAGCCGGAGAAAGGTGTCGAGTCGAGTGCCGGGTTCGTCGCCCTCCTCCAGGTTGACCGAGTTGAGGATGGGCCGCCCCCCGATCCACTCCAGCGCGGCGCGGGCGACCGGTCCCTCCGTCGAGTCGACCATGAGGGGAACGCTGGCTTGAGTGGCGAAACGGCTGGCCACCTCGTGCATGTCGGCCACGCCGTCGGCGCCGGTGTAGTCGACGCAGACGTCGATGACGTGGGCGCCCTCGGTGACCTGATCGCGGGCCATGGCCACGCAGGTGTCCCAGTCGGCTTCGAGCATCGCCTCGCGGAAGCGCTTGGATCCGTTGGCGTTGGTGCGCTCCCCGACGACCAGGAACGAGGTGTCCTGATGGAATGGGACCGACGTGTAGATGGACGCCGCCGCCGGCTCGAACACCGGGGTGCGAGCGGCAGGCGTGGCCTCCGCGCAGCGGGCCACCACGGCGGCCAGGTGCTCGGGGGTCGTCCCGCAGCAGCCGCCGACGACGGAAACGCCGAATTCGGTGACGAAGCGGTGCAGGTGGTCGGCCAGCTGGTCCGGCGTCAGGTCGTAGTGCATCTTGCCTTCGACCACCGAGGGCAGGCCGGCGTTGGGCAGGCAGGCGATGGGCATGCGGCTGGTGGCGGAGAGGTGGCGCAGGGCCTCACTCATCTCGACCGGACCGGTGGCGCAGTTGAGGCCGACCACGTCGACCTGCATCGCATCGAGCACGGTGAGGGCGGCGGCGATCTCGGTGCCCGGCAGCATGCGGCCCGTCAGCTCAATGGTCACCTGCACCTGGATGGGCACGATCCGGTCCAGGGCCAGCATGGCCCGGCGGGCCCCGTTGATGGCCGACTTGGCCGAGAGGAGGTCGAACACCGTCTCAATCAGGAGCAGGTCCACGCCGCCCTCGAGGAGGCCCAGGGCCTGCTCTTCGTAGGCGTCGCGCAGCTCGGCGTAGGGGATGTGGCCGAGCGTCGGGAACTTGGTGCCCGGGCCCATGCTGCCGGCTACCCAACGGGGGCGCTCGGGGGTGCTGAACTCGGCGGCGACCGCCTTGGCCAGCTCGGCACCCTCCCGGCTGATCTCGCGGGCCCGGTCGGCCAGGCCGTACTCGACCAGCACCACCGAGGACGAGCCGAAGGTCCCCGTCTCGACCACGTCGCAGCCCACCTCGTAGAACGAGCGGTGGACCTGGGAGATCAGGTCGGGCCGGGTCTTGATCAGGTACTCGTTGCAGCCCTCGAGTTCGGGGCCGCCGAAGTCCTCAGGGCTCAGCCCGAGAATCTGCAGGTTGGTCCCCATGGCGCCGTCGAAGATCAGGACGCGCTCGCGCAGGGCCCGGAGGTACGTCGACGAGGTGGGATCGAGGCGACCAAGGAGTTCGGGGAGGACTGGCACGGTCCAGACAGGATACCGGTCGCCACCTGCCCTTCCCGAACGTCCCGGTAGCATCCGGCTCAATGACCCCACGGATCTACACCAAGACCGGCGATGACGGGACCACGGGCCTGTATCACGGCGGTCGGGTCCGCAAGGATTCGGCGCCCATCGAGGTGAACGGGGCGGTCGACGAGGCCCAGTCGGCCCTGGGCCTGGCTCGAGCCGAATCGGCGCCCGGCTCGGAGCTCAATCTCCGCCTGACCGAGCTGGAGCGGGAGCTCTATGTCCTGATGGCCGAGGTGGCCACGGCCCCGGACAATCGCCACAAGCTCAAGCCCGGGGCGTCGCTGGTGACCGAGGAGATGGTGACGGCCCTCGAAGCCGCCATCGACGAGATGCGGGAGCGCCCCGACATCCCGAGCGACTTCACCATGCCGGGCGAGAACCGGTGTTCGGCTGCCCTCGACTTCGCCCGCACCATCGTCCGGCGGGCCGAGCGCCTCTACGTCGGGGCTCCGGTAGAGGGGTCGCTGGTCGGCACCTATCTCAACCGGCTCTCAGATCTGCTGTGGGCGATGGCCCGCTGGCAGGAGGGGCCGGATCATGCCCTATCGAAACACCGCGACACCTGAGCAGGCAGACGGAGTGCATTTCCTGCAGGGCCGGCGGCAGGCGCGACAGGTGGTGCTGGGCAATTGGGCTCACGAAGCGACGCACGGCAACGGAGCCAGGCCCCGTCCTCTTGGCCACCCCGAAACGGATGCAACGGTTTATGGCCCGGGGAAGTGGAGCGTTTCGGTTTGACCCGGCACCGAGACCGAGCGCGGCGCTCAAGATGTCATGCCCGAATTCGCACTTCTCCGGGCGCAGCACGAAGTGGATGTTCACGATCCGGAGGAGTGCGGTGGCGGAAGGTCCCAGAACCGGCAACCAGAAGAAATCGACGTAGAGCGAGAAGGCGGAGACCCCCCGGCTATCGATGAGGGGATCGTTCCAGAGGGTGAATTCAAGGTTTATCGAATCCGATTTTGGAGGGACCATGCCGCCACGTTGTGGGACCGACCTTGCCCGGAACCTTGCTCAAAACCTGGCTGGGGTCCCACGAGGTACTCGAAACGATCACCACGTGCCGCGATGGACTCGATCGGATGCGTCGGGGCGGGACCGCTCCAGCGAGGGCGAGGGGTGATCCCGGCCGTCGGGCCGGCCCAGGGGAACGGCGCCGAACAGCCGCCATTCGGACGGGACGCCCAGCACCGAGGCCAGCGCGGCCTCGCCCCGGAAATTGCCCAGGATGCACGCCCCCAGCCCGGCGTCGACCGCCGCCAAGAGCACCGACATGACTCCGAAGGCGGCATCGCCCGTCCAATAGGGGACGGACCACGCCTCCTCGCCGACAGCCAGCCCCGAGTCGGCCTTGTCGGCCTCCCCGTAGCGCGCCAGGTAGGCCTCGGCCGAGGCGTAGGCCAGCAGAACGACCGGGGCCCGGCGGAGGCCCTCCCAACGGGGACTGCGGGAACGCCACTCGGCGTCGGTGGTGGCCTCCCAGTAGCGGGCGGTCTGCTCCTCGCCCTCCAGGATGACCCAGGCCGTGCCGGCGGTATTGCCGGCGCTCGGGGCCCGCAGGGCCGCCCGCACAATGGAGTCGACCACGCCCGGGTCGACCGGATCGGGCGAGAAGCTGCGCACCATGGCCCGGCGCTGAACGGCCTCGTGGAGCTCCACCGGGCCAGCTTTCCAGACCGGTCCTCCCGGCGGGAATGTTGACCCCGCTGGTAGTGTTTAACGGTTCGGTGCCGCTTGGCATCACCTGGAGGTAGAAGAGTGCCGACACCACGAGATCTTCTGAACGAAGCGAAGAAGTCCATCCGTGAGGTGGACCCACCCGTCGCGGAGCAGATCCTGTCCGATGGCGCCACCACCTTCCTCGATGTGCGCGAGCCCGACGAGTACGAGCAGGGCGCCATCCCCGGTGCCGTCCACCTGCCCCGGGGTCACCTGGAGTTCCAGGTGGAGGGCAAGCTGCCCGACAAGGATGCCCCCATCGTCGTCTACTGCGCCGGCGGCGTCCGCAGCGCCTTCGCGGCCAAGACCCTGGGTGACCTGGGCTACTCCGACGTGCAGTCGCTCATCGGCGGCTTCAACAAGTGGAAGGACTACGGCCGGCCCTGGAAGGCCCCCCAGACCCTGACCCCGGCCCAGCGCAACCGCTACCAGCGCCACTTGCTCCTGCCCGAGGTGGGCGAGGTGGGCCAGCTGAAGTTGCTCGAAGCCAAGGTCCTCCTGCTCGGCGCCGGTGGCCTCGGTTCACCGGCCGGCCTCTACCTGGCCGCGGCCGGGGTGGGGACGCTCGGCATCATCGATATGGACGTGGTCGACGAGTCGAACCTGCAGCGCCAGATCCTGCACAACATGGATCGCATCGGGGACCGCAAGGTCGACTCGGCCAAGAAGACCCTCACCGCACTCAACCCCGACGTCAACGTCGTCACCTACGACGTGCGGCTGGGCGCCGACAACATCCTCGACATCATCGATGGCTACGACGTGATCGTCGATGGAACGGACAACTTCCCGACCCGTTACCTGGTCAATGACGCCGCCCTGCTCAAGCGCATCCCGGTCATCCACGGCTCCATCTTCCGTTTCGAGGGCCAGGCGACGGTCTTCGACCCCTACCACGGTCCGTGTTACCGCTGCCTGATCCCCGAGCCGCCCCCGGCTGAGCTCGCCCCCTCCTGCTCGGAGGCCGGCGTGCTCGGTGTGCTGCCCGGCATCATCGGCTCCATCCAGGCCGTCGAGGCCATCAAGATGATCCTCAAGCTGGGGGATCCACTGGTCGGTCGGCTGCTGTCCTATGACTCCCTGGAGCAGTCGTTCCGCACGTTCAAGGTGCGCCGCGACCCGGCGTGCCCCGCCTGCGGGCCCGATGCCGGCGAAATCGTCATCGCCGAGTACGACGACCTCTGCATGCCCCACGCCCACTGAGGTCCACGGAAACCGGCTCGCCATTCCCCGGCGATCCAGCTAGAAACTGGCGCATGACGCAACGGTTGGCGGTCAACGGGGTGGAGCTGTCCTGGAACGAACACGGCGGCGGGGAAGGTCCCACCTTCATCCTGTGCCACGGTTACACCGGGTCCGCGCAGGACTTCGCCGGCGAGGTCGGGCCACTCTCGGCGACCCGCCGGGTGGTCACCCTCGATCAGCGGGGTCACGGGCAGTCGACCAAGCTCGGCCGCCTGGACGGCTACACCGTCGAGCAACTCGCCGACGACCTGGTCGCCTTCATCGAGGCGGTGGGTCAGGGCCCGGTCGACCTGCTGGGTCACTCCATGGGCGGGCGGGTGGCGTTGGGTGTCGTCCTGGCCCGCCCCGACCTCATCAATTCGCTCATCCTGATGGACACCAGCGCCTGGTCGTTCCTGCCCCCCGACGACGCCATCCGCACCATGGTGGCCGAGTACATGGCCAAGTTCGACCCGGCCCGCGGCGTCCCGAGCGTCTTCGGCCTCGAGTCACCCGAACAGGCGCTGATCGACGCCACCTCGCCGCTTGATGTGCGCGAGGCCCGGGAGGCCGCCTTCGCCGGCATGGACGCCTACGCCATCAAGGCGCTCGGGTCGGCCCTACTCGGCTCCGAGGGTCTCACCTCGCTGCGGGACCGCCTGCCCGGGATCACCTGCCCCACCACCGTCCTGGTCGGCCAGAAGGACCACCCGCTGGTGGACCAGGCCCCCGACCTGGCCGCCGAGATCGCGCACGGCCACCTCGCCGTCATTGCGGGCGCGTACCACTCACCCCAACTCACCCACCCGACCGAGTGGCGGGCCGCCGTGGAGGCCCACCTGGCCCACGCCCACGCCCATGACTGACCCCACCCCACCCCGGGCCAGCGACCACGTCACCCTCGCCGGTTCCGGCGTGTCCATCCCGCCGCTCGGGGTCGGCACCTGGGCCTGGGGCGACAAGAAGACCTGGGGCATGGGCGGCTACGACGCCTCCTACACCGAGGCGACCATCGAGGATGCGTGGGACGCCTGCCTCGAGGCTGGGGTGGTGCTCTTCGATACGGCCGAGGGCTACGGCGGCGGCGAGAGCGAGCGCATCATCGGTCGCCTGCTGGCCCGCGACCCGTCCGCCCGTCAGCGGGTCGTCATCGCCACCAAGTTCATGCCGAGCCCATGGAAGCTCAACGTCACCTCCGCCCTCGCCGCCGCGGCCCGGGCCTCGCTGGCCCGCCTGGGCCTCGAGCAGATCGACCTCTACCAGATCCACGGGCCGATCTCGCTGCGCAACCACGGCGCCCTCGCCGACGCGCTGGCGGCCGCGCATGCCGAGGGCCTTGTCAGGGCGGTCGGCGTCTCCAACTACTCGGTCAAGGAGACCACCGCCATGGACGCCGCGCTGCGCCAGCGCGGCCTGCGCCTGGCCAGCAACCAGATCGAGTTCTCGCTCCTGCGCACCATGCCCGAGCAGGCCGGCCTGCTGGCCTGCTGCGCCGACCTCGGGGTCGTCCCGCTGGCCTACTCGCCCATCGGGCAGGGCCGACTGACCGGCAAGTACAGCGCGGCCAACCCGCCCCCCAAGAGCCGCACCTTCTCGGCGCACCCGATGGAGAAGGTCGACGCCATCGTGGCCGAGCTCCGGCGCATAGGCGCCGCCCACGGCGACCGCACGCCGAGCCAGGTGGCGCTGGCCTGGATAATCGCCAAGGGCGCCGTCCCCATCCCCGGCGCCAAGAACCGCGGCCAGGCCGAGGAGAACGCCGGCGCGCTCGGATGGAAGATGGACGACGACGAGATCGCCGCGCTCGATGCGGTGGCGCTCTACGGCCAGCGGGGCCTGGCGCAGCGATTCTGGCAGCACGGCTGACGTAGTTAGTCTGGAGCGGCATGATCGCACTGCTCGGCGACGCCCCGCTGCCCCCGCTCCACGGCACCCAGCTCCTCTCCACCCAGTTCGATTTCGTCCCGGTGGTCATGGTCCTGGTCGCGTTGGCGCTCTACCTCTGGGGCGTGCAACGGGCCAACCGGCGCCGCCCCCGCCATCTCTGGCCCGCCTTCCGCACCGCGGCCTTCATCGGAGGTCTGGCCTCGACGGGCCTCGCCATCTTCAGCTTCATCGGGGTCTACGACGGCGACCTCTTCTGGGACCACATGGTCCAGCACCTCCTCCTGATCATGGTGGCTGCTCCGCTGTTCGCCATCGCCTCTCCCCTGGAGCTGGCCTTCCGCGCCACCACCGGCACGGCGCACGTGGTGGTGACCGAGGTCCTGCGCTCCCGGGTGGCCAAGGTGCTGGGTCACCCCGGCGTGGCCTTCGTCCTCTACGCGGTGATGATTCCTTTGACGCATCTGACCGTTTGGTACAACTACACGCTGCAGCACGAGTCGGTGCACAACGCCGAGCACCTGGTGTTCCTCGGGGTCGGTTACCTCTTCTGGCGCCAGATCTTCGGGGTGGACCCCAACGCCTACCGCATGCACCCGGCCCTGCAGTTCGGTTACCTGTTCCTGGCCATCCCCATCGACACCTTCACCGGCCTCTCGCTCGACCAGGCGGTGCACGAGATGTTCCCGGCCTACCTGGCCATCCACCCGACGTGGAGCCAGGCGCGGCTCACCAATGACCTGCACATCGGCGGCGTGATCATGTGGGTGGGCGGGGACACCCTCATGCTCTGGCCGATGATCCCGGTGGCCTTGCGCTGGCTCCACCTCGAGGAACGCCGGGCGGTCCGGGTCGACCGCGAGCTCGATGCGGTCGCCCAGGCCGAAGCGGTGCTCCGCTCACCTTCCTGACCCGGTCCGGATCCCGACCGGCGCCGACCCCGGCGCCGACGGCTGCCTCGCCAGCGACCGGGCGGCCAGCGTCACCGCGAAGAGGAGGACCGCGGTGATGTGCACCCCGGTGCACCACAGGCAGATGGCGCCGATCCGGAACAGCTCGACGTAGACCAGGTAGAGCACCATGGCCGCGCCCGCCCCGGTGGCGGCCAGCCGCGCGGTGGCCAGCCACTCGGGGGGCGAGCGCCAGACCCAGGGCAGGTCCATCGCCAGTACGACGAGCGCCCAGCCCAGGCCCAGGACCGCAACCGGCACGCCCAGAATGACCGACCAGCTGCTGGTGGTGACCAGCGTGCAGTTGACGACGCCGGAGTCGGGACACGCCAGCGCGGCCGGATCGGTGTAGTGCGTCACCGTCAGGTAGCCGGTCAGCCCGACCGCCAGGACGGTGAGGCCCAACGCCGTCGGCCCGGTCCAGCGCGGCATCTCAGGACCCCAGCTTCTGGACGATGGCCGCGATGGTCGGGGTGTTGCACACGCTGGCGGGCTGGTCGCCGGTGAGGGCGCAGATGCCGGCGGTGATGGCGTTGGCCGTCCCGTCGATGGCGGTGGCCACCACGCTGTTGGGCTGGTTCAGGTCGGCCGCGATGGTCCGCAGGCTGAGGCCCTGCAGTAGCTGCGGTGTGTAGCTGGCGCCGACCACGACGTAGCGGTTGCCGATATCGAGGAAGGGGATGCTCCCAGGCTCGCTGGTGTACGGCGCCACGTCGTATTTGGCGAGCAGCGCGTTCTCGGCCGGGGTCGGCGTCTGCAGCGTGGCGTAGCTGCCACCGGCCGGCTGGTTGCTCTGCTCCTCCACCGGTGTGAAGTCGAGGTAGGGACTGGTGTACGTCGACCCGAAGAAGCTGAACGTCTGCGTGTTCGGGTAGACGTCGGTGCTCGACGAATGCGTGGCGCCGAGCCCGGTGAAGGTGCCGAAGCGGGAGAGCGCCTGGACCAGGGCCCACCGTTCGGCGGCGCAGAACGGGCAGTACTCCGCCCCTATGTAGACGATCTCGGGCTTCCCGTCGGCCGCCCGCAGGATCTGGGTGCCCGGGACCTTGACGGGGAGCGGCACCGCGCCCGGGCTGCCGATGGCGGCGAGTGTCGCCGGGCTGACCGACGTGACGTCCGACAGCACGCTGGAGGGCAGCGGTGACGTCCCGTTGCTGCCGCCGGCCGAACTGTCGCCCCCCGACAACTTGGACCCGGTCGTCGTCGATGCCGCCGCCGACGGACCGCCTGATCCGCCTGCCGTCTTGATGACGACCATGGTGACGATGGCCAGCAGGACCAGCGCCACCGGCAGCAGGGTGAACAGCATCGGATGTCGGCGGCGCAGCCGGGCCGGGGCGGACGGGGGGACAGTGGTGCTGCGAGCCGGGCGCGTGGCGCGCCCGGTCCCGCGTTGGGACTTCGACATGAGAGTTCTCCTTGGTAGGTGGAGGCCGCGGCCCGTTGGGCGCGCCTCGGATCGTTCGGTGGATGGCGGCCACGGAGTGGCCCGCCGAGGTCAGATCAGGTCGAACGAGGAGAACTGCGGGGGGTGGAACAGCCCGGTGGCGGTGCCCCGAGGCAGCGCCAGGGCGCCGGTCCGGAACCGCCGGGTCAGGCGGATGAGCGCGAAGAGCAGCCCGCCGACCAGGGTGGCGTCGACGGCGGTGATGGTGAGGGTGGGGATGGTCGGGGCCGGCGAGCCCCTGCCACAGACCGCGTCAGCGCATCCGTTGGGCATCACCTGCAACTCTTCGGCGACCAGGACCACCGAGGTGATGGGGACCTCGGCGCCGGCCCGCAGCACGTGCGGCATCAAGCCGGCCACCACCGTGGCCGCCGTGACGACGACAAGGACCCAACGCCACATCAGTGACACGACAACCAGGATACGGCTACGTTCGCACCAATGGACCTCGCCTGGTTCCGGCGCGTGACCGGGGCGCGGCCCCGGCACCTTGCCGTGGCCGGCCTGCTGACGGCGTTCGTGGCCCTGCCCGGCCTCACCCCAGGCCACGCCGCCGCTTCGACCCCCGCCGCCCCCGCGCTCAACGGCGCCTACCTGGAGGCCGACTACGGCGGCGCGTTGTTCGTCGTCAACTATCCGACTGTCGCGGTGACGGCGGAGGACGGGTCCCTCACCTTGGACGTGTCCAACGGGAACTCCAACCAGGAGTGGCGGATGACCCTGATCCCCCCCGGGTCCCAGTCGCTGACGGCGGGCAACGTCTACGACACCGACGACGGCTTGAGCATGCTCTTCACCCCGCCCGGCGGCGCAAGCGGGCTTTGCGCCGACGCCGACCAGAATGATTCGTCCGTCGAGGTCGACCAGGCCAGCTACGACAGTTCGGGGAACCCGACCACGCTGGGCATCCAGTTCGACGCCGAGTGCTCCGGCGGCAACGACGAGTTCTTCGGGGCCCTGTCGATCAACCTCCGCCCCTCCACCCCGGGCCAGGGCTACTACCTTTACGGCGACAACGGCGCCCTGACCGGGTTCGGTGACGACTCCTATCTCAACTACCTGGGCGATCTCAGCGTGGACAACCTCAACCAGCCCATCGTCGGCATGGCCACCACGCCCGATGGCGGCGGCTACTGGATGGTGGCTTCCGACGGCGGCATCTTCGCCTTCGGCGACGCGGCCTTCTACGGCTCCACGGGCAACCTCCGCCTCAACCAGCCCATCGTCGGCATGGCGGCTACACCCGACGGCGGAGGCTACTGGCTGGTGGCTTCCGATGGCGGCATCTTCGCCTTCGGCGACGCGGCCTTCCGCGGTTCGACGGGCAACCTCCACCTGAACCAGCCCATCGTCGGCATGGCGACCGACCACGCCACCGGCGGCTACTGGCTGGTGGCGGCCGACGGCGGCATCTTCGCCTTCGACGCGCCGTTCCTGGGCTCGACCGGCAACCTGCACCTGGCCGAACCGATCGTGGGCCTGGCGGCCATGCCGAATGACCTCGGTTACCTTTTCGTGGCCTCCGACGGAGGCGTCTTCACCTACGGCGACGCGGCCTTCCACGGAACCGCGGCCACCCAACACCGCACCGCGCCGATCGTCGGCCTGGCCACCACGCCGGACGGCGGGGGCTACTGGGAGGTGGCGGGCGACGGCACCGTCTTCAACTTCGGGGACGCCGCGTTCGCCGGGGACCTGAGCGGTCTCGGCATCACCAATGTGGTGGGGGTCACCCACTGAGATCCATGAGCTCGATCCGCACGCCGTCGGGGTCGGTGCAGTAGACGAATTCGAGGGGCGTGCCCCCGAACTCGACGGTGGTCCGGCTGGACTCGACCACCGCGCCCCCGAGCTCGACCACCTTGGCCGCTACCGCCTCGACCTCGGCCACCCGGAACGAGAGGTGGGTGAGGCCGAGCTGGTTGACCGCCCGTCGCTCCCCGTCGCCGAAGGGGGCCGGCTCGCTGAAGGCGAGCAGCTCAATGGCGGTGCCCTCCCGCCGGATGAACTGCGAGGTCACGGCCACGTCGGGTAGGTCCATCAACCGGGCGAATTCGCTGCCGATCTGGTGCGACTCGGCCGTCTCGAAGCCGAGTGCCTCGCAGTAGAAACGCAGCGATCGCTCGAGGTCGCTGACGCAGATGCCGAAGTGGGAGAAGACCGGTTCCATCGTGGGCATGGGCCCAGTCTGGCCTCCCGGCCCCGACCTCCGTAGTGTCGTGGTCGTGACGCCAGACCAGCAGCCCAGCCAGGAGCACCGCACCGACTCGGGCATCGAGATCCGTCCCGTTTACCGCGCCGAGGATCTGGAGGGCTGGGACCCCGAGACCAAGCTGGGCCAGCCGGGCTCGTACCCCTACACCCGGGGCGTCCATGCGGAGATGTACCGCTCCAAGCTCTGGACCATGCGCCAGTACGCCGGATTCGGCTCGGCCGAGTCGACCAACGAGCGGTTCAAGTTCCTGCTCGATGCCGGCCAGACCGGCCTCTCCTGTGCCTTCGACCTGCCCACCCAGATGGGGTACGACTCCGACCACCCGCGGGCCGAGGGGGAGGTAGGCAAGGTGGGGGTGGCCATCGACTCCCTGGCCGACATGCGCCTCCTCATGGCCGACCTGCCGATGGACAAGGTCACCACCTCCATGACGATCAACGCCACGGGGGCCATCCTCCTCCTGCTCTACCAACTCGTGGCGGAGGAGCAGGGTGTACTGGGCGACCAGATCCGCGGCACCATCCAGAACGACATCCTCAAGGAGTACATCGCCCGCGGCACCTACATCTACCCGCCACGGCCCTCCATGCGGCTCATCGTCGACACCTTCTCGTACTGCGCCGCCAACCTCCCCAATTGGAACACCATCTCCATCTCGGGCTACCACATCCGCGAGGCGGGCTCGACGGCGGTACAGGAGATCGCCTTCACCCTGGCCAACGGGATCGCCTACGTCGAAGCGGCCGTGGCGGCCGGCATGGACATCGACGCCTTCGCACCCCGTCTGTCGTTCTTCTGGAACGCGCACAACAACCTCTTCGAGGAGGTGGCCAAGTACCGGGCCGCCCGGCGGATGTGGGCCCGCATCATGACCGAACGCTTCGGCGCCAAGGACGAGCGCTCCAAGATGCTGCGCTTCCACACCCAGACCGGGGGCTCGACCCTCACCGCCCAGCAGCCCGAGAACAACATCGTCCGGGTCACCGTCCAGTCGCTGGCGGCCGCCCTGGGTGGGACCCAGAGCCTGCACACCAACGGCTTCGACGAGGCCCTCGGGCTGCCCACCACCCGGGCGGGCAAGATCGCCCTGCGCACCCAGCAGATCGTCGGCTTCGAGTCCGGCGTGGCCGACACGGTGGATCCGCTGGCCGGTTCGTACTACGTCGAGGCGCTGACCGACGAGGTGGAGCGCGCCGCGCAGGAGTACCTCGACCGCATCGAGGCGCTGGGCGGGGCGGTGGCGGCTATCGAAGCCCGGTTCATGCAGGACGAGATCGAGAGCGCGGCCTACAGCTTTGCCAAGGCGGTCGACGACGGCGAGAAGATCGTGGTCGGGGTCAACAAGTTCACCGACGCCGAGGCGGAGCCGGCCGACGTGTTCCCGATCGACATCAGGCAGCAGCAGACCCAGATCGACCGGACCAGATCGGTCCGGGCCGCCCGCGACCAGCCCGTGGTCGACCAGGCGCTGGCGGACATCGCCGAGACCGCCCGCGGCGAGGGCAACCTGCTGGTGCCCATGAAGGCCGCTCTCGGCGCCATGGCCACCCTCGGCGAGGTGGCCGACGTGCTGCGTGGGGAGTTCGGGGTCTACTCGCCCGGAGGCTGACCGCGCCGGCCCAGACTCAGGGCACCGGCGGAGCGGTGGTGCTGGTGGCGGTGGCGTCGGTCGACGAGAAGACCGGTGAGGTGTTCAAGACACCGCCGTCGCAGGCGTTGACCTCGGGCACGGTGACCACCGTGAAGGCCGTGTCGTTAGGAGGCGTGACCTCCACCCGTGTGGCCACCGAACACGAGGTCGTGCCGACATTGACGTCGCTGTAGCCGACATTGAAGAACGCCGTCTGCCCCCCGTTCAGCGTGACGGTGGTCACTGGGAGGCTCTCGAAGGAGAGGCCGCCACCCCGCTTGACCACGGTCGGGAGCGAGCCGCCGGTGGAGTTGAGCAGCTGCATGCCCGGGTAGCCGAACAAGGTGCACACCGTCGACGTGGTGTTGGTCAAGGAGAAGGTGAGCTCAATGGTGCCGGCGGCACCCCCCGAGCCCGAGAGCACGACGTGGAGGCCGGACGGTTGGCAGGTGGCGGTGGCTGCCGTCGTCGAGCTGGTCGACGGCAGGGTCGAGGTGGTGGCGGACGCGCTCGAGGTCGAGGTGGAGGTCGACCTGGACGGGCCCGAGGTGGTGGACGAACCGGACTTCGACGGACTGCTCGAGCAGGCGCTCAGGGCCACCGCCCCTAGGACGACCAGCGACAGCGCGGTAACCCTTCTGGTGATTGGCACGATGCCTCCCTTGCCCTCATGGAAGTCCTGTCACCCGTCCAGACCCTGGGCCTGAGGCCGGCCGCCGAGATGAGGAGAATATCTCCCTCCGGGCCACCATCTCCTTTCGAGATCAAGCCAGGCATCCCGCCATGTTCGCGTCAATGCCGTGGGAGCAGGGTAGGGAGGGCAATCTGAAAGGTTTTGATGAAAAGAGGGGAAGTAGAAGGCTAGAGACCGTAAAACACGATATGGAGAATCGGAGGTGATGAATCAGCAATGGCTTCGCCGGATCCAAATTCCAAGTTCGAAGGTCTCTACGACGCCCATTACGAGTCAATCCACCGCTACTTCATCCGGCGCGTTGCCAACGATCTCTCGGAAGCATCCGATCTTGCGGCTGAAGTTTTTCTAACGGCGTGGCGTCGACAAGACGCAATACCAGCGCCACCTAATGATCGCCTTTGGCTATACGGAGTCTCTCGACACGTGTTGGCTCGACACCGGAGATCGACCGCTCGTCGCACCCGCCTTTCTCTGCGTTTAGCCACCGCAGTCTCCAGTGTTCCTGATTCCGTCTCGGATACCAACGATGACCGAGTCGAGCGAATTCGGTCGGCGATTGCGAAATTACCGCGAAGGGAGCGTGAGACATTGAAGTTGGTTTTGTGGGATGGCCTGTCGCACGCCGAAGCCGGTCATCTACTGGGGTGCTCGGAGAATGCCGTCGGAATACGGATGCACAGAGCCAGGAATCGACTCAATGCAGCCTTAGACGTGATGACGGGAGCACGCCTGACGGCGAACCATGCTCCGTCTTATGAATCATCAACATGCACCGCCTTGAAGGACCACCAGCATTCAGAGGAGAACGATGATTGATCTAGATTTGATGATTTCTGAGGCTGACCCCGCGCGCTCCGTTGCGATCCTTTCCCTAGACGCTCGGGCTGCAGCAGCTCGGATGAACCAGCTTCCAGCTTCCTCGTTGACGTCGGGCAGCCTTCGTAACGTCGGCGTGGGGATTGCTGCAGCCGTCGTCGGTTTGGGAGCACTTGCATACTTCGTTCTTGGCGACTCGCCATCCAATTCAAATGCAGCGGCGGCAACGATTGACCGATTGTCGTATTCAGCCGAGATCCACAGCACGACGCTCGTCCCTGGGCAGTTCCTCTACACGCAATCCAAAGCGGAGATTGAGATCGTCGTTCAAAGCAGCGGAAGCGCGCCGGCCACGGCACAGTACCCCGAGACCATTCAAACCTGGGTGTCGAGTCAACCCGGTCGAGGCAAAGTAGTTCAGACACCGGCTGGGAACCTGAATTTCACGTCCCCGGCCGATGAGGCGGCCTGGAAGGCAAACCCGCTGAGTCCTCATTGGACGACCCCACCAGCCAGCCAGGGACCGGACGAAGACGCCGTGATTGACGAATCGTCCCTCCCTACAGAACCCAGTGCCCTGTTGCAAATATTGGCCAAGGGCCAAACCGGGATCGCTCAGGTCGACAATCTCTCAGGTCCGGATCCGACGTATAGCCGAGTAGTTGCACTCCTCTTCAGCCCGGCGACAGGACTTTCCCCCCAGTTAGAGGTTGCGCTGTACAAGGTCTTAGAAGGTCTTCCGGGGATTGAGGTTGTCCCGGCCCAGGACCACCAAGGCAATCGAGGGGTCGAGGTGGCGGACTCGGAATCGTCTGAATTGCCGCGATTGATCGTCGATCCGCAGACTGGTCGACCAACCGAAATCGACATCCCGGCTCCATCGAACCCGATAGCGGCGACTCCCAATTCGACGGGTGCGTTTGTCGAATTAGCGGTTTGGACGAACGTCGTCTCGACCTCGGTCACTACCTCGACGACTAGCCCCGTTACTAAAACAGGCTAAGGACTTTCGCCGGTTGGGCGAGCCGAACGGTGGAGGAAATTATCTAAGAAATCTAACTCTTGCCTACTTCGTGCTTTGTTTGGACTGTGCAAGGGCAGTTCTGGGAAGGTCACGCTATAAATCAGGTTAGGTTCTGTGCCTAAATGGCGATTGCTTGACAAACCCTAATTTCTGGCTTACCACTGTCGTTGCCCAGCCGGATGCCTCAATCGCTTTTGAGTATTAGCGGCGACTAAATCTCTAGCGAGGATACCTTGTCGCTCTTGGTAGTGATGGAAGCATTCCGGCACAATCAAAAACAGCGAACGGATGGGGAGTTGATTGTGAGGCTACTAGGAGCGTTTAAAGGGAGCAAACCACTAGCTATTGGTTTGCTTGTCGTAGTCCTGGAATTTGGCATAGCGAGTCAGGCGGGAGCAGGCGATCCCAATGCTGGTTACGCCCCACCGCCACCAGCCGGAACGAATATTCCACCTGGCATAACCATCACGCAGCCGCAACCCATCAAGGTGATTCACACGACCACACCCGATGGAGCTCCCCTCGTAGAGAGCATCGAGCCTGACACGGTGGAACCCATCAATACCGTGCTCAACTTCAGCACGCCGACGGGACCCGGAACCTGTTACTGGTCTACAGAATTCGGCAATTTCGATGGGGTGGCGTACGGAAAACTCATGTGGGACAGCGGAAACTGCAATACGACCTCATACCCGAATGGGGGTCCACCACCGTACGACGACTCTCTCGGTAACGATCAGATCACAGCAGATCTCAACGGAAGCTTGGTTCCCGGGAATGTGGCGGAAGTCAAGAGTTTCTCGACTTGGTATCAGTCGCTCTATTCTGGCGCATCCGTTGTGGGCGAAACGTTCTATGTTTGCGGCGAGGCAGTGCCTGGCACCATCCAAGATGGGGTGTACTGCTTCGAGTACAACTTCACCGTATAGAAAATCGAGGCGAAGGTAGGGTGGATACGGCGGGCAATACGGCTCGCCGTATCCAACTGCCCATTTCTATCGCGTCGCACCCCAGATACTCATTGGTCGAAAGATCGGGGATGAACGGGGCTGGATCCTTGCCGTTGCACCCGTCATTGTGAAAGAGGCTATTCGTACCACCCCGTTTAGGCCGTGACGACCGCCTCGAAGTGCTCGACCAGCGGGAACGGGTCGTAGAAGTGGTGCAGCAACGCGCGCCACTCCTCGTAGTTGGCCGAGCCGCGGAAGCCCTCGGTGTGAGCTTCGAGGGTCTCCCACTCGACCAGGAGGAGGAAACGGCTCGGCTGCTCCACGCCGCGCTCGACCCGGAGGGAGACGAAGCCCGGGTGGGCTCCAATCAGGGCTTTGGCCCGCTCCATGACCAGGATGAACTCGTCCTCGCGGCCGGGAATTACCTCGAGGATGGCGTGCTCGGTGATCATCTGCCCATCCTCGTCATCACGCCGGCGCCCCGAGCAACCGCCCTCGCAGCTCGGGGTCGGTGGCGGCGTCGATGGCCGTCCAGGCCAGCGCCAGCGCGCCGTCGCGCACGGCCGCGTCGGCCGACGGTGTGATGCAGGCTGCCGCGAACTCGTGCTGGTGGTTCACCGCACCGTTGCTCTCGATACCGATGAGCGGGTGGATGGTCGGCACCGCCAACGAGACGTTGGCCATGTCGGTCGAGAAGGTCGGGAGGGGGGTCCCGGCGTCGTCGGCCTCGAAGTGCCGCCCGAGCGACTCGGCGTTGCGCCGGTACGCCTCGAGGAGGCCGCCATCGGGCTCCATGTGGGAGTAGTCCGGTGACAGCTTCTGGTAGGTGACGGTGCAACCGGTGGCCAACGCCCCGGCTTCGAAGCAGGCCCGGATGCGCGGCTCGAGCGCACCCAGTCCGGCGATAGTCCTCGAGCGCGCCATGTAGCGCCCCGTCACCGCGGCCGGGATGATGTTGGCCGCCCCGCCACCCTCGGTGATGACGCCATGGATCTGGTCGCCCGGGGGCAGCTGCTGGCGCAGCAGGCCGAGCGCCACCTGGGCGATGGTCATGGCGTCGAGGGCGTTCACCCCTTCCCAGGGCGCGGCCGAGGCGTGGGCCTCCTTGCCGGTGAAGTGCACGTCGAAGTGGGCCACGGCCAGGCAGGTGCCGGTCACCCGTTCGGCCGGCCAGGGGTGGACCATCATGGCGGCGTGGACGTCGGCGAACGCGCCGCGGTCGAGCATGAGGATCTTGCCCCCGCCTCCCTCTTCGGCCGGCGTCCCCAGCACCCGGACCGACATCCCGACCTGGTCGGCCACGGCGGCCAGGGCCAGCCCGGCACCGACCGCGGTGGCCGCGATGATGTTGTGCCCGCAGGCGTGGCCGACACCCGGCAGCGCGTCGTACTCGGCGCAGACGGCGACGACCAGTTCTCCCGACCCGGCGCGCGATTCGAATGCGGTGGGGATGTCGTAGGCGCCTTCGGCCACGTCGAGGCCCCCGGACCGCAGAGCCCCGGCCACGGCGGCGGCCGAGCGGGTCTCCTCGAAGCACAGTTCGGGGGTGGCGTGGACGGCGTGGCTGAGGGCGACCAACTCGGGCAGCCGCTCCTCAATCACGGCGGCGGCCGCTTCCTTGGCCGCCAGCGCGGGTCCGGTCATGCCACTATTCGATCACCGCGACGACGTCGCCCGCGCCGACCGAGTCGCCGGCACTGACCCGTACCTCCTTGACGACGCCTTCCTTCTCGGCGTTGACCGCGTTCTCCATCTTCATGGCCTCGAGCAGGCAGACGGTCTGGCCCACCTCGACCTTGTCGCCCACCGCCACGAGGACCTTGACGATGGTGCCCTGCATGGGGACGGCCACATCGCCCGAGCCGGTCCCGCCCGCGCTCGATGCGGCGGCGCGCTTGGTCCGGGCCGGTGCGCGACCGACCGCCGCCACCGGGCCCAGGTCGGGCACCCAGAGCTTGACCGAGAAGCGCCGGCCGTCCACTTCGGCGGTGACGTCGCGCTGCACCGTGGGGATCTCGTCCTCGCCGGCCGGCGTCACGGCGGCGACGGGCTCGGAGGGGGCCACCGTGAGCTTGCTCAGGTCGAGCGTGTCCTCCACCCAGCGGGTCGAGTGGGTGGCGGCGGCGAAGTCGGGGTGGGTGAGGATGGCGATGTCGGCGGGGATGGTGGTGGCCACGCCGGTGATGTGCGTCTCGTCGAGGGCCCGCAGCATGCGGCGGCGAGCCGACTCGCGGTCACCGGCCCACACGATCAGCTTGGCCACCAGGTTGTCGTAGTACTGCGAGACGGTGTCACCGGCCTCGTAGCCCGCATCGAGTCGCACGCCTGGCCCCGAAGGGGCGGTGAACCTGGTGATGGTGCCCGGCGAGGGGGAGAAGCGTCCACCGCTCGGGTCCTCGGCGTTGATCCGGACCTCGATGGCGTGCCCGTGGCGCGCCACGTCCTTCTGCGTGAAGTCGAGCGCCTCCCCCGAGGCGATGCGGATCTGCCACGCCACCAGGTCGAGGCCGGTCACCAGCTCGGTGACGGGGTGCTCCACCTGGAGCCGGGTGTTCATCTCGAGGAAGAAGAAGTCGCCGTCCTGGTACAGGAACTCGACGGTGCCGGCGTTGTAGTAGCCGCAGGCCTCCGAGACCTTGACCGCCGCCTTGCCCATGGCCTGGCGGACCTTGTCGGGGAAGTCGGGCGCCGGGCTCTCCTCGATCAGCTTCTGGTGCCGGCGCTGGGCCGAGCAGTCCCGCTCGCCCAACCACAGCGTGTTGCCGTGCTGGTCGCCCAGGATCTGCATCTCGACGTGGCGGGGCCAGGCGAGATACCGCTCGGGGTAGATCTCCGGTCGCCCGAAGTAGGCCTGCGCTTCGCGGGCGGCCGACTCCATCGCGTCGGCGGCCTCGGCGGCGGAGTTCACCACCTTCATCCCACGCCCACCCCCGCCGTAGGCGGCCTTGATCGCCACCGGCCAGCCGAACTCCTCGCCGAAGGCGATCACCTCGTCGGGCGAGGTCAGCGGCTCGGAACGCCCGGGCACCCCGGCCACGCCGGCCTTCTCGGCGGCCAGGCGGGAGCTGATCTTGTCGCCCATCACCTCAATGGCCTCGGGCGGAGGGCCGATGAAGGTGACGCCGCGATCGGTGATGGCCCGGGCGAAGTCGGTGTTCTCCGAGAAGAAGCCGTAGCCCGGGTGGACCCCGTCGGCCCCGCTCTGCTCGATGGCGCTCAGGATGGCCTCGGTGTTCAGGTAGCTCTCGGCCGCGCTCTCCCCGCCGAGGGCGTAGGCCTCGTCGGCCATGCGGACATGGAGGGCGTCGCGATCGAGGGTGGAGTAGACGGCAACGGTGGCGATGCCCATCTCGCGGCAGGTCCGGATGACCCGGACCGCGATCTCGCCGCGGTTGGCGATGAGGATCTTGTTGAGCACGCTGCGCCTTTCCATTCCTTACGGGGCCATCACAATTACATGGACCCTATGGTGTCTGCCATGTGGGACGGCGATTGGGACGTCCGTTGGTTCGAGGAGATCGACTCGACCAACACCTACCTCCGGGCCGAGGCCGGTCGCGGCGCGCCCGCCGGCACCGTGGCGGTGGCGGACCACCAGAGCGCCGGCCGGGGCCGGTTGGACCGCCGCTGGGAGGCGCCGCCCGGAGCCTCCCTGCTCGCCTCGGTCCTGTTCCGGCCCGAGTTCGACCCGGCTGAGCTGCATCTCTGTACGGCCGCCGTGGCCCTGGCGGCGGCCCAGGCCTGCCGATCGGTGGCTGGGGTGGGCCCCGTCCTCAAGTGGCCCAACGACCTCCTGGTGGGGGAGGCCAAGCTGGCCGGCGTGCTGGCCGAGGCGGACTTCGACGGCCCGGCGTGCGCGGTGGTGGTGGGGATCGGCCTCAACATCGCCTGGCCCGGGCCAGAAGGTGTGGGCGGGACCTGCCTGAACGACCTGGCGGCGGAGCCGGTGGACCGCCACGAGCTCCTCGGCGCCCTGCTCGGCGCCCTGACCCCGCGGCGGGCGCAGCTGGCCACGGCCGCCGGGCGGCGGGCCGTCGCCGCCGAGCTCCGGGAGCGGTGCGCCACCCTGGGCCAGCGGGTCCGGGTGGAGCTGGCCGCCGAGGCCGTGGTCGGCCTGGCCACCGAGGTCGACGACGCCGGGCACCTGGTCGTCTCGACGGCGGAGGGGCCCCGCACCGTGACGGCGGGCGACGTGATCCATCTGCGGCCCGGGTGACGTGGCCCCGGTGATCTAAAACCACCAGCTCAGGACCTACTTCTCGCCCCCACCGCTCGGGCGGCCGATTCTCGGTCCCATCGGACCCTGGCTAAACTCACCCTCTTATGCGCCTTCTCGTCACGGGAGGTGCCGGGTTCATCGGGTCCAACTTCGTCCGCTACTGGGTCGAGCAGCATCCCGAAGACCACGTCGTGGCCTACGACGTGCTGACCTACGCCGGCAACCGACCCAACCTGGCTGATATCGAGGATCGGATCGTCTTCGTCCAAGGCGACATCTGCGACGCCATCGGTGCCGAGAAGACGCTGCGTGACGAGGACATCGACACCATCGTCCACTTCGCCGCCGAGTCACACAACAGCCTGGCCGTGCTCAATCCCGGGCTCTTCTTCCGCACCAACGTGCTGGGGACCCAGACCATGCTCGAGGCGGCCCGCCAGTCCGGGGTCGCCCGGTTCCACCACATCAGCACCTGCGAGGTCTACGGGGACCTGGCCCTCGACAGCGACGAGGTCTTCACCGAGGAGTCGCCGTACCGCCCGCGCACGCCCTACAACGCCAGTAAGGCCGGGGCGGACCACGCCGTGCGGGCCTACGGCGAGACGTACGAGCTGCCGGTCACGATCACCAACTGCTCCAACAACTACGGGCCCTTCCAATTCCCAGAGAAGGTGATCCCCGTCTTCACCACCTCCGCCCTCGACGACAAGCCCCTCACGCTCTACGCCACCACCGAGAACCGGCGCGAGTGGCTGCACGTCCGGGACCACTGCACGGCGATCGAGGCCGTGTTGCACCGCGGCCGGATCGGCGAGACCTACCACGTGGGCAGCGGGGTCGAAGCCTCCATCATGGAGATCGCCGACCTGGTGCTGGCGACGTTGGGCAAGCCGGCCTCCCTCAAGGAGATCGTGCCTGACCGCCCCGGGCACGACCGTCGCTACCTGCTCGACTCCTCCAAGCTGCGCCGCGAGCTGGGCTGGGCTCCCGCCATCGCCTGGGAGGACGGACTGGCCGAGACCGTCTGCTGGTACGCCGAGCACCGCGCCTGGTGGGAACCGCTGCGCGCCCGCGCCCCCGTCGTCGAGGGCGGCTGGGGCTCCGCCGCCTGAGGATCGTCGCATGCGAGTACTGATCACCGGCGCCGACGGGCAACTCGGCCGCGACCTGCGTGACGCTCTGGCCGGGCGGGTCCCCGTCGGGGGTCGGCGCTGCAGCCTTTGGGCGCCCGAGGGCCCGGTGGCCGGTCTGACCTACGAGGTCCTGGCCACCGACATCGGTGACATGCCGGTCAACGACCGGGACGCCGTCTGGCACACCTTCGCCGCCTTCCGGCCCGAAGTGGTCCTCCACGGCGGTGCCCTCACCGCGGTCGAAGCCTGCGAGACCGAGGTCGACCTGGCCTACGCCGTCAACGCGGTGGGCACCCGCAACGTGGCCGAGGCGGCGCGGTCCGTCGGGGCCCACCTGCTCTACGTCTCCACCGACTACGTCTTCGACGGGACCTCGCCGCGGCCCTACCGGGAGTGGGACGCCCCGAACCCGCAGTCGGTCTACGGCGCCAGCAAGCTGGCGGGCGAGCGTGAGTGCCCGCCCGGGTCGACCATCGTGCGCACCTCGTGGGTTTGCGGCGCCCACGGCAACAACATGGTCAAGACCGCCCTGCGGCTGGCCGGCGGCGACGGCATCCTGCGCTTCGTCGACGACCAGCACGGGTCGCCCACCTTCACCGCCGACCTGGCTGCGGCCATCGTGACGCTCGGCACGGACCGGCGCCCGGGCCTCTTCCACGTGACCAACGGCGGGGCCACCACCTGGTGCGGCTTCGTCCGGGCCGTTCTCGAGGCCGCCGGCGCGGATCCGGCGCGGGTCCACGCCATCGCCACGGCCGACCTGGACCCGCCGCTTCTGGCCCCGCGCCCGGCCAACTCCGTGCTGGACAACATGGCGCTGCGGCTCGGGGGACTGCCCTCCCTGCCGACCTGGCAGGATGGACTTTCCAGGCTGGTCACCGCGTTAGCCGAGGAGGCGCCGGCATGACGGTACGCACGAACTCACACCGCGCCCGCTCGTCGCCGCGCAACGTCGCGGTCATCGGGGCCGGCTACGTCGGGTTACCGACCGCCGCCACCCTGGCTCACTTCGGGCACCGCGTCGTCCTGGCCGAGCGCGACGAGGCCCGACTGGCCGCGCTGCGCAGCGGACGCATGCCCATCGTCGAGGCCGGGCTGGACGAGCTGGTGGCCGGCGGCGTCGCCTCCGGCCGGTTGACGTTCACCCTCTCGGCCACCGAAGCGGTGCAGGGAGCCGAGTTCGTGCTCCTCTGCGTGCCCACGCCCCAGGGGGACGACGGCTCGGCCGACCTCTCCTACGTCGAGGAGGTGGCCAAGGAGATCGGAGCCCACCTCGCCCTCGGCGCCATCGTGGTCAACAAGTCCACCGTGCCGGTGGGGTCGGCCACCATGGTCGAGGCGGTCATCGGCCGGCCCGACATCCGGGTCGTCTCCAACCCCGAGTTCCTGCGAGAGGGCACGGCGGTCCAGGACAGCCTCAATCCCGACCGCCTCGTGGTGGGCGCCGACGACACGGAGGCGGCCGCCACGGTGGGGGAGTTGTTCTCCAGCACGGGCGCGCCGCTGATCGTCACCGACGCCACCACCGCCGAGACGATCAAGTACGCCTCCAACGCCTTCCTGGCCACCAAGCTGAGCTACGTCAACGCGGTGGCCGGCCTGTGCGAGGAGGTCGGGGCGGACGTGCGCGACGTCATGCTCGGCCTGGGCTACGACAAGCGGATCGGCTTCGAGTTCCTGCGCCCGGGGCCCGGGTGGGGGGGCTCGTGCCTGCCCAAGGACACCCGCGCCCTGCTGCACATGGCCCGCGAGGCGGGCTACGACTTCTCCCTGCTGGCCGGGGCCATCGCCAGCAACGAACAGCAGCTGGCCCGGGTGGTGGCCAAGGTCGAGACGGCCTGCGACGGCACGGTCGAGGGGAAGACGGTCGCCGTGTGGGGCCTGACCTTCAAGGCCAATACCGACGACCGGCGCGACTCGCCCAGTGTCCAGATCGCCCAGCGCCTGGTGGGTCTCGGAGCGGCCGTGCAGGCCTTCGACCCCACGATCACCGTCGGCCTCGACGACGACCTCGACAGCGTGCCCCCGGACCTGCGCGGCCTCCGGCTCTGCCGTGATCCCTATGAGGCGTCCACCGCGGCGTCGGTGGTGGTGGTGTTGACCGAGTGGGACGAATTCCGCTGGCTCGACTTCAACCGGGTGCTGAGCGTCATGGCGGTCCCCTCCATCGTTGATGCCCGCAACCTGCTGGACCCGGCGGCCGTCCGACGCATGGGGTTCGCCTACGCCGGGATCGGCCGCCAGTGAGCCGCGTCGTGGTGGCCGGGGGCGCCGGCTTCCTGGGCTCGCACCTCTGCGACCACCTGATCGCCCGTGGTGACACCGTGATCTGCCTGGATGACCTCTCGACCGGGAGCCGGGACAACGTGGCCCACCTCATGGGGGACGAGCGGTTCACCCTGCTGGTCACCGACGTGAGCGAGAAGGTGGAGCTCGAGACCGACGACAAGGTCGACGCCGTCTGCAACCTGGCCAGCCCGGCGTCGCCCCCGGCCTACCTGGCCCGTCCGCTCGACACGCTGGCCGTCGGCAGCGAGGGCACCCGCCGCCTGCTGGAGCTGGCCCGGGCCCAGGAGGCCCGCTTCCTCATGGCCAGCACGAGCGAGGTGTACGGCGACCCCGAGGTGCACCCCCAGCCCGAGTCCTACCGCGGCAACGTCGATCCGACCGGCCCGCGGAGCGTCTACGACGAGGCCAAGCGGTTCTCCGAGAGCCTCACCATGGCCATGCACCGCCACCACGGCGTCAACGTCGGGATCGCCCGCATCTTCAACACCTACGGTCCCCGTCTCTCTCCGGGTGACGGCCGGGTGGTGTCCAACTTCATCGACCAGGCCCGGCGCGGCGAGCCCCTCACCATCTACGGCGACGGCTCGCAGACGCGCAGCTTCTGCTACGTCGACGACGAGATCGCCGGCCTGGTGGCGCTGCTGGACTCGACGCTCACCGGTCCGGTGAACATCGGCAACCCCGACGAGCGCACCATGCTCGAGCTGGCCGACCTGGTGCGCGAGGTGGCGGGCTCGACGTCCACCGTTGTGCACCGGCCGCTCCCCGTCGACGATCCCACCCGCCGCTGTCCCGACATCACCCTGGCCCGGCGCCAACTGGGGTGGTCACCTTCGGTCGGGCTGCGCGACGGCATCGCCCGCACGATCGACTACCTGGACCAGAAGGCGGCGACCTGATGATCGAGTACCCCGAGCGCAAGACGTACCGGACGCTCACGGTGATCATGCCGGTCTTCAACGAGCGGGCCACGGTGGCTGAGATCATCCGGCGCATGCGCGCCGTCGAGCTACCGGTGCTGCTCCAGATCATCGCGGTCGACGACGCTTCCAGCGACGGATCCGACAAGGTCCTCAAGGCCCTGGAGGACTCGACCGTCCGCGTCGTGCGCCACGAGCACAACCGGGGCAAGGGCGCCGCCATCCGCACCGCCCTGGCCGCCGCCACCGGTGACCTGATCCTGATCCAGGACGCCGACCTCGAGTACGACCCCGACGACTGGCCCCGCCTGCTCGATCCCATCCTCAAGGGCAAGGCGCGCGTCGTCTACGGCAGCCGGTTCACCGGCGAGCGCAAGAACATGATGCCGTCGCACTGGTTCGGCAACCGCTTGCTGAGCCTGGTGACCAACCTCCTCTACAGCTCCACCCTGTCGGACATGGAGACCTGCTACAAGCTCTTCGACGCCCAGGCCATCGAGGGCATGACCATCGTGTCCGACCGCTTCGATTTCGAGCCCGAGGTCACGGCCAAGGTGCTGCGGCGCGGTCACCGCATCTACGAGGTGCCCATCTCCTATGCCGGTCGCGAGCCCGACGAGGGCAAGAAGATCACCTGGCGAGATGGCATCAGTGCCCTGTCCGCGCTGGTCCGCTTCCGATTCACCAAGGAGTACTGAGCCCGGAGTGCCCGATCTTCTCGCCGCCGTCGTGGTGGACCACGACACCGGATCGCTGTTGGGGGAATGTGTGCGCTCCCTGCTGAGTGACGGGGCCTCGACCGTGGTGGTGGTCGAGAACGGAGCGCCGGGCAGCGCCGCCGCCGGCCTGGCCGCACTGAGAAGCACTGACCCGACCCCCGGCGTCGTGCTGGTGCGCCCGGAGCGCAACGTCGGGTTCGGCGCCGGGGTCAACCGGGGTCTGGCCGTGCTGGCGGGCCGCTCACCCGCCCCGGACTATGTGCTGGTCTCGAACTCCGACCTCCGGGTCCATCCCGGCGCGCTCGCCGCCCTGCGCGCCGCGCTCGAGGAGCGCCGCGCCTGGGCCCTGGTGGGACCGCGCATCTTCACCGAGGAGGGCGACGTCTACCCGTCCGTGCGCCGCTTTCCCTCCTTCGTCGATGCGGCCGGTCACGCCCTCCTGGCCCTCTTCCGTCCCGAGAACCGCTTCACCCGGCGCTACAACCCGGGCACGCCCGAGGGTGCCGGCGTGGTCGAGGCCGGCTGGATCTCGGGCTCGTGCTTCCTGGCCCGGCGGGACGCCCTCGAGGAGCTGGGTGGCTTCGACGAGGCGTACTTCATGTACGCCGAGGACATGGACCTCTGCTGGCGGGCGCACCACGCCGGGTGGGGGGTCGGCTTCGCCGGCGCGGCCGGCGTCACCCACATCCAGGGCGTGAGCACGGCGCGGCACCCCTACCAGATGATGCTGGCCCACCACCGCTCGGCGCTGCGCTTCACCGTCCGCACCACATCGGGCTGGCGGCGGGTGGCGCTCCCCTTCGCCGCCGCCGTCCTCGGGCTGCGGATGGCGCTGGCCACGGTCCGCCTGGCCCTCCAGCGCTAAGCGGGTGCGACGCCCTCTCGGCTCTGCTGTTTTCTTGATGGCCGCCACCGCCCTGACCCTCGGTGCCTGCGGCGGCGGTACCCCGGCTGGGTCCGCCCCACCGCACCGCCACGTCCACGTCCAACCCGAAGTCACCTTCGCGCTGCCGCCCACCACGGCGGGGTGTGCCGGTGTCACCGCGTTGGCCGGTGGGGCCGAGCGCGTGCCCATCACGGTGAGCACGGTGGCCGGCCAGGTGGAGGAAGCGGCCAACGTCTGCATTGCCGGCCAGGGACCGTTCCCCTTCGTCATCGACTCGGGGGCCGGCGAGTCGATCATCGACGCCCGCCTGGCGACGCGGCTGGCGCTGCCCGACGCCGGTCAGGCCAGCGAGTTCGACGGGGTGGGGTGCACCGGGCGTGCCCAACCGGTCTCGGTCGGATCCTGGTCGGTGGCCGGCCTGAGTCTGGCCCCGCAGACGCTGACCGCGGCCACCCTGCCCGACTTCGGCACGCCGGGTCAGCCGGTGGGGCTCCTGGGCTCCGATGTCCTGAGCCGCTTCGGGGCCGTGCGCCTCGACTTCGTGGCGCAGACGCTCACGCTGGGCGCTCCGCAGCGGCCGGCCGTCACCGGAACCAAGGTGGTGCACGGTCCGGTCGGCCCCCCTCCGTCGGCCGTGCTCACCGAGGGGGAGACGGGGACGACGGTGCCGCTCTCGGTGGTGCTCACGCCGGGCCTGACCGCGCTCAACGTCTCGGTGCGGATCAAGGGGAGTCCGGCCCGCACGTTCGTGGTCGACACCGGCTCCTCCCAGTCGGTGGTGGGCCGCGCCGTGTCGAGCGCCGGGCACCTGGCCCCGACCGATCAGGCCCAGCGCCAGACCACCGTGTGCTCGACCATCACCGTCCCCCTGGTGCACAGCGGTCGGTGGTCGCTCCGTGGAGTGTCCCTGCACCCCCAGCTTCTCGGTGTGGCCTCGTTCGGTGTCATCGGCGCCGGTGGCACCAGCGGTCTGCTCGGTTCGGATCAGCTCAAGCGGTTCGGCTGGGTGATCTTCGACTACCTCGGCGGACGGCTGGTCCTCGGTTAGAGGGCAGCCGCCAGCCCGTCGAGGAGCTCGTTGGTCCCCTTCTCGCGGCTCTGGGGGGTGTCGAGCCCGTCGAGGAAGACGCCCTGCTCGGTGTAGGTCAGGTGCGATCCGTCGTCCGCCGGCGCGAACTCGACGGTGGTCACCGAGACCGAGATCCGCCGGCCGTCGGCGTCCATGGTGTACCCGTAGACGATGCGCTGGTCGGCCAGGATCTCGTGGTACTCGGCGTCGTAGCTGTAGATGGGTCCACCGGGGGGACCGCCGCGGTTGTGCTCCCTGCCGCCCACGGTGAAGTCGAGGGAGTAGGCCCCCCCGCTGGGAATGCCGAACCAGCGCGACTTGGCCTCGCGGCTGGCCCAGAGGGCGAACACCCGCTCGGGCGGGGCGTCGTAGGTGCGCTCGACGGTGAAGGTGGCGTGCTCGGCTGATCGTTCGGTCATGGTGCTCTCCTTTGTCCGGGGTGATGGGTTTCGGTTTCGGTGCCGGTCACGGACTCGATGTCCTCGGCCAGGATCTCCCCCAGGCGGTCCAGGCGCTGTTCCCAGGTGGCGCGTTGCCCGGAGAACCAGGCCTCGGCGGAGCGCAGCGCCGCCGGCACGATGCGACAGGTCCGGACCCGGCCCACCTTCTCCGAGCGCACCAGGCCGCTCTCCTCGAGGATCGCCAGGTGCTGGACCACCGCGGAGAGGCTCATGTCCAGCGGCTGGGCCAGCCGGCTGACCGAGGCGGGACCGAGGCTCAGCTGCTCGACCATCTCGCGGCGGGTGGGGTCGCCCAGGGCCCGGAAGAGGGGATCGAGCGTGGCCGATTGGTTAAGCATTCACTTAAGTATTACCGACCCGGGCGACCGGGTCAAGCCGCTACGTTTCCGGACCCGAGAGCCCCAACATGGCGGTCACCCCGTGGTCACGCCCCGCCGTGTACCCGCCGTCGACCGGCAGGGCGTGCCCGGTGATGAACGAGGCGTCGTCGGAGAGGAGGAAGGCGGCCGTGGCGGCGATCTCCTCGGGTCGGCCCATCCGGCCCAGCTTGTGCTCGTGCACGATGTCGGCCAGCGACTCCTCCATGCCCTCGCCGCCGAAGATGGCATCGGTCATCGGGGTGGCGATGAAGCCCGGGCAGATGGCGTTGACCCGGATGCCGCGACCGGCGTAGTCGATGGCCATGTTCTTGGTCAGCAGGACCACACCGCCCTTCGAGGCGCTGTAGGAGCTTCCGCCGGCGGTGCCCTCCAACCCTTCGATGCTGGCGATGGTCACCAGCGCGCCGCGCCGGCCCTCGACCGCGGGCTGCGAGAGCATCTGGGTCACCACGTGCTTGGCCGTCAGGAAGGTGCCGGTGAGGTTGATGCCGATGGTGCGGTCCCACTCTTTTCGGGGGACCAGGTGGATCGGGCCGCCACTGGCCACGCCGGCCGCATTGACCAGGCCCGACAGCGAACCGCCGAAGGCGACCGCCGCCCGCACCAGGGCGACCACCGACTCCTCGTCGGACACGTCCACCCGGGCGAAGGCCCACCGTCCCGCCGGGGCGCCCGAGTCCAGGTCTGCCGGAGGATCGGCGATGTCCGCCCCCATGACCAGGGCCCCCTCCTCCAGCAGCCGTTCGGCCGTGGCCCGGCCGATGCCCGAGGCGGCTCCGGTCACGATGTAGGTACGTCCTTGCAGTCCCCGCATGGGGCACCTCCCGAGCTCGGTGGCCACCAACTAAACAGTTCATAGTCGAGGGTCTTCGGAACGGCCCAGCAACGAGAGGACACCCACCATGAAGTTCGCCTTGTTCTACGAGATCCCGGTCCCTCGCCCCTGGGAGCCCGACAGCGAGCTCATCGCCTACCGCAACACCCTCGAGCAGGCGGTGGCCGGGGACCGGTTCGGCTGGGACGCCTTCTGGACGGTCGAGCACCACTTCTTGGAGGAGTACTCGCACTGCTCGAACCCCGAGGTGCTCTACGGCGCCATCGCGGCCCGCACCGAACGGATACGGCTCGGGTACGGCGTCCGCCTGATGCCCAAGCCTTACAACCATCCCGTGCGCACGGCCGAATCGGTGGCGGTGCTCGACCTGCTCTCGGGGGGCCGGGTCGATTTCGGGACGGGGCGCTCCGCCACCCGGGCCGAGCTCGAGGGCTTCGGCATCGACCCGCGCCAGAGCCGCCAGATGTGGCAGGAGGCGATCGAGCACGTGGTCGGGTGCTGGACCAACGAGGAGTACGAGTTCTCGGGCGAGTACTGGCAGATGCCCAAGCGCCGGGTCCAACCCAAGCCGTGGCAGAAGCCCCACCCCCCGATCTGGGGCGCCACCACGGCCGACGACGGTCACGCCCAGATGGGCCGCCTCGGCCTCGGCCTGTGCTCGTTCGCCGTCGGGCTCCCGCCCGCCGAGGTCAAGCGCAAGATCGACATCTACCGGGAAGCGGTGGCGACGTGCACCGAGCCCATTGGCGCCTTCGTGAACAACCAGGCCGCCACCTTCACCATGGCCATCTGCGCGCCCGACCGGAGCGAGGCCGTCGCCAACGCCCGCGAGTCCTTCGAGTGGTACCCCAGGACCGGAGCCCGCCAGATCGCCACCCTGACCGAGATGATGGCCGAGCGGAACCAGGAGCTGGGCAACTACGCCTACGCGGCCGACATGAAGAGGCACGACGACGAGGGCATGCTCGACCTGCTCAGCCTGGAGTACCTGATGGACTCCAACGCCTGCGTGCTCGGGACGCCAGAGGAGTGCCTCGAGGCCTGCCGCCGGTACGAGGAGGCCGGCGTCGACCTCCTCCTCTGCCTGGTCAATCCCTACAGGATCTCCCACCAGGCGGTCATGCAGACCATCGAGCTCATGGGCACCCAGGTCATCCCCAAGTTCCGCTGACCCGCAATGCCACACCTGTCACGCGTTCGTCGGGCAGGCTGTACCAATGAGGGCGGGGTGGTTCATCCGGGTGGCGTTCCCGCTGGCGGTGGTGGCCATCGTCGGGCTCGGCGCCGTCCCGGCCGACGGCGCGGCCCAGCCGACCGCCAAGGCGACCAAGACCGTCAAGCTGGCCCAGCTCGGCCACGGCACCTTCTGGGAATGCCCCTCGGCCACCACCGCGCTCCTGGTCGGCGTCAACCAACTCAGCCTCCACCCCGGGCAGACGCTCAAGGTGGAGTTCCTGGCCAAGAACCAGGGGACGAGTGCCTGCAACTACGTGGCCCCCTACGCCGGCGCGGCTCCGGGTCCGACCTCCTCGTTGCTGAGTGTCGGACCGTGCGGGTCGATGGGCATGGAGATCGTCGGGGCGCACCATCGCGACGTGTGGCCCGGCGTGCAGCCGTTCAACTGCCCGGCCCTCGGCTTCGCCCAGCTGCAACCCGGCGCCTCGGTCAACGGGGCGGGTACCTGGAACCAGACGACGCCGAATGGCACCAAGCGGGTGAAGGCCGGCTCCTACACGTTGCTGATCGACGGCCACTTCTCGTTCCCGCTCCAGATCAAGTCCCGCTAGGGGCGGCCCGTGCGGTCCTAGGGGACGAGCGCCACCTTGCCGACGATCCGCCGGGCCAGCAGGGCGTCGAGGGCGTCGGCCACTGCTTCGAGGGGATAGGTGGCCGGGTGGACCGGTTCAAGCCGGCCGTCGGCCACCATGCCGAGCAGGTCAGCCAGGAGCGCGTGCTGGTCCGACGCGTGCTGCATGGCCCAGATACCCCAGTCGATGCCCAGCACGCTGCGATTCCGGAGCAGCACCTGGTTGAGCGGCACGGTCGGGATGGTGCCCGAGGCGAAGCCGATGACCAGGTAACGCCCCCCGTCGCCGAGCGCACGCAGCGAAGGCTCGGCTGCCGGTCCCCCGATCGGGTCAACCACGACGTCGACGCCGGTGCCGCCGGCCCACTCGCGGGCGCGGTCCTTGACGGACTCGGTGGTGGTGTCGATGGTCGACTCCGCCCCAGCTGCCCGCGCCGCCGAACGCTTGTCCCCGCTCGAGGCGGCCCCGATGACCCGGCAGCCCAGCGCCCGGGCCACGGCCACCGCGGCCAGGCCGATGCCGCCGCCGGCGCCGAGCACCAGCACGCTCTGACCGGGTTCGACGCCCGCCCGGTCCCGCAGGGCGTAGAGGCAGGTGCTGAAACTCTGGGTGAAGGTGGCGGCGCGGGGCGAGTCCAGCCGGTCGGGGAGGGGCACGGCCGAAGCCGCCGGCACGACGACGTGGCTGGCGTACCCGCCCAGGCCGGTGTTGGCCAGCACGCGCCGGCCGGGGGCGAGTCCTTCCACCCCGTCGCCCGCCGCCGCGACCCGACCGGCCACCTCGCTCCCCGGCGTGAAGGGCAAAGCCGGTTTGATCTGGTACCGGCCGGCGATGAACAGCCCGTCGACGAAGTTGACGCCCGCCGCCTCGACCTCGACCAGCACCTGTCCGGGCCCAGGCACCGGATCGGGTCGCTCCTCCACCTTCAGGAGTGAGGGCGGACCCAATTCATGGCAGATGACGGCGCGCACAGCCGGTCACGCTAACGGCCCGGCGGACAACCTCCCGGCGTGGTGCGGCGTGAAACTGATAGATGATTGCGTCCTGCGAGATCGAAACCGATCTGATGCGGGGGTATCGGGGTTCACATGGGCGAGACACTCTCGAGAATCGGGATCTGATGCCCTCGGCACCCCCGGGCACCTTCGAAGCGGCCTTCGACGGTCTGTACCGCCTGGCGTACCGGGTGGCCTTTCGCCTGCTCGGTGATCAGGGCGACGCCGAGGACGTGGCCCAGGAGGCGCTGGCGCGGGCCATGGTCCGCTGGTCCCGCCTGGAGGACCGTCCCGAGGGGTGGGTGACCCGGGTGGCCTCGAACCTTGCCATCGACCGGTTCCGCAAGCGCCGCCGGCCCCAGCCGCCGATGACCGGTCCCGTCGGCATGGTGGACCCCCACCTGGGCGAGCGCGGCGATCTGGTGGCCGCGCTGCGGCGCCTGCCCCGCCGGCAGCGAGAAGCGGTGGTGCTGCGCTACCTGGGCGATCTCAGCGAGGTCCAGGTGGCCCTCGAGATGGGATGTTCGGTGGGCTCGGTCAAGAGCCACGGTGCGCGCGGCCTGGCCTCGTTGCGCCGTCACCTGACCGAGGCGACGCCCGGAGACGGGGACGATGTTCGAGCATCTTGACGATCGATCGCCGGCTGCTCCCGCGGACGCCGCGCGGGAGGCGGTGCTCCGGCGAGCCAACCTCATCAGGCGGCGCCGACGGGTCGGGGTCCTGGGTGCCGTGGTCCTGGTGCTCGCCGCCGTCTCGACCGGCCTCCTCATCCGCGGGCCGTCGACGGCCCGGCTGGCGTCGACCGAGACGGCCTACCAGTTCAACTCGGTCAAGGGTCCGTTGCCCGTCGGCACCCCGGTGCCGACGACCGCCCTGGTGAACGTCACCTTCGTCGACGAGCAATTCGGCTTTGCCCTCGCCGCCCACCAGGACCAGGTGGTGCTGGCCGCGTCATCCGATGGCGGCGCCACCTGGACGGTACGGGACGGCAAGCTCCCGCTGCGCGACGGGGAGGGCGACGGCTACCCCGGCGAGCTGGAGTTCGTGGGTGCCACCGGGTACCTCTGGGGTGGCACGCCCAACGCCGACGGCGCCGACCCGGTGTGGATCTCCCACGACGACGGGGCGTCGTGGGACCAGGCCCCCATCGGCCCGGTGATCTATGACGTGAGTGCCATCGAGTCGAACGTCTGGGCCCTGACGGGGACCTGCGACGTGGCGCCCGACGGCGGGCCGCCGCCGGCCTCCTGCCCGCTGGTCATGGAAGAGTCCCTCGACGGGGGAGCGTCATGGCACGCGACCAGGCTCTCGGGCCTCACGGACGTGTCCGGCTCGGCGCTCCTCGGCGAGCGGGTCGAATTGGCGCGCATCACCACCCGGCGCGCCTACGTCCTGACCGTCGGCGACTCGACCGGACTGTCGGGAGCGGCCCCGGTCATCGCGCTCGTTTTCACCGACAACTCGGGGTCGAGCTGGACCACCCGGCCGGTGCCGTGCTCGGGGGCGTTCGCCCTGGGGGCCGAGGTGGCCGCCTCGAGCACCGACGATCTCTGGCTCCTCTGTGGCAGCCAGGCCACCGGGGGCGAGCAGTCCAAGGAGCTCTACCGATCCGAGGACGGCGGCCTGACCTGGACGCTGACCGCGTCGGCGACCGGCCTCGGCACTCCGCCCCCAACACCCTCCCGCCCCAACACCCTCTCGCTCGGCGGGTACATCTCGCCGTACTCGATCGGCCACAAGAACCTCGCCGTGGCCAGCGCCACCACGGCCTGGCTCTACCCGTTCCGCTCCGACATGTACAAGACGGTGTCGGACGGCCGCGCCTGGGCCGCCGTACCGGGTCTCGACACGGCGGGGTTCGGCAGCGGGGGTCCCGGCAACGTCACCTTCATCAGCGCCACCAGGGGATGGGTCTGTGAGTACGGCGTCGGGCTCTGGCACACCAGTGACGGTGTGCACTGGACCCCGCTCGGCGTGTGAGTCGCCGCGTCACCGGCTGGTTCGGCGCCGTCTGTTCGCTCCTGGTCATCGCCGGCGCGGCCCCGCTGGACCCCCTCCCCGCGGGCGGCACCGCGACCGCGCCGGCGCGGTGGCCGAGCCGCGTCATCACCCTCCCCGGCGGGGCGGTTGCCTCGGTCGCCGCTGAGGCGACCTCGGTCTATGCCCTGACCCGGCCGCTCGATGGTGGACCGCCCTCGAGCAACCCGCCCGGCACCATCAGCCGCATCGAACTCTCGGACCTGGGGACCCGCTCGTCGCGGCCGATCGGCGGAGCCGGGAGCCTGGCCGTGGTTGGGCGATCGCTCTGGGTGAGCACGACCACCTTTCCCGCCGCCCCGGGCCGCGGCACGGAGGGGTCGGTCCGGATCGAGCGCTTCGGCGCCTCCACCCTGCGGCCGATCGGGGAGACCCTGCTGGCCGACGACGTGCCGAGCACCGGGGAATTCTCGAGCCTGACCAGTGTCCCCGGTGGACCGTGCTGGGCCTCGGTCGGGCCCCACCTCTACCGTCTGGATCCGACCAGCGGGCGCGTCCTTTCCACCACCACGCTCTTCTTCGACATCGAGAGCCTCAGCGAGAATCCCGCCGGGTCCATCCTCTACGCCTCGGGCGAGGGGTTGCTCTCGGCGGACTACCAACCCTCTCTGGTGGTCCAGCAGCTCGATGCGGTGAGTGGCACCGTGCTGGCCTCGTCGTCGGGAGAGGCGGTCGGGGGCGGCAGTGTCTCGGCGGCACCACTCGGTGTGTGGGTCTCGGCCCGCAGCGGCAATGCCGGGGCCAGCTACCAGCTGCGCCGGGGCACGCTCGCCCTGGTCCCCGTGCCGCCATCGCCGCTCCCGGCCGACGGCGCGCTGGCCCAGGCCACGGGCTTGGGGGACGGACCATACGAGTCCATCGGGGGCGTCCAGGGCATCGTGAGCCACCACGTCCTGTGGCTGTCCGCCTTCGCCTACCTGGCCTGTGCCGATCCGAGCACCGAAGCCGTCCGGGGCTACGAGCTGACCGACCAGCGCACCGCCGGGAATGGATCGCTCGTGGCCGTCGGTCGGCGCCTCGTCCTCGGTGGCGTCCACGGCATCTCGGTCATCCAACCTCCTGGCGCGTGCTTCTCGTGACATGACAACCAACCGCACCCCGAGAGCGTGAACCCTATGTGAGGCACGGGTCGGTCCGGGGTGTCGCGGCCAGGAGCCGACTGGCCGCGTGCATACTGGTGCCGCTCCTGCTGTCCGCCTGCTCTTCGGCGAGCTCGCCTCGCCCGCACGGCGCGCCACCGGCCACCTCGGCCAGGACGCCGCAGGTCTCGGCCATGCCCCGCACGACGCCCTACCCGACGACCACGACGGTGCCAGCGTCGTCTCGCCCCGAGATCGAGGATCTCACCTGGGTCAGCGCGACGCGAGGCTGGGCACTGGTGCACACGGCGCGCTGTGGCTCGGCCTGCTCCGAAGTGATGGAGACGACTGACGGTGGCGCGACGTGGGGCCCGGTGGGGTGGATCGACGCCGCCAGCGGGCCGTGCCGCGCCGATTGTGGCGACGGAGGAGGCCCCGCGGTGACGCGGATCCGCTTCGCCAATGACCTCGACGGCTACGCGTACGACCCCTCGCTCTTCGTCACCTCCGACGGCGGGGAGACCTGGACCGAGGAGAACGGGCCCTCCGTCGCCGCGCTGGAGCCGGCCGGCTCCACCGTGATGCGCATCGCGTACACCCAGTCGGGTTGCCCCGGCCCCTGCGACCTCACCGTCGAGGAGGCACCCGCCGGTGGGACGAACTGGAACGTGCTCAGCCGGCCGTTCCAAGGCGACGCGGTGCAGCTGGTTCGCCGGGGCGTCGATGACGCCTACGTGGTCGCTTTCGAGAACCCCGCCGGCGGGGCCGACGACGAGCACGCCAAGTTGATGCTCAGCCATGACGGCGGGGCCAGCTGGTCTGCTCGCGCTGATCCATGCGGGGACGTGGGAGGCGACGAGTACGACGCGGCCGCCATAGCAGCGGCGTCGCCGTCGGTGCTCGCCGTGCTCTGCCGGGATCGAGTCGGGAGCCAGGCCTCCTACGTCGACCTCTCGACCGACGGCGGGGGGGACTTCACGGCGCGACCGGCTCTGCCGGGACCGGACACCGCCGCCGCTCTTGCCGCGATCAGCGCCACCGACCTGTTGGTCGGCACCGTCGGAGGGATGAATCCCCAATCAGGTCGATTCGCCCTGTTCTCCAGCAACGACGGCGGCGCCCACTGGCAGCAGGTGGCGGCCGAGACCGGGCCGATCGACCCCGACAACCCGGCCCAGCCCTTCCTTGGCTTCGAGACCGCCTCGGTGGGGCGCTGGATCGGCGATCCCAGCGACCTGTGGGAGACCACCGACGGCGGGAACACCTGGTTCCGCCAGACCATCGGACTTGCTCCCTAGTACCGTCGAGCGGTGTCCGAAATACGCCCGGCGCGTCCAGACCAGCTCGTCCTCCTGCCCGCCCTCGAGGCGGTCTCCGACACGCTCTTCTCCACCCTGGGCCTCGGCCCGTTCCCGCACCCGGGTAGCGCCGCCGAGCTCGCCGCCAGCCTGGTGGTCCTCGTCGTAGGCGATCCACCGGTCGGCTTCGCCCGCCTCGAGGAGGTGGCCGGTGGGGCCCACCTCGAACAACTGTCGGTCCACCCCAAGTACGTTCGCCGCGGCCACGGTCGGGCGCTGGTCCGGGCCGCCTGCGACTGGGCCCGCCAAGCCGGCTACGCGGAAATGACCCTGGTCACCTACGCCGACGTGCCCTGGAATGGGCCGTTCTACGCCTCGGAGGGCTTCGCGGCCCTCGGTGAACCCGACGACTGGTACGCGGCCCGGGGGCTGCCACCCGAAATGACCGTGATGGCGAGCTTCGGCACCCGGGTCGTCATGGTCAAAGCGCTGTGAGTTCGGCGTAGCGGAAACAGCTGACCAGGTGGTCGTTGATCAGCCCGGTCGCCTGCAGGTGGGAGTAGCAGACGGTGGGCCCGACGAAGCGGAAGTCGCGTTGGCGCAGGTCGGCGCTCACGGCTTCGGAGATCGGGGTGGTGGCCGGCAGCTGCTGGATGCGCCGCCATTTGTTGACCTTGGGCTGCCCGCCCACGAACCGCCAGATGTACTGGTCGAAGGACCCGAACTCCTCCTGCACGGCCAAGAAGGCGCGGGCGTTGCGCACGGTGGCCTCCACCTTGGCCCGGTTGCGGATGATGCCGGGGTCCAACAGGATCTTCTCCACCCGCTTGGGCGTGAAGCGGGCCACCTTCTCGGCGTCGAAGTCGGCGAAGTTCCGACGGTAGCCCTCGCGCTTCTTGAGGATGGTGAGCCAGCTCAACCCGGCCTGGGCGCCCTCGAGCACGATGAACTCAAAGTGGGTGCGGTCGTCGTGCACCGGCACGCCCCACTCGAGGTCGTGGTACGGGACGCTCCACGCGCCCTGCGCCCAACCGCAGCGTGGGCGGTCGTCGGGCACGAAGGCGTCAGGATCGATGGCGGGTGATGGCGGCACACCCCGACAGTACGCGGCGGGTGTCGCACCGAGGCGCGCCTCGGAGCAGGAAGGGCTTACCCCGGCCTCGGCGACCCGGCCCCGGCTCGATAGAGGACGTGGGCGCGCAGCGGGCTGCCCTCCGCCAAGCTCGGGTGGTCGAAGTCGTCCCCGGGGTCGCGTCGCAGCCGATGCGCTGCCGCGGCGGCCTCGGTGGCGTAGCCGTTGCCCCAATGGGCGGGGTCGAGCCGCCATCCCACCTCGACCGCCGGCGCGCCGGGGACGGGTGGCCGGGTCCGGTGCAGCCCGCACACGCCCACGAAGGGTGCGCCGCCCACCACCTCGAGGGCCCACAGGCCCCACCCCTCCGCTTCGAGCTCGACGGACCAGCGCGCCGCCATGGCATCGCTCTCGGCCCGGGTCGGTGAGGACCCGAGCCACTCGACGACCTGGGGGTGGGAGTTGAGCGCGGCGAACGGCGCCAGATCGGCCTCGGCCAACGGCCGCAGGACCAGGCGTCCGGTCGTGAGGGTGGTGATCGTGCCTCAGTCCGCCGACGCCGAGGCCGCCGTCGCGGCCACCGCCTGGTCGGCCGCCCAGCGGTAGTCCGCCTTGCCCGAGGGCGACCGCTGGATCGACTCGACGAAGATCACGTCCTTGGGCAGCTTGTAGCGGGCGATGTGCGCCGAGGCGTGATCGACGATGGAAGCGCCGTCCGCCGTCGCGCCTTCCGCCAGTTGGACGACGGCCACCACCTCCTGGCCCCACCGCTCGCTGGGCCGGCCCGTCACCACCACGTCGGCCACGGCGGGGTGGCCGGCGATGGCCCGCTCCACCTCTTCCACGAAGATCTTCTCGCCGCCCGAGTTGATGGTGACCGAGTCGCGCCCGAGCAGCTCAATCTCCCCCCCGGCCAGATGGCGGGCCCGGTCGCCCGGGATGGAGTAGCGCACCCCGTCGATGACCGGGAACGTGCGCGCCGTCTTCTCGGCGTCGCCGAGATACCCCAGCGGGATCCACCCGGTCTGGGCCAGCCATCCGTTGCCCTCGTGCCCGGGCGCCAGCACGCGGGTGAACGCCTCGTCCACCACCACGGTCCCCGGGCCGGGGAGGAAGTTGCCGGCCTTGTTCTCATCGCTGCGCACCACGAACATCTGGGCCCCGGTCTCCGAGGAGCCGCCGGAGTCCGAGATCATCAGCTTGGGCAGGCGGGCCAGCGCCAGCTCGCGCACCGCGGGCGTCAGGGCCGCCCCGCCGTTGCCCACGGCGAAGAACGAGGAGAGGTCGTAGTCGGCCCGGTCGAGTTGCATGATCAGCGGGCGCAGCACGGCGTCGCCCACGATGGTCATGGAGTTGACCTTCTCGCGCTCGACGGTGCGCCAGACGTCGTCGGGGTCGACCCGGCGCGGGTCGTCGGGAAAGACGAGCGTGGCTCCCTGGGCCATCAACATGAAGGAGGCCCACTGGGCGGCACCGTGCATGAGGGGGGGGAGCACCATCAGCTTGAGCGGGAAGCTGTCGCCCAGCCGCTCGGTCAGGTTCTCGTAGCTGGTCACGATCTCCCAGGTACCGACCTTCCGGCCCCCCATGGCCGCCATGAAGATGTCGTGCTGGCGCCACAGCACCCCCTTGGGCATGCCGGTGGTGCCCCCCGTGTAGAGGATGTAGAGGTCGTCGGGGGACGGCTCGACTGGTGGTCCCGCCGGTGAGGCTCCCGCCAGGGCCTCCTCGTACCGGACCGCCCCGGGGAGGAGGGGGTTGCCCGATTCGTCGTCGACATGGAGCAGCACCTCGGGGGGCGAGTCGAGGGTGGGCAGCACTTCGCCCAGGATCGGGGCCAGCGAGGCGTGGTAGACGATGGCCCGCGCGGTGGCGTCGTTGAGCAGGTAGCGCAGCTCCTCGCCCACGTAGCGGTAGTTGACGTTGAACGGGGCCACCCGCGCTCGATACGACCCCAGCATCCCCTCGAGGTACTCGTTGCCGTTGTACAGCGCCAGCGCCACGTGGTCCTGTCCCGACTCGTGGCCGGGCAGCCCCTCCCGCTCGCGGCGCGGGCCCAGCCCCTGGGCATGCAGGTAGGAGGCCAGCCGGTTGGCGCGCCCGGCCACCTGGGCATAGGTCAGCCGCCGGTCCCTCCAGACGATGCACTCGCGGTCGGCCAGCGTCTCGACCAGGGTGTCGAACGCCCGGGCCAGGTTGAACTGGGCCGCGGTCTCTTGGTTGGACGTCTCGGTGGGGGTCACGCCGGAACTGTACCGGCGCCGTCGGGCAGTTACCGGGGCGGCTCGGCCACGCAGGCCGTGCCCATTTGTGCGAAGCCCACCTTCTCGTAGATGCGGGCCACCTCGTCGGTGTCCGCCGAGAGGAAGCAGAGCTCGACGCCGCCCTCCAACGCGTCGGCCACCAGGTGGGCGGTCACCATGGCGCCGATGCCCCGGCGCCGGTAGGCCGGCAGGGTGGCGATCCCGGTCAGCTCGGTCACCCCGTGGCGCGGCGCGTGGCTGCCCCCACCCACGGGGCCCGTGCCGTCCTCGGCCACCACCATGGCGAGCAGGTGCCGGCGGATTCTCGACCGGGTGAAGGCGATCAGCGGGTCCCGCCGGTCGATCGCCGCCTCCCGCTCGGTGACGCCGATCGCTGAGACGGCGGTGCCGGGCGAGGAGAACCCGGTCTGCACCGCGGCCCGCAGCGCCGGGAGGGCGCGGTCCCCCCGGCGCACCATCCGCACCTGAATGCCCCGGGGCCACTCGGGCCAGGCCGGCGTCCCGAGCACCATGAGGGGGTGCTCGTGCACCACCAGGCCGGCGGCCCGGGCCGCGCCGGCCAGCCCGGGGGTCGTCTCGTGCACCCACTCGAAGGACCGGGGGAGCCCGAGCTCGTCCTGGCGCTCGAGGACGGCGGCGAGGTCGGCCGCGGTGAAGGTCGCCGGCCCGCCCAGCGTGGGCCGGGCGTAGTAGGGGAAGCCCCGGGCCGCCACGAACAGGGTGAACGGACCGATCTCCTGGGGTCGGGCGAAGGAGCGGGGCACGGTGTCGTAGTAGCGCTCGATCTGCTCTTCCACCGGGACCATGCCACCATGCTGGCAAGATCTCGCGGTGCCCATCGTCGATGCCGGCTACGAGGTGTTCACCAGGGCGCAGTGGTCGGCCCGCGGCCGGCGGATCGGCAGCACGCTCACGGCCGCTGACACCGAGCGGCTGGTGGCCACCGGCGAGCCGGTGTCGGTCGAGGAGGTGACCGAGGTCTACCTCCCCCTGGCCGAGCTGCTCACGCTCCTGGCCACGCACAAGCGGGAGCTGGACCGGCGTATCGATGACTTCCTCGGTGGGCCGCGGGCGGCCGAGCCCTACGTCATCGCCATCGCCGGGAGCGTGGCCGTGGGCAAGAGCACGACGGCGAGGATCCTCCAGTCCCTGCTGCAGCGGGGCGAGGGCCAGCCCGAGGTCGAGCTGCTCACCACCGACGGCTTCCTCTACCCCAACGCGGTCCTCGAGGCCGGCGGCCTCATGGAGCGAAAAGGGTTCCCCGAGAGTTACGACCAGCGCGCCCTGATCAGCGCGCTGGCGGCCATCCGGGCCGGCCAGGATGAGGTGCCGACGCCGGTCTACTCCCACCTGGCCTACGACATCGTTCCCGGCGCGGCCCACGTGGTGCGCCACCCGGCCCTGGTGATCGTCGAGGGGCTGAACGTGCTCGGCGTGAATACCAAGGGGGCGTCGCCCGAGCACATCGTGGCGTCGGACTTCTTCGACTTCTCCATCTACGTCGATGCGGCCGAGGACGACATCGCCCACTGGTTCACCGACCGTCTGCTGGCACTGCGGGCCACCGTGCTGCAGGAGCCCGAGGCGTTCTTCCACCGCTTCGCCGCGTTGCCCGATGACGAGCTGGTGGCCGTGGCCGGGCGGATCTGGGCGGAGATCAACCTGGTCAACCTGCGCGAGAACGTGGCCCCGACCCGGGGCCGGGCCAACCTCGTGCTGGAGAAGGGCGCCGACCACCTGGTGGACCGGGTCCTCCTGCGCCGGACGTGAACCGGGGCCTCGGCCCGATCGGCAAAGATCACTCCGTGCAGAACTCCGAACCAGGCGTGACGTCCGTCCGCAACCCGGCCACCGGCGGGGTGATCACGACCGTCCCTGCGCTGGGTGAGGCCGAGGTCGACGAGGCCATCGGGCGTGCCGCGTCGGCGTACGAGGCGTGGCGGGCCGTGGCGCCCGGCGACCGGGCCCGGTTGCTGCGCCGCTTCGCCGCCGCCGTGGACGCCCACCGTGAGGAGCTGGCCGGGCTCGAGGTTGCCAATGCCGGCCACGTGATCGGTAACGCCCGCTGGGAGGCGGGCAACGTGCGCGACGTGCTCGAGTACTACGCCGGGGCCCCCGAACGGCACAGCGGGCGCCAGATCCCCGTCCCCGGCGGCGTCGACATCACGTTCTACGAGCCCCTGGGGGTGGTCGGCATCATCGTGCCGTGGAATTTCCCCATGGCCATCGCCGGCTGGGGGTTCGCCCCCGCCCTGGCGGCCGGCAACACGGTCGTGCTCAAGCCGGCCGAGCTGACCCCGTTGAGCGCGCTCCGCCTCGGCGAGCTGGGGCTCGAGGCCGGGCTCCCCGAGGGGGTGCTGCAGATCCTGCCCGGCCGGGGCAGCGTGGTGGGCCACCGCTTCGTGACCCACCCCGCGGTGCGCAAGCTCTGCTTCACCGGTTCGACCGAGGTGGGACGCACGATCATGGCCGGCTGCGCCGAGCAGGTGAAGCGGGTCACGCTCGAGCTGGGCGGCAAGAGCGCCAACATTGTCTTCGCCGATGCCGACATCGATCTGGCGGCCGCCCGGGCGCCCTACGGCGTCTTCGACAACGCCGGCCAGGACTGCTGCGCCCGCTCGCGGATCCTGGTGCAGCGCTCGGCCTACGAGCGCTTCATGGAACGGCTCGAGCCGGCGGTGGCCGGGGTGGTGGTGGGCGACCCCACGCTGGAGGCCACCGAGATGGGTCCGCTGATCTCCGAGTCGCACCGCGAGACGGTGGCTGCCTTCGTGCCGGCCGACGCGCCGGTCGCCTTCCGGGGCTCGTGTCCAACGGGAGCCGGCAACTGGTTCGCGCCCACCGTGCTGGCCCCGGTCGACCCGGCTGCCCGCGCCGCCACCGAAGAGATCTTCGGGCCGGTCGTGGTGGTCATCCCCTTCGACGACGAGGCTGATGCCGTCGCGCTGGCCAACGACACGCCCTACGGCCTCTCGGGATCACTGTGGACCCGCGATATCGGCCGCGCCCTTCGGGTGGCCCGGGCCGTCGAGACCGGGACGTTGTCGGTCAACTCGCACTCCTCGGTGCGGTACTGGACGCCGTTCGGGGGCGCCAAGCAGTCGGGCATCGGGCGCGAGCTCGGCCCGGACGCCCTCGACGCCTTCAGCGACGTGAAGAACGTCTTCATCAGTTCGGAATGAGCAGCTGCCGCGTGGACCGCGGCCGAGTGACGGGAGAGCAATGAGCGAGAGCACGGGGTCGACCGACACCGGGTACGCCCGACGGCTGGTGGACAAGGTGGCGGTGATCACCGGAGGGGCCGGCGGCATCGGCCGGGCCACGGCGGAGCGGTTCGCGGCCGAAGGGGCCACGGTGGCCGTGGTCGACCTCGACGAAGCCGCCGGGAGAGCGGTGGCGGAGTCAATCGACGGGATGTTCGTCCGGGTGGACGTGACGTCCGCCGCCGAAGTCGAAGCCCTGTACGAGGCGGTGTCATCCGAGTACGGCGGAATCGACATCTGCTTCAACAACGCCGGGATCAGCCCGCCCGATGACGACTCCATTCTCGACACGGGCCTCGACGCCTGGCGGCGGGTGCAGGAGGTGAACCTGACCTCGGTCTATCTGTGCTGCAAGTTCGGGATCCCCCACCTGCTGGCCCGGGGCGGCGGCTCCGTCATCAACACGGCCTCGTTCGTGGCCACCATGGGCGCCGCCACCAGCCAGATCTCCTACACCGCCAGCAAGGGCGGCGTGCTGGCCATGTCCCGGGAGCTCGGGGTGCAGTTCGCCCGCCAGGGGGTGCGGGTGAACGCCCTCAGCCCGGGGCCGGTGAACACCCCCTTGCTGCAGGCGCTCTTCGCCCAGGATCCCGAGCGGGCGGCCCGGCGCATGGTGCACATCCCGATGGGGCGCTTCGGCGAATCGAGCGAGATCGCGGCGGCGGCGGCGTTCCTGGCCAGCGACGACTCGTCGTTCATGACCGCGTCCAACTTCCTGGTCGACGGCGGCATCTCCGGGGCCTACGTCACGCCGCTTTGAGTTCGGCCGCGGGCGACGGCACCCGGGCCCGGCTCAGACGATCCGGTAGGTCTGCACCGCGCGCGCCACGACCACGCCGCCGGCGTCGGTGGCGGTGATCTCGGTGAAGGTCAGCTCCTGGCGGATCAGCTCCCGACACCCATGAGAATCCCGGCGAAGGTCTCCGGCGCGGTCACCGGGAGCAGATGCCCCGAGTCGACCCGGATCACCTCCACCGGCGGTGGAAGCCGGGCTGACATCACCTCCTGTGTCTCGGTCGGCACCGGGCGATCCCGCGTGTTGAGGACGTAGGTGATCGGAACACCGGCGGCCCGGGACCAGCGGATGGGCTGGAAATAGTGGTGGACGGTGTCTTCGACGCAGCGAACGGGGTCGACGACGTAGGCCAGCGTGTCATCATCGAGCGGGTCGCCGCCGTAGGCGTGACGGAACGCCTCGGGGTCGGCTGGCGCCCCGGGCAAGGTGATCGTTCGGCCCTCCCGCCGGGCGGCGGCCACCGCCATGGTCAGGCCCTCCCGGTGGCGCTCCTTCATGCAGTCGATCCCGCAACCCCCTTCAGCCGGGACGAGCGCGGCGTTGAGGACAATGGACGTCACGCGGCCGCCCAAGGCGGCGACAACCCCGGGAACGACCAGGCCCCCCGAGGAGTGGGCCACCAGGGTGACCGGCTCATCGCCCGCACCCGCCGCCACGTCAGCCACGACCGAGGCGACCTCGTCCTCCACCGTCAGGGTGCCGAGCTCGGCTGGCCGGTCGGCCCGGCCCGGCAGATCGACCGCGATCACCGATCCGTCGAGGTGGGGCAGCACCCGATCCCAGAAGCGGGCGGTGGCGCCGCCGCCGTGTATCAGCACCGTGGTCACCATCGAGAGCCGCCGCACCGGGTCCGCACGAAGCGGACGCTACCGCGATGATCCAAACCCGCCTGCGCATCGGCCTCGGCCTCAGGGGCCGGGGAAGGCGGCGGAGAAGCGCTCGCCGAAGGCCACGTCGCCGCTGATCTGGCCGGCCTCGGGCGTCGAGCGGCCGAGGAGCAGGGAGAGGAGGTCGCGGCTGGTGCCGCTGATGACCGCGTCGGCGGGAGTCGTCGGGTAGGCCGGTCGCGAGGCCACCTCGGCGTCACGCACCGAGACCAGGTAGGTGGGGCCGTCGGACGCGGTGAGGAGCCACGAGCCCTCGAGGCCGGCCTCGAAGGCCCGGTGGTCGGCCCGCCGATTGTTGAGCCAGTCGAGCCGGAACGGCAACGAAGCCTGGACGAAGAGCTCGCTCCAGTCGTCGAGGCCCAGTCCCAGGTCCGATCCGTGCACTTCGACCTCGGAGAGGCGGAGGAGGGCCAGTCGCACCAGCGTCATCTGTCCGAGATCGACGTTCCCCGCCGGTTCGCGGGCCGGCACCGGCCAGTCGACCGGGGTGAGCCCGGACCAGGCGTCATACAGCTGCTCGTTCACCGCGGCGAGCGTGTCGACGACATCGGCCGGGGTCTCACCGGGGCCGGGGGACAGGGTGGCTTCGCGCTGGGCCGCCCGACCGGCGGGATAGTAGGACGTGGCCTCTCCGGCCCGTGCGTCGTTGGTCATACGAACGAGGGCCTCGGCGCCGTAGCGCAGATGGCAGGCGATGGTCAGCCTGCTCCAGGTGGGCAAGCGGCTGGGCCCCAGCAGCTCCCGCTCGTCCAGACCCTGCAACTGCTCGACGATCTCAGCCGACCGGCCGGCGATGGCCTCGTTGAGGGCGGGACCCTCCTCGTTGAGCCAGACCACCTGGCGACCGTACCGGGGTCCCCCTGGCCTGCCGGCCCCGCTCACGGCGAACCGCCCACAGCCTGGGTGGCGGCCAGGTAGGGCAGGCCGACGCCGAACCCGAGATGGGCCATGGCGACCGGTCGGGGCGGTCCCGGCAGGGGCAGCGTCGAGCGGAACGGCGTATAGAGCAACCAGACGCCGCGGGCATCGGTGAAGACGGACTCCTCGCCCGGCCCGATGCCCTGCGCGTTGGAACCGAGGAGCGGCGAGGCGGAGGTGTCGATGCACGGCCCGAGGGGACCGGCGCACGGAGCCACGCCGATGGCGTAGTCAGGCTGGTTGAACCAGTTGCCCGAGTAGAAGAGGTAATAGCTGCCGCGTACCGCCACCAGGTCAGGGGCTTCGACGATGGCGCCCTGCCAGGGCTCGTCGGGCCCGAAGATCCGGGTGGCCCGGCCGAGCAGGTGCTCGCCGTCCGGGCTGAGCTGCTGACTGTAGATGCTGGTGTCGCCGTACCGGGGGGCCGCGTTGTTGTCCGATTTCCACAGCAGGTACGGCGTCCCGTCGGGGTCGACGAACGTGCGCGGATCGATGGAGCCGCCCTGGTCGCGCTGGCAGATGAACTGGTCGGGGTTCGAGAGGTAGGGGCCGTCGGGCCGGGTACTGATGGCATCCCCGATGCACTGCATGCCCGGTGAGGAGATGCCCGCCACGGCGGCCGTGAAGTAGAGGATGTAGTGGTCGCCGAACCGGTGAACGTCAGGCGCCCAGGTGGCGCCGGTCTCGGCCCACGGCGGGAGGTCCGGCAGGGCATCGGTCATGGGGCCCCATGACCCGACCGTGGTTCCGGCGCGCACGGGCACATTGGCCGGCACCCGGTCCTGCGAGGTGAAGAGGTAGTCCCGGCCGCCCTGGACCAGGATGAACGGGTCGGGCTGGTCGGCGCCCGACACGATGGTGGTACCGGGTGTGGTCGGATCGGCGACCCGGGGCGGCTCGTAGTACGGGGTGGGGAGTCCGAGGGCGGCGTCGGCACTGGCGGCGCCCAGTGCCCCGATCGGTTGCGCCACCGCGGCGGGCAGTGGCGCGGCCGGACGTCGAGCGGCCGGCGCGCTGGCGTCGGCCGAGCCGAGGCGCGCCAGGCCGATGGTTCCGAGTATCACGATCGTCACCGCCATGGTCAGGGCGATCGCGCCGACGTTCCCGTGGGCGAGCCTCCGGGTCAGCATGGGGAAGAGCTGGGGATTGCCGAGGGTCGCCCTGGGGACGACGGCAGAAAAGGTGGGGAGAACGTCTGGATTTCGCGAAATCGCATTGACCTGGCGTGACGAGAAGCGCAACCTGTCTTCAGTTCGGAGACAGACACCCGCCGAACCCCAACCGACCGCCGCAAGGTGGAAGGAAGGGAAGCCGGAAGGAAGGCCGCAAGGCGGACCGGAAGGTGGCCGAGAGAAAGCCGCAAGGCCGGATCGAGGGTCGGCTTTGAGTCCCGCAAGGGGTTCGCGGCCGGAGCGGGAAGAACTCTTCGACAACAGACGGTCCGTGTTACGGGACGGTGACTTCCCTGGAGTCGCCGGACTAGGCCCGGGTTGGGATTGTCCGACACGATCCCGGCAAGGTGCCAGCGGTACGTCTCAGACGTAGCCCCGAGGAGCACGGGAGGCTTCGGCCGAACGGTTACTCGGGGTTGCGTCGCGTCTGGGCCCGGACCGCCGGTGGCATCCAACGGCCATTCCATGCTGCGGTAACGGCCCGGGAGTGGCTGACCGGCGTTCCTGCCTCAAATTGGTCGGCCGGCGGGCGACGCCCCAGCCCAACCGGCCCACCGGATCAGCCGGCCGAGCCCCACAGTCGGGCGGGGCGCTCGCCCCGCCCGATCTCGCCGTTCAACTCCGCCTGCACCAGTCCCAGGTCATCGGGGTGGGTGACCCCGATGCACCGACCCGAGGCGGCCAGCACCCGGAACGAGCTGTGGCCGAGCGAGTCGGCGACGACCTCGGGCAGGAGGACCTCGGCCTCCTCGGAGGCGCCGATGGCCGCCGACATGGTGGACCGCAGGTGCGCATGGAAGGCCGGCGTGAAGCCCCAGAGGTTCATCGAGACCCGTGCCTCCGCCGGGATCTCCGGGGGTTCGTGCCCGTCCGCCGACCTGAAGCTCCCCGCCGCGCCCGGCGTGACCTGACGGCGTTCGTCCACCCCGAGCAACAGGCCGTCGGCGCCGACCCGGCAGATGCCACGGGTGACCGGCGCGGTGCCGATGACCGCGTCGGCCAGCCGGTAGGCCACCAGTGCGTTGGAGGGGTCGCGGCTCTTCAGGTGGTCGGCCAGCAGGGCGCACCCGGGCTGCCCGTAGATGTCGTCGGCGTTGCCTACTCCGTAGGGCGCGTCGCCGACATGGTCCGAGGCGGCGAGGACGGCGTCCACGGTGCCGAGCGGCGCCTCCTGGAGGGCAAAGCGCACGTCGACGCCGGCGGGCCAGGTGTGTTCGACGTGGTAGCGGATGGCCGGCCCGGTGGCCGGACCCAGCACCAGGACGATGGTCCCGAACCCGGCCGCCAGCGCATCGCTGGCCACCAGGTCGATGACCGCCTCGCCGTGGGTCCCCACCGGTGCCAGTGGTTTGCAGCCGCCGTACCGGCGGGCCCGCCCGGCAGCCAGGATGACGAGCGGCGGCCCCTTCTGCGACCCGCTCACCCGCCCCAGCGCAACACCGCGCTGGCCCACGTCATGCCGCCACCGAACCCGGTCAGGAGGAGGTGGTCCCCGTCGTGCACGCGGTCGTGGCCGATGGCGTCGTGGAGCGCCAGCGGGATGGAGGCCGAGGAGGTGTTGCCGTAGCGGTCGATCACGACCACGGTGCGCTCCTCGGGAATGCCGAGCCGCTGGCAGGCGGCCGAGATGATCCGCAGGTTGGCCTGGTGCGGCACCAGCAGCGAGATGTCGTCCGGCCCGAGGCCGGCGTCGGCCATGGCCTGTTCGGCCGATTCGACCACGATGCGCACGGCCTTGCGGAACACCTCCTTGCCGTCCATGTAGAGGGTCCCGCCGTGCTCGCACTTGAGCAGGTGGCGGAGCGAGCCGTCCGAGTTGAGGTTCCAGCTGAGTAGCTGTCCCGGGCCGTCCACCGGTTCGATCACGACCGCCCCGGCGCCGTCGCCCACGATGATGGCGATGGCGCGGTCGTCCATGTCGGTGATCCGGCTCAGCGTCTCGGACCCGATGAGGAGGACGGGGCCCGACCCCACGGCGATCAGGCCGGCCACCGTGACCAGGCCGTAGACGAAGCCCGAGCAGGCCGCGTTGAGGTCGAAGGCGCCGCCGCCGATGCCCAGGGCGTTGGCCACGGTCGGCGCCGTCCCGGGCACGATGCCGTCGGGCGTGGTGGTGGCCAGCACGACGTGGTCGATCTCGGCCGGCGTGCGCCCCGCGCTGGCCAGGGCGCGCTCGGCCGCCTCGACGGCCAGACCGGAGGTGGTACCGCCGATGCGGCGCTCCCGGATGCCGGTGCGCTCGATGATCCAGGCGTTGCTGGTGTCCAGGCTGACCGCCATGTCCTCGTTGGTGACCACCTTGTCGGGCAGGCCGATGCCCCAGCCCGTGATGCGGATGCCCCTCACGAAGTTCCGGCGCGCACGGCGTGGACGCCGACGAAGCCGGCGTCGCCGTCAATGATGCCGCCGGTGTTCACGGCCAGGCCCAGCCGGGCGCCGTCGACCTGGCGGGCGCCGGCCCGCCGGCGGAACTGGGTGGCCAGCTCGACCACCTGCGCCAGTCCGGTGGCCCCCAGGGGATGTCCCCGCCCGACCAGCCCGCCGCTGGGGTTGACCACCAGGCCGGGGCTGTCCACCGCCGTCCGCCCGGCTTCGGTGGCCGGCCCGGCCTCGCCCAGCGCGAAGAGCCCCAACGATTCGAGGGCGTAGATCTCCTCGGCGGCCGTGGCGTCGTGCAGCTCGACCAGGTCGAACTCGTCCGGCCCGAACCCGCCGACCTCCCAGGTGGCGTCGGCGGCCTGGGTCAGGCGATCGTGGTAGTCCAGCAGTCCATTCCCCGAGCGGGCCACCGAACCGATGATACGGGGCGCCGACGCCGGCGCGGCTACGGCGGGCCCGGCCAATATGACCGCCGCGGCCCCGTCGGTGAACGAGCTGCACATGAGCCGGGTGAGCACCCCGGCCACCTGCGGGGACTCAAGCACCTCCTCAATGGTGGTCGTGCGCTGGCACTGGGCCAGCGGGTTGCGCGCCGCGTGGCTGAACGCCTTCACGGCCGCGGCGGCGATCTGCCGGGGGGTCACGCCGCGATCGCTCATGATGCGTTGCGCCCATCGGTTGTTGAGCCCCATCAGGATGCTCCCGGCGGGGTTGTCGTCCTCGTGGCGCCGATCGTGCAGATCATGGCGGTAGTCGGCCGGCAGGCCGTCCTCGATGCCGGCCATCGTCTCGGCCCGGTCGCCGGTCCACATCTTCTCGACCCCGATGGCGAGCACCGGGCGGTCCAGCGTGGCCGCCGCCATGGTGGCCAGATGGAGGGCGGAGCTTCCACCCGCGCAGGAGTTGTCGACATTGATGATGGCCACGTCGTTCAGGCCGGCCTTGCGCAGCCACGTCTGCCCCCGGACGCAGGCCTGGTCGCTCAGCCGCCCGGCCATGGCGTTGCCCAGGATGACCAGCCCGAGGTCGCCGGGTCCGAGACCGGCGTCACCCAGCGCCTCGTGCACGGCCTGGTACGCCATCGTCTCGGGCGACAGGTCACGCCGGCTCATGTCGGTCATGCCGGTGCCGAGGATGGCGATGTTCATCCGGCCACCCCGGCCAGGGCCGACTCGGCGTGAGCGACGAAGGCCGACCGGAGGAGCCCGAACTGCCCGACCGCTCCTTCGCCCGCCACCATCACGATGATGTGGTTGGCCCCGGCTTCGACGAATCGACCCAGCGCGGCGGCGCATGTTTGGGTGGTCCCCGCCACCAGGTGCCGCTCGAACGCCTTGGGCGGGAGGCCGTAGAGATCGGACATCCACCGGGCGCCCTGTTCGTGGGCCTCACCGGCTCGCCCGATGCGAATGAAGATCACGACGGCGGTCTCGACGGCGTCGGCGTGGCGACCGGCGGCCACGGACTCGCGGCGCAGCGCGTCCCGGGCCGGTCCGTAGTCCTCGGCGGTGATGAACAAGGGCGCCCACCCATCGCCGACCCGCGCCGCTCGTTGGCGGGCGGCCGCGCTGGCCCCCCCGATCCAGAGGGGGACCGGCGGGGAGGTCGGCGCCTGGTGGTAGCCGGGCTCCGGTTCGGCCGCCGTCTCCCAGGCGTGCGCGAGCGCGTCGATCCCCTCGTCCATGAGCCGTCCCCGGTGGTGGAAGTCGACGCCCGCCCTGACGTACTCGCCCTCGTGGCTGCCCACGCCGAGCCCCAGGACGAACCTTCCCTCGGAGAGGAGCTGGAGCGCGGTGGCCTGCTTGGCCACCGCGGCCGGATGGCGGAGCGGGAGCTGCAGGACGCAGGTGCCCAGCGTCGGGCGGCGGGTGGCGGCGGCGGCGATGGCCAGGGTGGTCAGGCACTCGTTGATCGGTTGGGGCCAGAAGAGGTGGTCGACCGCCCAGAGTGAGTCGGCGCCGGTCGCCTCGGCCCGCCGGCACAGCTCGAAGACGGCCCCGGCATCGGTTCTGGTAACACCAGAGGTACGACCAGTTTGATCAGGAAGTTCTCCCTGCAAGGTGGCGGGGAGGATCAGTCCGAGCGTCGGACGGCGTCCTCCGCTTCCTACCGGCGTCACACCGTCATGTTACGCCGCGACGGCGGTGCTGCCCATTCTGTCGTTCGGTTGGCCAGAGGAGCCGTGGGCTCCCCTCACGCGTCGAGGACGGCCAGGCTGCAGCGGGCGGCGCAGATCTCCCGTCCGTCGTCGTCGGTCAACGTGATGCCCCAGACCTGCAGGCTGCGGCCCACCCGGATCGGCGTGGCCACCGCGGTGAGGTGCCCGTCGGTCAGCCCGCGCAGGTGGCTGGCGTTGAGCTCGATGCCGACCACACGGCGGTCCGGTCCGCAGGCCATGGCGCCTCCCATACTGGCGGCGGACTCGGCCAGCAGGGCGGAGACCCCACCGTGCAGGAGCCCGAAGGGCTGGTGCACCTTCCACGTCACCGGGAGCCGCAGCACGACCCGCTCGGGGCCGATCTCCACCAATTCGACGTCGAGCAGGTCGTGGATGTCGTGGTGCTCCCCGCCGGCAATCGGCGAGGAGGCGTCGGTGTCGGATTCCGGTGGGGTCACGGCGGGATGTTAACGGGGGCACCGTTAGGGTTATCGCGTGGCCGAACTGGTCGATCTGCGCAGTGACACGGTCACCCGGCCGACCCCCGACATGCGGCGCGCCATGGCCGAGGCCGAGGTGGGGGACGACGACTACGGCGAGGACCCCACGGTGCGGGCCCTGGAGGAGGCGTTCGCCGAGCGGCTCGGCAAGCCGGCTGCCCTCTTCGTCCCCTCGGGGACCATGGCCAACCAGATCGCCTTCCGCGTGCTGGCCACGGCCGGCACCGCAGTCGTCGCCGGTCGACACCAGCACGTGGTGGCCTACGAGTACGGCGCGGCGGCCCGCAACTCGGGCGTCCAATTCCACACCCTCGACGACGTCGACGGCATGATCGACCCCGCTTCGGTGTCCGAGGCGCGGGCGGCGGCGCGATATCACCAACCAGTCGTGTCGCTGGTCAGTATCGAGAACACCCATATGGCGGCCTCCGGCGCCACCTGGTCGATGGAGCAGCTGCGTGCCGTGGCCGACGCGGCGGGTGATGTGCCGCTCCATCTCGACGGCGCCCGGCTCTTCAACGCCGAGGCGGCGACCGGCGTGCCCGCCGCGGCGTGGGCCGCGCCGGCCACCACGGTGATGTGCTGTCTCTCCAAGGGCCTGTGCGCGCCGGTCGGGTCGCTGCTGGCCGGCCCGACCGAGGTGATCGCCCAGGGCAGGCTGGAGCGCAAGCGGTTGGGCGGCGGCATGCGCCAGGCCGGTGTGCTGGCCGCACCGGGCCTGGTGGCCCTGGGGAGGATGGTCGAGCGGTTGCCCGAGGACCATGCCCGGGCCGCCCGCCTGGCCGAGGCGGTGGCGCAGCGGTGGCCGGAGGGCGGGTTGGATCCGGCGGCGGTCCGCACCAACATCGTGACGTTCTCGCACGCCGAGCCCGAGAAGCTGCTGGCCCACCTGGAGAACGAAGGCATCCTGGCCGGGACGATCGCCCCCAACCTCGTCCGCCTCGTCACGCACCACGACATCGATGACCCCGGGCTCATCCGGGCCATGAGCGCCCTGGCCGGCTCGCCCGCCTGAGGAGGACGATGAAAGTAAGGATTGGGATCAGTGCGGGGGGCGAGAACCTCGAGCCGGCGGACATGGCTGCCCTGGGGGGCGCCATCTCCGAGTGCGGGTTCGACTCGCTCTGGCTCCCCGAGGTGCTCTCACGACCAGGGCCGGACCCCCTGGTGGGGCTGGCCTGGGTCTCGGGCGCCTGCCCCGGCCTCAAGATCGGCACCACCATGTTGCTGCCGGGCCGCAACCTGGTGTGGCTGGCCAAGGCGGTCGCCACGCTCGACCTGCTCTCGGGCGGTCGCTTCCTCCTCACCTTCGTGCCCGGGCTGTCGATCGGGGGTGAGCGCCGGGCCGTGGGCGTCCCGCCCGCCGCACGCGGCGGGCTGATGGACGAGGCGCTGCCGGTGCTGCGCCGACTGTGGTCAGGGGAGGTGGTGAACCACGACGGTCCTTCGGGATCGTTCAGCGACGTCTCGGTCTCGCCCCGCCCGGTCCAGGATCCCTTCGACGTGTGGCTCGGCGGCAACGCGCCGGCGGCACTGGCGCGTTGCGGCCGGCTGGGTGACGGATGGATCCCGGCCCTCTGCACCCCCGCCGAAGCGGCGGCCGGCCGGAAGGTGATCGACGACGTGGCCGCCGAGCACGGGCGCGCCATCAGCCCCGAGCACTTCGGGGTGAGTATCGCCTACGCCCCCGAGGGAACCGACCTCGACGCCGAGCCGATTGCCGCCCTGGCCCGGCGGGCCCGCGGGCGCCCGCTGAGTCAGATCATCCCCTCCGGTCTCGACGGGTTGCGCACCATGATCGAGTCGTTCCTCGAGGTCGGGTTCTCCAAGTTCATCGTGCGCCCCCTGGCCCCGCCGGCTCAGTGGCGCCCCGAACTCGAGAGGCTGGCCGAAGCGGTGGGTGGACTCCAGACGTGAGCACGACGTTCGAGCACCGACGCGCCGCGGCCGTGGCGTTCCTGGTCGAGCACGGCGCCGATCGCACGCCGCACGTCTTCGGTGACCTGCTCCTCCACCTGACCGGGGTGGAGGACCTGGTGCGGGCGTGGGGCGGTAGCGACCTCCTGGCCCTGGTCGCCCTGGGGCACGCCACCTACGGGACCGACGGCTTCGAGCCGCACATCCTCGACCTGAGTGAGCGCGCGGTCTTGGCCGAGACCATCGGGCCCGAGGCCGAGGACCTGGTGTACTTCTACGCCTCCTGCGATCGCGCCGCCTTCTACCCCCAGCTCCAGGACGCCGGCTCCGAATTCGGTGACCTCACCTTTGTGGATCGCTTCACCGGGATTGAGCGCGTCCCATCGCCCGACTACGTCATTCGCTTCGTCGATCTGACCTACGCCAACGAGGCCGAACTGGCGGCGTCGTCGCCCGGAGGTCCGGCCGAATGGACGTGGTTGGCTGAGTTCTGCCGCCTCACCCGCCGCTGGGCCACCCCGGATTTCTTCACCGGGGCGGCCGCGCTGCTTGAGATGGAAGGACCGGGACCCGGATCGAACGTCACGGCCGAACCCGTACGCTGACCACCTGATGGCTTCCCGACCACTCACCCTCATGGCTGTCCACGCCCACCCCGACGACGAAGCCATCGGGACCGGGGGCGTCCTGGCGCACTACGCCGACCAGGGCGTGCGCACGGTTCTGGTCACCTGCACCAACGGCGAGCTGGGCGATGCCCCCGGCGGCATCAAGCCCGAGGACCCGAGGCACGACGAGCGGGTGGTGGTGCCACTGCGGCGCCGGGAGCTCGAAGCCAGTTGCGCGGTGCTGGGCGTCTCCGATCTCGAGTTGCTGGGGTATCACGACTCGGGCATGGAGGGGTGGCCCCAGAACGACGCCCCCGGCTCGTTCTGGCATACCCCGGTGCCCGAAGCGGCGCACCGGTTGGCCGAGCTCATGGTGAAGTACGAACCCCAGGTCGTCATCACCTACGACGAGAACGGTTTCTACGGCCATCCCGACCACATAGCGGCCAACCGGATCACCCACGCCGCCATCACGGAATGCGGCATACCCGACAAGCTGTATTACACCGCGGTCGCCCGCTCCATGCTGCGGGGATTCGGCGAGATACTGGCGGCGCAGGGAATCGAGAGCCCGATCGAAGTCGAAGAGAACCCGGACTTTGGGACACCCGACGAGCTGATCACCACCATCATCGACTGCGCCGCGGTTGCCGGCCGGAAGTACGCCTCGCTGGCCGCCCACGCCAGCCAGAGCGACAACATCTTCTTCTTGCAGATGGGGGAGGAACTCTTCTCGAGCGTCATGGGGAGCGAGAGCTTCGTCCGCGTGCTCGATTCGACGAATTCGCCCACCCCCGAGGACGATCTCTTCGCCGGCCTGCGCTGAGCGAACTGAGCCGGGCCTACGTCCTGCTGGGATAGGAGACGCAGGCCCGGCCCGCTATGCGCCCGCGGACGGACTGCTGGTAGGGGCAGTACCGGTCCGCGACGCGGGCGCCGACCCGGCGAGGCTGAGCACCCCGGCGAAGAGGAGCACGACGACGGTGGCGATCTCGATGGCGAAGGCCTGCTGGGCGAACGGGGCGGACCAGGAATCCTTGAACCCGAAGAGCCCGTGCTCCACCGAGATCAGAAAGCCAGCCATGGTGGCCAGGGCGAACCCGATCCCGAGCGCGGCCATCACCACCCGGCGCAGGGCGATGGTGAGCAGGCCCAGCAGCACGCCGGCGATGGACTGGAGGAGGAAGAGCGGCCCGATGGTCGGAATCGACCGGTACCCGTCGGTCTCGACCCAGAGGTGGAAGTGGATGTAGCTCGTCCACACGACGAGCAGCCCTCCCGCCACCAGCGCCGCGCGGGCTCCCAGGTCGACGGGCCTGGCACCACGCCCGGGACCGCGCATGAGCAGCTTCATCTTCACGTCGATTCTCCGTTGCCACAGGGCGCTGCGGATGCCGCATCCCGTCTGCAGGGTCTACGTGGTGGGACCCCGGGCGGATTGGGCCGTCATCCGGTGAATCTCTCGGCCGACCTGGGGCGTATACCCGTTGATGGGACAATCGAACGTGGCTGAATCCGGGCTCACCGACGAGGCGCTGCTGGCGGGGATGGCGGTGGGGGACCAGGCCGCGGCGGTGACCTTCGTGCGCCGTTACCAACGTCGGGTCTTCGGGCTGGCCTACTCCATGACCAGCGACGCCGGGGTGGCCGAGGAAGTGGCCCAGGAGGCGCTCATCCGGGTCTGGCGTCATGCCCCGGTCTTCGACCCCCGCCGGGGCTCGGTGACCTCGTGGGTCCTCACCATCACGCGGAACCTGACCATTGACGCCCTGCGCATGCGCCGGGCGGTGCCGACCGACCCCGATGACTTCGCGGCGACCGCGATGATGAGCCTGGAGCACAACCCCGAAGATGCCGTGGTCCGGGGCGACGTGCGCCAAACCGTGCGGTCGGCGCTCTCGGTCCTCCCACCGGAGCAACGGCGGGCGGTCGTCCTGGCGGCGGTCTACGGCCGCACGGCCTTGGAGATCAGCGAAGAAGAGGGGATCCCACTCGGGACGGCCAAGACACGCATCCGCACCGGCCTCATACGGATGCGCGCCGCGGTCGAACACACGGTGGGCGTGGAGGAATCATGACCAACGATCAGCACGTCAGTTCGTGCCCCGAGTACGCCGGCAACCTGGCCGAGCTGGCCCTGGGCATCCTCACCGGCCGGGACCGGGCCGCCACCCTGGCCCACGTCGAGTCCTGTGCCAACTGTGCCGAGGAGCTCGAGCAGCTGGCCCGGGCCGCCGACGCCGTGGTGCAGGTGGCGCCCGAGGTCGAACCTCCGGTGGGATTCGAAGTGAGCTTGTTCAGCCGGATGGGGGTGGACGAGGTCGCGCTTCGACGACGCCCCGGGCCCACGCGCTGGATGCTGGCCGGTGCCGCCGCGGTGGTCGCCCTGGCCATCGGGCTGGGCATCGGCTGGTCGGCCGGCTCACACCCGCCCGGCCCCACCACGACCAAGGGACCCAGCGTCAGAACGCCGGTGGAGGCGGCCAACCTGATGGAGAACGGCAGATCGGTCGGCCGGGTGTCGGCCTACGGGGGTTCGACGCCATGGCTGTCGATGACCCTGGCCGACTCCACGGCGCGTGGCCGGGTCACCTGCCGGGTGGTGACGGCCGACGGAGCAACCCACACGGTCGGTTCGTTTGAGTCCGACCACGGCTACGGAGCCTGGGGCGCACCGCTCTCGGTAACGCCCCAGGACGTCCGTCAGGCCCAGGTGGTGTCGGCCAACGGGACGGTGATCGCCACCGCCACGTTGGGCTGACGCTTAATAGCGGTAGGTGTCGGGCTTGTACGGCCCCTCGACGGGGACGCCGATGTAGTCGGCCTGATCCTGGCTGAGCTCCGTCAGCTTCACGCCCAACGCGCTCAGATGCAGCCGGGCCACCTTCTCGTCAAGGTGCTTGGGGAGCACGTAGACCTCGTTCACGTACTGGCCGTTCTGGTTGAAGAGCTCGAGCTGGGCCATCGTCTGGTTGGTGAACGAGTTTGACATCACGAAGCTCGGATGACCGGTGGCGTTGCCCAGATTGAGCAGGCGGCCCTCGGAGAGGATGATCACGGCGTGGCCGTCCTCGAAGACCCACTTGTCGACCTGGGGCTTGATGTTGATCCGCTGGATGCCAGGGGTCTTCATCAGTCCGGCCATGTCGATCTCATTGTCGAAGTGGCCGATGTTGCCCACGATGGCCTGGTGCTTCATCCCCGCCATGTGCTTGGCGGTGATGATGTCCTTGTTGCCGGTGGTGGTGATGATGATGTCGGCCAGGGGGAGGATGTCCTCGAGGGTGGTCACCTGGAAACCCTCCATGGCGGCCTGGAGGGCGCAGATCGGATCGACTTCGGTCACCACGACCCGGGCACCCTGACCAGCCAGCGACTGGGCACAGCCCTTGCCGACGTCGCCGTAGCCGCAGACCACGGCCACCTTGCCGCCGATCAGGACATCGGTCGCCCGGTTGATCCCGTCGATCAGCGAATGGCGGCAGCCGTATTTGTTGTCGAACTTCGACTTGGTCACCGAGTCGTTGACGTTGATGGCCGGGAAGAGCAGCTCGCCCTTCTTGGCCATTTCGACCAGGCGGTGGACCCCGGTGGTCGTCTCCTCGGTGACCCCCCGGATGCCGTTGGCGATGGAGGTCCAGCGCTGCGGGTCATCAGCCAGGCTGCGGCCGAGGAGAGCCAGCACGAACTCGAACTCCTCGGATTCGGCCGTGGAGGGATCGGGCACTGAGCCCGCCTTTTCGAATTCGACGCCCTGGTGGACGAGAAGGGTGGCGTCACCACCGTCGTCGAGGATCATGTTCGGTCCACCTTCGCCGGGCCAGAGCAGCGCCTGCTCGGTGCACCACCAGTACTCCTCGAGCGACTCGCCCTTCCAGGCGAAGACCGGCACCCCCTGCGGGTTCTCGACGGTCCCGTCGGGACCGACGGCGACGGCCGCGGCGGCGTGGTCCTGAGTCGAGAAGATGTTGCAGCTGGCCCAGCGCACCCGGGCGCCGAGGGCGGTGAGGGTCTCAATCAGCACGGCGGTCTGCACCGTCATGTGCAAGGAGCCCGTGATCCGGGCGCCGGCCAGCGGCTGGCTCTTGGAGTATTCGGCTCGCATGGCCATCAGTCCGGGCATCTCGTGCTCGGCCATCACGATTTCCTTACGTCCGAATTCGGATTCGGCGAGGTTGGCCACCTTGAATGACAAGGCGGCTTCGTTACTGGGCATGGCAATCTCCTTCTTGGTCGGATTTCTCGTGCGCGGGCGCGCAGGCCCATTGCGGGCGTACGGCGGAAGCGCAGCGCACGTGCTCCGACCTCTGTCGGAGGCCGTTTACCCGCCCACAAGGATAGGTCCTCGGGCACACCCCGGTGAACCGCGGGCTTCGGGGCGACTGGCATCCGCTGTTTGTGCCCCCGGAGTGCGTAGTTTCGCGGTGAGCCCTTCTCGTCAGGGGCAAAAAAAGGGGTGGGTATGGGTCAGAACCAGATCGTCAGCGGTGGAACGGCCCTGTTCGCCGGCGTCTTCGCCGGGGTCGCCGTGGTGGCCCTGGTCATCCTGGTCTTCATCATCGTCGTGGTGGCCAACCGGGCCGAGCCTGATCCCCGAGGGTTGAGGCCCTACAGCGTCTACCTCTTCGGGATGTCCTTCGTCACGTTGCTGCTGACCTATGCCGGCGTCACGATGATCGTCACGTCCCTGCTCTCATTCATCGGTTCCCATGATTCGCCGATCGCCGACAGCGTCGCCAGCTCGGTCGTCATAGGGGGAATCCTGGTGCTGATCGCCGGCGGTGCGCTGCACTACCACCTGCGCAAGGGACTGGAGATCGCCCGGGGCGATGGAACGGCGGACGGCCCGAACGCCCGCGTCCTGCACACCTACGTATCGGTCGTCACCTTCATCTTCTTCGCGACGATGCTCATCACCCTCGGGGTCGCCATCTATCTGGTGTTCCAGCTCATCGGGCCGGGGATCTTCGGCGCCGGAGCGGGAAGGACAGCCACGCTCCGGACGCTGCTCGACGTGGTCTACGTGATGGGGGCTTCGGGCTTCATCATCCTGGCCCACTCGAGGCTCGCCCCCACGGCTCTGCGCCTCGGTGCCCTCGGTGCGCCGTCCGGGGCCGGATCGCACCAGTAGCGAGGTTCCGAGCAGAGGGACCGACCCAGGTTTAGGCTGCCGGGCACATGAGACCCAATCGGTCGGTTGGCGCCCGTCTGGCCCTCGCTTGGATCATGGTGGCGGCCGGCACCCTGACCTCGGCCCTGACCTTCACCGGTCCGGTCGGCGCGGCGACGCCCGTGACCACCTGTGGCAACGTCGCCGTCCCGATCCACGTCGGTGGTAGGACCGGCGCGATCGCCGGGACGCTCTGTGCGCCCCCGGGAGCAACCGCCGTCCAGCTCCTCGTACCTGGATGGACGTACAACCGCTCCTATTGGTCCTTGCCCTACCAACCCGGGACGTACTCCTACGTCGAGGCGGCGAACAAGGCCGGCTACGCGACACTGGCCATCGACCGCCTTGGCTCCGGGCAATCGCTCCATCCCCTCAGCCTCTTCGACACCATGCAGGCCGACGTCAACACCGTCCATTCCGTGGTGACCGCGCTGCGCGACGGGGCCCTGGGGTTCCCCTACGGCGAGGTCATCGAGGTCGGGCACAGCCTGGGCTCCATCGTGGCGGCCGACGAAGCGGGGCTCTACCACGACGTGAACGCGCTGATCACCACCGGCTTCTCCCACTCGTTGAACTACACCAACGCCTACATCGAGATCGCTGGGCACGACGACCTGGCCCAAGGAGATCCGAAGTTCTCTTCGCTCGGATTGGATCCGCTCTATCTGGCCAGTGAACCGGGCACCAGGGGTCTCTTCAACTACGCACCGAATACCGACCCGGCGGTGCTCGGACTCGATGAGACAGTCCTGAGGGACACCGACAATCTCGTTGAGGGCGGCACCATCGCCGCCTATCCGGCGGACAACGTGGATCGCACCCTGAATATCCCGGTCCTTGACGTCATCGGCGCGCACGACGCGATCTTCTGTGGCTTGAACACGGCATCGTGCACGTCGTCCCAGGCACTGGCCAGCTTCGAGCGCACCTTCTACGGCCCGCGGGCAACGGTCGTCGGCTACCTCGCTCCGGACACCGGTCACGACATCAACCTGGAGAGGAGCGCTCCAATCTCATACGGCGAGATGATCGGGTTCTCGAATCTGTTCATCGGCCCCGGCGCGGGGCAACTCGACACCACCCCGGGCGTTCAACCTGTCGTGTCCACACCACCCGCCGGCGCGGCGCCCCCCGATGCCATCGTGGCCAACGAACTGCTCGTCGCCGGGGTTGCACCTCTCGCCAACGCCTACATGGCGTCCATTCCGCTGATCCCGGGCCTGGGGACCCAGAACGACCCGAACCCGCTCGCGGCAACCCTCCTGGCGGACCTCGGCGACCTGGTCAATGAGCTGCTGGGCACGCTGCCGGTTCAGCTCCTGGCGGACTCCTGAACCAGCGGGGTCGCGAACCCTGCGGAGTGAAATCGGCCGGACCGGGTATAGGAACCAGGCCGGGCGATCGTGCCCGGCCGCAAGGGCCGCCCTTCTCCGTTCCCCCTTCGAGGATTGGTCCTTGCGCGCCCGGTGGGGGTTCCAGTCCGCCGGTTCACCGTTCTGAATCCGAACATCAGGTACCCACAATCCCCCGTCTCCCGGTGTCGGGTCCGCCTCGGCGACCCCGGGTCTCAAGGTACGACGACGATGATCGGTGCACCACGCTTTCCGACGAGCCGCCGACCCAGCGAACCAGCCAGGTGGTGGCGAGCCTTGGTTGAGCGCCCGACGACGAGCAGATCGGCGTGGTCGGCGCTGGCAATTCGCAGGAGCTCCTTGGCGGTGTCCCCTTGGGTGCGAACGAACGTCACGTCGACTCCGTGGTCGTCACCGTAGGCTTGTACCTGATCGGCCAGTTGCTCTGCCTGATCGGTCATCGACTGTTGAATGGCCCCGTAGGCAACGGTCGCTCCGGCAAAGGAAGCCGCTGCGGTCGCCGAGGCGGCGCCAGAGGTCGAATCCACGAAGACGGCAACGGTTCGGCCGCCGAGTCGTCTCGTCTCGCCGCAGGCCCAGCAGAAGGCGTCCCAGGACGTATCCGACCCGTCGATCCCGACGACGATCCTGGCGTTGACGGGGTTGACGCCGTCGCCGTGCACCTGGTCGCGAGGTTGCCGGCTGGGGTCCATGCCCTCGCGGGGTCCCATGATCATGAGCTGGACTGACCGGCCGAGGAAGGCGTCACCTTGGATTGATTCCGCCGTTCCTCTTCCAGTTCCTGGATGTGCGTGATCGCCGAGGTGGCTGCGAAAATAGCTTCGGCTTCGCCAGCGGGGAGCGCGTCGATGAGCTGCGCGAAGACCTCCATGCCGGCCTCTTGCCTGGCGCGGATGTACGCCGCGCCTTGGGAGGTGAGGGCCACCAGGGCCACCCGTCGGTCGGAAGGGTCGCTGCGCCGTTCTACGAGTCCCGATCGTTCCAGCGTGCTCACCAGTGCAGTCATGGACGGCTGCATCACGCCCTCGTTCGCCGCCAGGTCGGTGATGCGGCGGGGCCCGTTCAGTTCCAGGGTTGCCAGGGTCGAAAGCGAGGTCAGGCTCATGTCCCGGGGCTGACTTCTCACGGTGGCGGACATGAGGCCGTAGAGGGCTCGACCGATCGTCCGATTCTGGGCCCTACTGGTCCTCCGGGGGGCCTGCAGCTTTGTGCTCATGAGTAAAGTATAGGCGGATCTATATAAGAATGTCTATATAGATGCTACGATGGAGCGATGACCATCGCAGACATCCGGCCGTCTGTGACCTCGTGGGCCGGCGCCCCAGAGCGCATCCGAAGCCGATGGGTCGATCTCCTCGTGAGCTCCGACCCTGGCCTCAACCGGCTTCGGGCCGCCGCCCAGAGCGTGCTGACCATCGCCCTTGCGCTGGGAGCCGAATGGATCTTCGTGCACCTGAGCGGTGCGCTGCTGATTGAGAGAAGGGCCAACGCTTCGGTGGCCACAGCGGCCAAGGTGGCGGACGCCAATCATGATCTCCTCGCCATCGCCATGCTGCTCGGCGCCATCGTGGGGCTGATCGCCAGCGCGGGTGTGCATGATCCCAAGGCCAGGAGTCAGGCGATCACGTTCCTGATCCTCCCGATCCCGATGATCTCCGCCCTGGCTCTCGGGATTGCCATCGGTGGTCACCGCGTGGTCGCCCTGGTGGTGATTGCGCTGGTTCTCGCGTTGGGCACTTACGTGCGGCGTTTCGGCCCGCGGGGGTTTCTGGTTGGGCAGCTGCTGTTCATCGGCTACTTCGTCGGCTTCTCCCTGCACAGCGCCGTCACTCTCCGTGACCTGGGTTGGCTCGCGGCCGAAGTTGGCCTGGGTCTCGTGGTGGTCATTGCCGTGCGCTTCGCGCTCTTCTACCCCCATCCGGGCAGAGCGCTCGAACGCACCCGGAGGTCCTTCGATGCCCGGGCGCGTCATGTGTCCTCACTTGCACTTGAGCTCTTCGACACCGTCCGGCCGGGCCCGCGCCGAATCCGACGGATGAACCGCCAGCTGATTCGTCTCAATGAGGCTGCCCTGATGATCGATGCTCAGCTCGGCGACCCAGGCGCAGTGCCGGACGGGTCCTCTGGCGAACTCCTTCATCAGCGACTGTTCGACGTTGAGCTGGCTCTGACCAACATCGCACGCTTCGCCAAGGCGATGGCGCAAATGGAGCTCTCAGTCGAGCGACGTTCCGAAATTTGTCTGGCATTGCTCGATCTCGCCCGGGGCGCCAACAATGGTGCGAAGGCACATGCCGAGGCCCTGATCGGCTTGCTGCACGCGGCCGAACGCCCAGCCCCTGGTGAGGACCGCACCGCTGCCGTGATCGTCCACCGCTTCGCCGGTTCGGTCATCGACCTGTCTGCCGCCATGACCGAATGGATGGCCCTGGACACGACCGACATCGAGACGCGCACCTTTCAACCCTCCGTTGTGCTCCTCGGTGGTTGGCTGCCCGGTTCGGCCAACGTCAGCAGCATCGCCTCACTCGAGGGCGGTCGGCGCTGGGGCGAAGGGTCCGGCCTGGCCCGCTACAGCCGCAACGCCATCCAGGTCGGTGTCGCCGCCGGCGTCGCCATCGTCCTGGGGGACCTGATCTCTCCACCGCGCTTCTACTGGGCGGTTCTTGCTGCGTTCATCACATTCATCGGGGCGCACAATGCCGGTGAGCAGATCCGCAAGGCACTCTTCCGGGTGGGCGGGACCGTGATTGGTATTGGCGTCGGCTCGCTACTGGTGAGCGCCGTTGGTCACCACACCGTGTGCTCGCTCGCCATCGTTCTCGTCTCACTCTTCCTGGGCCTGTACCTCCTTCGGATCACGTACGCCTTCTTCGCCATAGCAATCACCGTCACCGTCTCCCAGCTCTATCAGCAGTTGGGCGAGTTCACGAACGCACTGCTGCTGGTCCGCCTCGAAGAGACGGCCCTCGGGGCGGCCGTTGCCATCGTCGTGGTCATGCTGGTGTTCCCCCTGCACACCCGCCAGGTCTTGCGCGTCGCCCTACGCGAGCACATCGAGGCCGTTGGGCGGCTGGTCGACCACGCCACGGCCCGCTTGATGGGCCGGGAGGATGGGATCGATTCGACGCTGCGATCTGACGCCCGAGAGGTCGACGCGGCCTACCAGGCCGTCGTCGCGACCGCTCAACCAGTACGCCGCACGGTCTGGGGCAGCGCCGACGTAGCCATCCTGCGGGCTCTGCGCCTCACCTCGGCCTCCCGTAACTACAGCCGCAACCTCGTGGTCGATACGGAGAGGTTGCGACCGCCCGGAGCCTCCACTCACCTCGAGATGGAACTGGCCAGCGGAACGCTTCACCACTCCATTGAGGTAGTCGCTCGGGCGCTTAGCGGTCCCCGGGGCGCTACGTACACCCGTTCGTCGGCTCTCTTCGATCAAGCCGAGCGCGCTTTAGAGCCGGGCCCGCATCGGTCAACCTCCACTGAGTTCGCCCTTCGTGACCTCAAGCTCCTCGACGGCACGATGGCGCGTATGGCCGAGCTCATGGGACTCGGGATCACTGACTACGACACCGCGTTGAGTTCACGCGGAACCGGCGCCTGATCCGGAAATTTCTCGAGCGCCCCCGGGAGGATTCGAACCTCCGCACACGGTTTAGGAAAGCGTGTTCTCGATGTTTGGTTCCGTGCCCTCTGAACCGTTGCGGTCCATTTCGGCAGCTCGGAGCGTTATGGTGTGGTCGGTCTGATTGCTGCGTTTCGTGCCGTCGACCGCAAGACTTGCACGGAACTTGCACGGTCCCAAGATCCGGACGGATTCCCGCGTCCCATCGAGCTAGTCCAGATCGTCATCAAATATGAATGCGTCGACGCGGACCAGGTTGCCAGCGCCATCGATGCCAAATGTGTGGTCTTCGTCGGGTGTTGCCACGTTGCACCGGAGGCACGTTCCTACCCAAGCATGCAATCGACGGCTTGGGTCTTTCCAACCCATGCCCACGGCTGTAGATATCGGACCACCGCAGTGAGGGCAGACGCGTTCTTCGCTCGACATCCCGGTCAGGATACCATGTAAGGCGAACACACGTTCGTAGCCAGCTGCACGCCCCGCCACTTGAGCGATACCCCGGCAGTGTGCGTTCTGCAGCCTGTCGGGACCGTGGCAGCCCATCCATAGACTGATGGCACATCCGATCTCGGGAGGGTAGGGACAATGCAGAAGCGCACTGTCGCCAAGATTGTCGGAGCGGGCATCGTGGCTGCCATGGGCGCCGTCGCCACCAAGAAACTAATCGTTGGATCCGGGGTGGGCGCTGTTGTGGTTGGAGCGGTCATTACAGCAGGTGCGCACGAAGCCTTTGACGCTCCGGTGTCGGGCTGGGTCTACAAGCAGCTCTAACCCCAATGACATCGATCACAGTCGAGAGCAGAAGTGCCGGACCAGTAGACCTGCGGCTGACTGGCGACGAGGCGACTGGGACGATCTGGGTACCGGTCTGGCTCGTCTGGGACCGGCAGGACATCCTGTGGTGGATCAACGAAGACCCCTATATCCACCCATCGGCTATCTCGCAGACTGACAGCCTCAACGTCTTCCGAGTGCCAAGGCGGAAGTGGGCTGCTCATCCCGAACTAGCTGCCTAGTCCCCATTCGGCAGTCCACCTATCAAAAACGCCGACGACATACCCTGGAAGACGTAATCGTGGAGGATCAGGCAACACCCTTTGTACCCGGAGAAGGCAACCGTGAAATTCACCATTAGCGAGGAAGCTGTTTCT
>DASXZJ010000140.1:0-14485 GCA_036502025.1 Acidimicrobiales bacterium | reverse complement strand
AATCGATCCACCCACTCAGGCGCGCGGCCAACATGGAACCATCAATTTGGACTTGCCTGGAGCTATCCAGATTGATGGACTCTTGGAACACGGTGGGGCGGCGACGAGAGAGGAGTGGCACAATCGGGTTTAGCGGGCGCTTGCCATCTGATCGATTGAAGTTCACGTCGACCCCAGCGTCGCCTTTGCCAACCAAGCTCTGCGGAGCGGTGTTTTGTTTCCAGTTGCTCATTAGCTCGAATTCGCCCTGGGGAATCCACGGAGGGATTTCCCCTGGACCGCGCAGTTCAATCGTTGTGAGTTCAGAGCGTAAGCGGGCATCCCTCTGCCATTGGATGGTCCCCTCCTGCAATATTCCGAAGGCCCTCACAAGGCTGGATTTGCCGGAATTGTTCTTTCCGATGACGACGGTAATCCGGCCCAGCGGAACCCATCCCGAGTCTTCAAACGCCCGAAAGTTCTGCATTCGTATCGACTTGATCAGCATCCAAACCAGATTTCACTCACCGTCTGCAATCCCCCCTCAGTACGATTCGGCTGAAAGTTCTCCAGCACAGTGCGGGTCATTTGCTGCTTCCGGACGTGGACGGCCGATCCCGAAGTATGCCCACATCATCCCGCCTGGGCCAGCAGTCGATTCTCGTGGTCGTCACCTTGGTCGTCAAGATGTCGAATTTCGCCTCGGCAGTATCCCGAAGGTGCCTCTGAACTGGTGGGCCGTAGAAGACTCGAACCTCTGACCCCTTGCACTCCGCGCAAGGGGTCAACTCTCGGCGAGGACAAGTTCAGTCATGCCGTGAACGTCGATGAACGCCTGTGAACCGATATGAACAGCGAAGCGCGACAATGCGGCTCTGAATTCCCCAAAGGATTCGCTGGCGTTGCTTACACGGGCTGCTTACATTCGCGCCGTGATGCAAAAAACCCTGACCAAAAAGGCTCTTCGGATTCTGGCGGGGTCGAGCACCTCACTGGACGACGATCGAGCCCAGGACGCGCCAGTTCGGCTTGCCGGCGTAGAGCAGGGCCCGGATCCGGTAGTTCTTGAAGTTGCGGAAGCCGAAGCCGATCCGTTTGATCCGCTTGATCAGGTTATTGAGCGACTCGGTGGGCCCGTTGCTCACCCGGGCCAGGTGGAAGTTACAGATCTTGTCGAACCACTGGCGGATCGTGCGTCCGAGCTTTTGGATCTCGGGCGGCATCGCTCGCTTCACGCAGTGTGCTTGGAGTTCCTCGAGGATGGCTCGGGCTTCTTCGGAGTCATAGGTGGCGTAGAAGTCTCGGAGTCGCTCCTTGATCCGATAGGCGATGGCCACCTCGCCCCCCGGGTCGCCCAACTCGAGCAACGAGGCCAGGCGGGCCGAGGCCGCCTCGTCCAGGCGCTCTTCGCCCCGTAGCAGCACCCGGCGGGCCCGATAGAGCGGATCGTCTTTTCGGCCCCGGTGCCCCATCTGTTCGTTCTGCACCCGGCGCCGCACGGCGTCGAGGCCGCGATTGGCCAGGGCGATGAGGTGAAAGGGGTCGACCACCTGCAACGCGCTGGGCAAGGTGACGCTGTAGACCGCGGCGTAGATGTTCGACATGTCGAGGGCGCCGTATTGGATCCGCTCCTTCCAGGCCGTCGGCTGGGCATCGATCCAGGCTGCTACATCGACGTATTGGCGGGTGGGGAGGATGTCGATGATCTGGTGGTTGGCCACGTCAGCCACCGTGGTCACGAAGTGGAGGTGCTTTTTGGGGCCCAATCGGACAAAGGAGGTCTCATCGAGTCCAATGGCGCTGGTCTGGTTCAAGCGCTTGCGATCGGCCTCGAGCAAGGCCTCGCCGTAGGTGACCACGGCGTCGTTGACCGTGTGCCAGTCGCAGTCGAGCTCAGCGGCCACTTCTGAGACGGTCCGGCCCCCGCCGACCTGGACGGTGGCCCACTTGGCCGCCCGGGTGGTCAACAGGCAGTTCTTGGCCGCGATCCGGTGATCGCTCAGCACCCAGGACTTCATGGGACAGCGCCCATTGCGACAACGCATGCGGTGCTTCTTCCAGGCCAGATTCATCGGGGTGCCATAGACGGGCAGGTCCACGTAGTGCACCACCGGGCGTTCCTTGACCTGGGCCCGCCGACCGCACATCGGGCACTGGACCGCCTCGATCACCTGCTCGATCATCAATTCCACGTCGGGGCCGATCCGTTGGTAGTTCAGGACGCGCACGTCCTTCAACCCCACCAGGGCCGCGACAATTTCACTAGGGTCGACAAGGACGAAGGTGCTTCTTGTTTTTAGGCTCACACCTCAAGCTTGAAGCACCTTCGCCTAATTCTGGGTGACCCTCAGGAAGGGGGCTCCCCGCCAGAATCCGAAGAGCCGCCAAAAACCCTCTTGACCAGGCATTCAAGGGTGGGCCGTACAGGACTCGAACCTGTGACCCCTTGCGCGTCATGCAAGTGCGCTACCAACTGCGCTAACGGCCCTTCCGTAAAGACCCTACCACCAGGCGAATTTGCCGGAATTCGGCAACCCGGGCACCGGCCAGGAACAGTCTCTACGATCTGGAGCGTGACCTATACCGCGACCAGCCCCATTCCGGAGATGGACACCCACCTGAAGCGGATCGCCGAAGAGGGTTACACCATCCTTCACGATGCCATTGAGCCCGATTTCGTCGATGAGATACACGACGATCTCCTGCGACTCGAGCGAGATCTGGGCATCGTCCCGGCGGACAATCTGTTCGAAGGCCTCCACACCACCCGCGTCTACAACCTGCTGGTCCACGGACTGACCTACGAGAAGATCCCGGTCCACCCCAACGTGCTGCCGGTCGTCGAGGGTGTGCTGGACCCGGGCGCCCTCATTTCATCGCTCTCTTCCATTGCCATCGGCCCCGACGAACAGGCACAACCGATCCACGCCGACGACCAGCTGATCCCGCTCACCCGTCCGCACATTCCCATCATCTGCAACACCATGTGGGCCATCACCGATTTTACGGAGGAGAATGGAGCGACCCGCCTGATCCCGGGCAGCCACCTGCGGGAGGACGCTCCGAATCCGCTCGAGCCGTACGACACCATCCCGGCCGAAATGCCCAAGGGCAGCGTCCTGGTCTGGGTGGGCAGTCTCTGGCACGGCGGCGGGGCCAACCGGACCGATACGCGACGGGTGGGTATCGCCATGAACTACTGCGCTGGCTACATCCGCCAGCAAGAAAATCAGCAGCTCGGCATACCGCCGGAACTGGTCAAGACGTTCCCCCGGCGGCTCCAGGAATTGGTCGGCTACTCGGTCTACAACGGCCTGATCGGGCATATCGACAAGCAACACCCGGCCAAGTACGTGCTCACCGAGAACGAGGGCGTCGATATGGTCTGGGACCTCCTCAAGACCTGAACACCCGCCGGCCCGAGTTAAGCCGCCGTCACCACGTACGGCGCCACTGGCCACACGTAGTCACGGGGGTCGATCGGCGCCATGCCCTCGCCGGACCGCCACTGGTCGTAGCTGGTCGCCCAGTCGCGGTGCCAGCGGATCTGCGCCTCGTGCAGTTCGACCAGGTCCGCATCGCGCAGCTCCTTGTAGCGAGCCGCCAGGGCCAGCAGCACCTGCACCGAGGCCACTGCGTCAGCGGACGCATCGTGGGCGTTCCCGAGGACGACGCCGTAGAAATCACACAACGAGCCCAGCGTGCGGCTGCCCTTGCGGAAACGATCCAGGTGGCGGTCGAGTACCACGGCGTCGAGCACCGGACCGCCCCAGCCCCGTTCGGACAGGCCGATGCCCGTGAACCGGCGGGATTGCGTGTCGAGAATGGTCAGGTCGTAGTCGAGTTTCATGCCGGCCACCGGCACGCCGCGGCGACTGGCCGAGAGCACCGCTTCGGTCACCATCTCAACGGCGTCACGCAGGGGCATCCCTTCGTCCCGGGCCCGCTCGGTCGAGATGCCATGGATATTGGTCGCGCCGGCCGGAATCTCGCGCCCGGGATTCACTAATCCGGCTGCTGTCTCGACCACCGCACCCGCCACGACGGTGACGAGGGCAAAGGAGACGGGCACATCGCCAAAGCGATCGACCCCCGTCGTCTCAAAGTCGAATCCCAACACTTCACCGGCGGTCCAGTTGCCCATGGGTCGAGACTGGCACGAAGGTGTGACATCAGTGGTGGATACCCACACTCTCGGGCGTCACTTCCGACGCGTGGCCGGGCTTATTCGAGAAGGTGGAGATGACTGCTGGACTGACGCTGCATCAAGTCGTCGCGTCCATCGGGTATCGCTTCGCTCATCCCTTCCGCCAAGGTTGAGATGAGACGCGCCGCATCAACGAGTGGGAGGCGGAACGTACCCGTGCAGGCGTCGCCCTGCCAGAGTGAAATCACGATCGTCGAATCGAAGGGGTGCTTCGAGACCCCCATGCGACGGGCGGGGCTCCGAGTGTCCCGAAACCACACTCTTTCGCCGTAGAGGTGCCCTTCTGGTAGCACGCCTGAATCTTCGCGCTTGCAGCCGGGGTTGGCTAGTGGAGGCAGTGACGCCAGAAACCCTCTCCCACGCACGAGCCCAGCCCACCCACGTCCGTCAGGACCAAGCCATCACGGGGTCATGGGCTCTCTTCTCAGAAGCGAACGACGGGGCGGACCCGATCGTCCACCTGCACCGACGTCTTGGAGGCGGCGCCCGGATTCGAACCGGGGTAAACGGCTTTGCAGGCCGCTGCCTAAACCACTCGGCCACGCCGCCGTGACATCAAGGCGGGTCAGCCTAGTGGGCGGTCCCTACCTTCTGATCTTCCCGACCACCCAGAAGGCCCCACCGATGAGGCCCACGATGACGGCGATCTTGATGAAGAAGAAGATGATCCCGACGATGCTGCTCAGCAGCCAGAAGGCCACAATGGCGCCCACGACACCGACCGCGACCATGGCCACCCCGTGGGATGCGGTGACGGGTTTGCCGCTGTCTCTCCTACTTACGTCTTTACTCACGACCCCAATGCTACGTTCCCGCCATGGCTGCCGAGGCGTCACTCCGTGAAAGACGCCAAAACCTCCTCGCCAGGCACGATCTGCAGGGTGAGGACTTCTGCCGGGCCTACGCCGCCGAGGCGGACGCCTGGCTGTCGGCCGTGGCCGAGCGGGCGTCCGGCGATTCCCGCCGCCACCTGGCCCTTCTGGCCGTAGGTGGCTACGGGCGCAGCTCGCTCTGCCCCTACAGCGATCTGGACGTGGTGCTGGTCCACGACGGCCACCGCGACATCAAGGCCCTGGCCGATGCCATCTGGTACCCCATCTGGGATCAGGGGGTGCGCCTGGACCACTCGGTGCGCCGGCCGGGCGAGATGCTCGATGCCGCGGCCGATGACGTCCGGGTCGCCCTGGGGCTGCTCGACGCCCGCCTGATCTGGGGCGAGGCCAAGGTGGCCGATCCGCTGTTGACCAAGGTCCGGGCCGCCTGGCGGGACAGCCTGGGCATCAAGTACCTCCCCGAGTTGCAGGTACAGATGACCGAGCGGCGGGCCGCCGCCGGCGATGTGGCCTTCCTGCTCGAACCGGATCTGAAGGAGAGCCACGGCGGCTTGCGCGACGTCAGCGTGTTGCGGGCCATCTCGGTCTACGCCCCGTTGCTGACCGACTACGCCGATCTCGACTCGGTCGACGAGGCGGAAGCGCTGCTGACCAAGGTCCGGGTCGAACTCCACCGCAACGCCGGGCGCGAGCAGGACCGGCTCCTGCTCCAGGACCAGGACCAGATCGCCGCTGCCCTGGCCTTCAGTGACGCCGACGCCCTCATGGCGGCGGTGTCGGCGGCCGGCCGGCAGATCGCCTGGGTCAGCGATGACGTGTGGCGCCGTCGGCGGCTGTGGGATCCCTCCCCCAAACCACGCCGGCGCTTCCGGCGGGGCGATCCCGCCACGACGGCGGCCAGCAGCCGGACGGACACCACCGTGCTGCTGGAGCCCGACGTGGTCGAGGTGGACGGCGAGATCGCGCTGACCGCCGACGCCGATGTCTCGACCGACCCGTCGCTGGCCTTCCGGCTGGCCGCGGCGGCGGCCGAGCGCGACCTGCCCATCGCCAAGGGATCGCTGCACCGCCTGGCCGACCGCATGCCGCCGCCCGGCGATCCCTGGCCCCCCGAGCTGCTGGCCGCCCTGGTCCGGCTCCTCGGTCTCGGCCGTCCCGCCATCGACAAGCTGGAGTCGCTGGACCAACACGGTCTGCTGGTACGGCTCATCCCCGAATGGGCCGCTGTGCGCAACAAACCGCAGCGCAACGCCTATCACACGTACACCGTCGACCGGCACCTCCTTGAGGCCGCCGCGCTGGCCGCCGGCCTGACCGACACGGTGGAGCGACCCGACCTCCTGCTGCTCGGTGCCCTGTTGCACGACATCGGGAAGGGCTTCCCCGGCGACCACACCGAGGTGGGCATGGAGGTGGTCGACCGCATGGCCACCCGGATGGGCCTCAGCCCGGCCGACGTCGACATCCTGGTCAGCCTGGTCCGCCACCACCTCCTCCTGCCCGACACCGCTACCCGGCGCGACCTCGACGACCCGACCACGGTGTCCAACGTGGCCCGCGCCGCCGGCGACCGGGTGACGCTGCAGCTGCTCGGCGCGCTGACCGAGGCGGACAGCCGGGCCACCGGGCCGTCGGCCTGGGGGACGTGGAAGGCGGGCCTGGTGGCCGAGCTGGTGCGGCGGGCCGACCGTGAACTGGCCGGCGAGGCCCAGCCACCCGGACCGGCCGCCATCCCGGCGGCCTACCGGGCCATGATGGAAGAGGTGCGCGGCAGCGGGCTGCCCGCCGTCTCGCTGGAACCGCCGCAGGTGGTGGTGGCCGCACCCGACCGCCCCGGTCTGCTCTCCTCGGTGGCCGGGGCCCTGGCCCTCCACGGGATGGACGTGCGGGCGGCCAACGTCAGCGGGGCCGACGGCGTGGCCGTCGAGGTGTTCACCGTCGAGGTGGCCCGGGGCACCTGGCCCGACACGGCCCGGCTGCGGGAGGACCTGGCCGCAGTGCTGTCGGACCGCCTGGCTATCGGCGAACGGTTGAGCGAGCGGGAGCGGGTGTACCCGGTCCGCCGCCAGCGGGCCGCCCACGTGCTGGGCACCGACGTGAGCGTGGACAACGAGGCCTCGGAGACCTCCACGGTGCTCGAGGTGCGGGCCCCCGACGAGGTCGGGCTGCTACACCGCATCACCCGCGCCCTCTTCGACGCTCAACTCGATGTGGTCTCGGCCCGGGTCTCCACCCTGGGCGAGCTCGTGGTCGATGCCTTCTACGTGCGTGAGGCCACGGGCGAGAAGGTGACCGAACCGCGACGCCTCGCCGAGATCAGCGAGGCCATCTGGGCTGCTTTGACTTCATAATCAGCCATAACCCCTGGTAGAATCCCCGGTGCTATGTCGGCGGCGCGTCACGCAAAGGAAGCTACTGGACGACGCCCCTGGCTCATCGTCGTCATCTGCACGGCCGCGCTGGCCATCGCGGCGGCCGGTTTCGTGCTCATCACGCGCTCCCACGACGTGCCGGCTGCGGCGGCGCCGGTGGCCCCGCCGGCCGACCTGACCGTTGTGTCCACCACGCCGACCGGCGACAGCGTGGCCGCCGGCTCCACCATCTCGGTCCAGTTCTCCACCGATCTGGCCCCGGGCAGCCCGATGCCCACCCTGACCCCGGCCATCGACGGCGCCTGGTCGGTGCTCTCCCCCTCCCTGCTGCAGTACCAGGCCATCGGCCCCCTGGTGCCCGGGGCCACCGAGACCATCACCGTTCCCGGCGGGGTCGACGGCATCGTGGGCTCACGCGGGCAACACCTGGCTTCGACGCTGACCAGCTCGTTCACCGTGGCGCAGGGCTCCACCCTGCGCCTGCAGCAGCTGCTGGCCGAGTTGGGCTACCTCCCCCTCACCTTCACCCCGGCCGCGCCGGTCACCTCGCCGGCCCAGGAAGGCAACGACCAGGTGGGCACGTTCAGCTGGCGCTGGGTCAACCAGGCCGCCGCCCTGACCTCGCTGTGGACCCCCGGTACCTACAACGTGATCACCAAGGGCGCCGTGATGAACTTCGAGTCCCAGCACGGCCTCAAGACCGACGGCCTGGCTGGGCCGCAGGTCTGGAGCGACCTGCTGGCTGACCTGCAGAGCGGCCACGCCAACGCCCTCCCCTACGACTACGTCCTGGTGTCCAAGCACTCGCCCGAGACGGCCACCGTCTTCGAGAACGGCAACACGGTCTACAGCACCCTGGTCAACACCGGCGTGGGCGCGGCGCCCACCCCGAATGGGACCTGGCCCGTCTACGCCCGCTACAACGTGACCACCATGAGCGGGACCAACCCGGACGGCTCCAAGTACAGCGACCCGGGCATCCCCTGGGTGAGCTACTTCACCGGCGGCGACGCCCTGCACGGCTTCATCCGGTCGCACTACGGCTTCCCCCAGAGCGTCGGCTGCGTGGAGATCCCCGTGGCCAACGCCGCCGTCGTCTACCCCCTCACCCCGCTCGGAACCCTGGTCACCGTCCAGGGCTAGGGCTGGGCTAGGGCCTGCCTCGGGAACGGGCGGTTCCCGACCTAATCTCTTGGCGCGATGCGAGTCCTGGGCCACATCGGAAAAGTCCTCATCGGCGGGGGAATCGTCCTGCTGCTTTTCGCGGCCTACCAGGTCTGGGGCACCTCCCTGCAGGAAGCGCACACCCAGAACGCCCTGCGCACCACGCTGGCCAAGCAGACCAAGAACAACGAGGTCAAGCGGGCGCTGGCCAACGCCACCGCCCTGGACAAGCTGCCCACCGGCCCCCCGGTCGTGGCGCCCACCACCGCCGCCCCGCCCGAGGGCACGCCCATCGGCGACATCCGCATCCCCGTGATCGGCATCAACCAGGTGGTGGTGGAGGGGACCAACACCAACGACCTGCGCCAGGGCCCCGGCCACTACATCGGCACCCCGCTGCCCGGCCAACCCGGCAACTCGGCCATTGCCGGGCACCGCACCACCTACGGCCACCCCTTCTACAACCTCGACGCGGTCAAGGTCGGTGATCCCATTGTGCTCACCACCACCCAGGGCATCTTCGTCTACGACGCCGTCAAGACCTCGGTCGTCTCCCCCTCCGACGGCTCGGTGCTCAAGAACGCCTTCGGCGCCTTCCTGACCCTGACCACCTGCAATCCGCGCTTCAGCGCGTCGACCCGGCTGGTGGTGCTGGCCAAGCTGACCCACTCGCAGCTGTTCCCCAACTCGGGCCTGGCCGCGGGCAAACCGGCCGCCAAGCCCCACAGCGGCGACCTGGCCGGCAACTCCAACGGCACCCTGCTCAGTGCTGTGCTCTGGGGCATCGTGTGCGCCATCGCCGGCGCCATTGTCCTGCTGGTGGCCCATCGCTTCCGGCGGCAACGCTGGGCCATCTACGGCACCGGCACCATCGGCCTCCTGGCCCTCCTCTACGTCTTCTTCGGGGCCATCTCGCCCCTGCTGCCCGCCAGCTTCTGAGTCGATGGCCGAGCCGGTGGCCGAGCCGTCCGCCGAGCCGTCCCCGGACGAGCTGCCGCTGGCCGACCAGTTCCGTCAATTCGCGGCGGCGGTCGAGGGCGACGGCGCCGTCACCTACGCCGTTATCTGCCGGGGCGTGGCGGAGGACCCCGAGCTGCTGGCCCTGATGGAGCAGGCGCCCCTGGCCCAGCGCCGGCCCAACCTGCTGCTGGCCGCCGTGCACTTCCTGCTGCTGGGCGGGGTGGCCCATCCCCTGGCCGCCCACTACGACACGGTGCGGCTGGTCACCGGCACCACGCGTGCCCCGCCTCCACCCGGGGCGGACCCGGTGGCCGAACTGGTGGCCGACTTCAGGGACTTCTGCCTGACGAAGCGGGCCGAGCTCCTCCCCCTGATCGCCGTCCGCAGCACCCAGACCAACGAGGTAGGGCGGTGCGCCGCCCTCCTGCCCGCCCTCTGCGCCATCGCCGCTTCCTACGGCGAGGGCCAACCCATCTCCCTGCTGGACCTTGGCACCTCGGCCGGACTCAACCTGCTGTTCGACCGTTACGCCTACACCTACCGCCAACGGGCCGACGGCGCCGTGCTCGAAGCCGGCGCGGACGGCTCCCCGGTCAGGCTCGACTGCACGGTGCGGGGCGAGCTGGCCGCACTCCCCCCGCTGCGCCCGCCTCCCGTCGCCGCCCGGGCCGGTCTGGACCGCCAGCCCATCGACCCCGACTCCGAGGACGCCGCCCGCTGGCTGCTGGCCTGCCAGTGGCCGGACAACCTGCCCCGCTTCATCCGCCTGCGGGCCGCCCTGGCGATCGCCCGCACCACCACCGGGCGGCCGGCCATCTTCGAGGGCGACCTGGTGGACGACCTGGACGCGGTGGCCGCCACCATCGACGACAGCCGCCCGCTGGTCGTCTTCCACTCCTGGGTGGCCGCCTACCTGTCCGAGGGCCGCCAGGGCGAGCTGGTCCGGGCCGTGCAGGCGCTGGGGGCCACCCGGCTGGTGCACCACCTCTACGCCGAGGCCCCCAACGAGACTCGCGGCCTGCCCACCCCGCCATCCCCGCACCCCCGGCCCAGCTCGGATCTGGCCACTGCCCTGGTCCACATCGGCCCGGGGGGCGCACCACCGGTGCGGCTGGCCGATATGCACCCGCACGGGATCTGGCTGCAGTGGTGGGCGCCGGCGTAGAAGCCGGCCGGCGAAGGCGTCAGCCGCCGCCGCCAGCCGCCGCCGCTATTCCGACGGGCCCCACGGCGCGTCGCGGCGGGCCGGGATCTGCACCCCGTCGTCGGTGACCATGGCGGCCGAGCCCACCGAGCTGCTGCCGAAGCGGGTGCGGATGGCGTCGACGGCGGCGGTCACGTCGGACCAGGACTGCTCCCGCGTGGTGGCGCTCTGCTGGCCCTCGTCGCGCCCGTCGCCCAGGTCGAAGGAGAGCTGATCGCCGCCGCTCTCGACCAACCCCGAGGCGCTGACCCCCAGCAGGCGGATCCCCTCACCCGGATCCACACCGGCCAGCAGGGCGGCGGCCACCTGGCCGATCGCTCCCCCGGTGGTGATGGCCCGGCCGAGCGTGTGCGAGCGGGTCTGCAGCGAGAGGTCGCTGAACTTGACCTTGACCGTGATGGTGCGGGCCGCCGTGGTGCCACCGCGCAGCATGGTGGCCACCGATTCGGCCATGCGCAGGACATGGCGCTCCAGGACGACCGGGTCGATGAGGTCCTGGCTGAACGTCTCCTCGTGCCCGATCGACTTGGTGGGGCGGTCGGGCCGCACCGGGTCGGGGTCCTCGCCCCGGGCCAGGGCGGCCAGGTGGAGGCCGCTGGCCTTACCCAGCCGGCGCACCACCGTCTCGGGCGGCAGGGCGGCCAGGTCGCCCACCGTGCGCACCCCCAGCTCGTGCAACCGCGTGGCCGTGGCCGGGCCCACGCCCCACAGCGCTTCGACGGCGTGGCCGTGCAGGAACGCCATCTCAATGTCGGGCCCGATCAGCACCACCCCGGGCCCCGGCTCCAGGCCGGCCCGGGTGGCCCTGGGCTTGGCCGCCCGCGAGGCCAGCTTGGCGATCATTTTTGAGCGGCCGATCCCCACCGCGCAGTCCAGCGAGAGGTCGGCCCGCACCCGGTCGCGCAGCCCGTGCGCGATGACCTCGGGCGGACCGAGCCTGCGCAGGGCGCCGGCCACGTTGAGGAAGGCCTCGTCCAGCCCGATCGGCTCCACCTGCGGCGTGACGTCGGCCAGGATCTGGTGCAACTGGGCGCTTACCTCGGCGTAGCGGCCGTGGCGCCCGGGCAGGAACACGGCCTGGGGGCAGAGCTGGCGGGCCCGCACCGACGGCATGGCCGAGCGCACGCCGAACCGGCGGGCCTCATAGGTGCACGACGCCACCACGCCGCGGGCACCGGCCCCGCCCACGATGACCGGCAGCCCGACCAGGCTGGGGTCGTCCAGGATCTCGACCGACGCGTAGAAGGCGTCCATGTCGACGTGGAGGATGGTGGGGACGAGGGACGGCTCACCCACGGAGGGTCAGCCGGCGGAAGCCCTCGGCGTACTGGGCGCCGGCCCGTCGGCCCTCCTCCTCGGCCCGCCGCCGCACGGCGTCCCCGGCCCAGCCCCCCGGGTCGGCGAACTGGGTGCGGTGGCACTCCACCGCGGCCGCCTTGGCCTCAATGGTGTCGGTGACGTCGACCCAGACGTCGGGCTCCAGCGTGCCCGAGAGCAGCACGGTGGCCACCTGGTGCGGTGGCCCGGCCGCGGGGAAGTAGTGGGGCAGGGCGGCGGCCGGCGACACCGCGTCCAGCAGCGCCGTGCCGGCGATGCGGTGGTCGCGGTGGTTGAAGTAGGCCTGGCCGAAGAAGACCGCGGTCGGGTCGTGCCCGCAGACGACGTCGGGACGCAGCCGGCGCACCCACTCGACCAGGATCTGCCGGAAGGCGTCGGAGTCGACCAACTCCCCGTCGGGGTAGCCCAGGTTGGCCACGCCGGTCAGCCCGATCACGGCGGAGGACTGCTCCAGCTCGGCGGCCCGTTCGGCGGCCAGCTGGGCCGGCTCGACCGCGGCGTCGAAGGTCCCCTTGCCGCCGTCGGTGCAGACGAGCAGGTGCACCGCTGACCCGGCCTTGGCCCAGCGGGCCAGGGTGCCACCGCAGGCCACATCGGCGTCATCGGGATGGGCGTAGACGGCCAACGCGACGGCGGGGATCTCGTCCATCAGGGCCGGCGCTTGGGCTCCGTCGTCTTGGTCAAGAGGCCGGCCTCGCGCTGGAAGTCCCCGGCGTCCTCGAACCCCTTGTAGACGCTGGCGAAGCGGAGATAGGCCACATCGTCGAGTGCCTTGAGCCGTTCCAGCACGGCCACGCCCACCTGCTGGCTGGTCGGTTCCGAGGTCACGGCGCGCAGGTCGTCCTCGACCGCCTGGGCCAGCTCCTCCATCTGGGCGTCGGTCACCGGGCGGTTCTTGGTGGCCGCCCGCACGCCGGCGACCAGCTTGGAGCGGTCGAACGGCTCGCGCAGGCCGGTCCGCTTGACCACCCACAAGGGGACCTCCTCCACCCGCTCGAAGGTGGTGAAGCGGCGCCCGCAGCCCAGACACTCGCGCCGGCGCCGGATGGCCCCGCCGTCCTCGGCCAAACGCGAATCCACGACGCGATCATCATCAACGGCGCACCATGGACATCGCACACCGCTGACGATAGTCAGGGAATGAGGAGATGCTCCCCGGGCACAACCACGGCGGAGCCGGCCTCATGGGCCAACTGCTGCACCAGGGCGGGCACCCGGCCCGGGTCCACCTGGGTGGCGATGGAGGCCAGGGTGTCGCCGCTCCTGACCACGTACTCCTGGCCGGCGGTCGGGCTCGATGCGGCGATCGTCTTCCCGCCAAGCGCCCGGATGGGCAGCATCAGCAGGACGAGCAGGGTCAGCACGGCCAGGGCCAGGACGACCCGGCGCCGCTGGACCGCCGAGGAGGGCGCCACGCGCCCTGGGCGTCGGGGCGGCAGGGAAACCACCTGCAGCCTGGGGTAGAACGCCTCGTGCTCCAGCTCAAACGCGACCGACATCGCATCTCCTTTATCGAACAACTGTTCGCTATTTCCACATTGCAGCACGAACAGGTGTTCGGTGTCAACCGATTTCTCGAACAGCTGTTCGTAGGCCATGTGGACCAACCTAGGGAATGGGTGTGACAGCGGCAGCAGCGAACAGATGTTTGCTTTGTGGCTCCCCGCCCGCTATCTTGGTCTGGCACGAACGAGTGTTCGCCCTGTGGCCGGCCCCCGGGAGGGGTCGCCGGATGGGGACGGGGTAGGCAAACAGGCAAGTAAAACAGCCAAAAGGAGAAACCGATGGCGGAGGTCCTCAGCGGAAAGCGGCAGCAGATCCTCACCTTCATCGCCGACACCCAGCGGGACCGGGGCTACCCCCCCTCGGTGCGCGAGATCGGCGAGGCGGTCGGCCTGGCCTCCTCGGCCACCGTGCACACCCACCTGGCCGTGCTCCAGCGCGAGGGCTTCCTGTCCAAGGACCCCAGCAAGCCCCGGGCCATCCAGGTCCACTTCGACCCGGCCTCCACCCTGAGCATGGCCACCTCGGCCGTGCGCAACGTGCCCCTCATCGGCGACGTGGCCGCCGGCACCGGCGTGCTGGCGCATGAGAACGTCGAGGAGCTCCTGCCCATGCCCGAGCAGTTCACCGGCAGCGGACCCACCTTCATGCTGCGGGTGCGCGGTGACTCCATGATGGACGCCGGCATTTTCAGCGGGGACTACGTGGTGGTGCGCCAGCAGCCCGAGGCCGAGAACGGCGACGTGGTGGTGGCCGGCATCCCCGACGACGAGGCCACGGTGAAGACCTTCAGCCGCCGGGACGGGCGCATCGTCCTCACCCCGGCCAACGCGGCCTACGAGCCCATGGTCTTCGACGGCGACGACGTGACCATCTTCGGCAAGGTCGTCACCATTGTCCGCCAGCTCTGAGGCGCTGATCTCCG
>DASXZJ010000139.1:0-66851 GCA_036502025.1 Acidimicrobiales bacterium | reverse complement strand
CGAGCCCCTCCCGAAGCGGAATCCATTTCCTTATCAGATCATGCGGTCCGATAGGGATATCCGGTATTAGCACCGGTTTCCCGGTGTTGTCCCAGTCTTCGGGGCAGGTTGCTCATGTGTTACTCACCCGTTCGCCACTCGCTCTTCATCAGTATTGCTACCGAATGGAGCGCGTTCGACTTGCATGTGTTAGGCACGCCGCCAGCGTTCATCCTGAGCCAGGATCAAACTCTCCATCGAGACTTACGGTCAGCCCGTCCCTAAACGAGGGAAGGACCTTCCGGAAATCAGAGAGTCACCATGTATGACTCTTCCATGGTAACGACAGGCCGTCTTATCACTAGGAGATAAAGCCCTAGATCCAACGAGGCCTGCCTTACTGCTAATTGACGTACAACCCAGACGTACCGAAGCACGAATGAATTGCCCGCACTGGCTTTTGGCTCTCACTATTCCGTTTTCAAGGAGCGACCGGGCACACACCACTACTGCCGATGTTGGTGCCGGGTGCTCCGAAGGACTGTTCCGGACGGATTGCTCCGCTGGAAAGTCTCCTTCGGCTGCCGGACGACCTTGGGGGGTCGTTCCGACGGGATGGTTACTCTAACAGTTGCGCGCTGTACCGTCAACGCACTCGCTCGAGGCGAACGGAGCACGGGCGTGGCCCAGGCCGCGGCGCTGCGACGACTGTACCGGTCACCGCGCGCCCGCACGCGGATGGCGGGAAGGCTGCCCTGACGGGCCCACCGGGCCGGTTCCCCACCCCTTCGTACCGGCGGCCTCCCGACACTGCGCCCACCCTCGGGACACCGCGCGGGGCCCCTAGGCCGCCGACTGGGCCTGCACCCACTCGGGGTCCGGCCGGTAGCGCTCGCCGGCGGCGCGGGCCGCCTCGGCCCGGGACAGCCTGGCCCGCCTGGCCACCGGGATCACCAGGGCGGTGACCATGCCGAGCAGCACCACGCCGGCGCCGACCAGGATGGCCGGGGTGAGGCCGCTCACGTAGTCGCGGCCCGAGGCGTACCCGCCCGAGGAGGAGAACACGGCGCCCAGCACGGCGATGCCCAGCACGCCGCCCAGCTCCCGAAAGGCGCTGTTGGTGCCCGAGGCCACTCCCTCCAGAGTGCTGGGCACCGAGCCCAGCACCAGCGAGGCCAGGGGCACGAAGAAGAGCGTCATCCCCGTCCCCGCCATGACGAAGGCGGGGATCATGTCGACGTACGGCGTACCCGGGGTGAGCAAGAGTCCCAGCCACAGCAGGCCGCCGGCCTGGAGGAGCAGCCCGGCCACCACCAGGCGCTTGCCGCCCCACCGTCCGGCCAACGCCCCGACCAGCGGCGCCAGCAGCATGGTCATGCCGGTCCAGGGCAGGACGCGCAGGCCCGCACTCAGCGGTGAGTAGCCCTGCACGGTCTGGAGGAACTGGGAGAGAAAGAAGATGGAGCCGAACATGCCGAAGCTGAACAGCATGGCGGTGACGTTGACGGCGGCGAAGGCCCGGTTCTTGAACAGGCGCAGCGGCAGCATCGGCTCGTCGATGCGCAGCTCCCACCAGACGAAGGCGGCCAGGGCGACCATCCCGGCTGCGAAGGCGGACAGCACCCCGGTACTGGTCCAACCGTGCGAGTTCCCCTGGACCAACCCGTACACCACGCCGAAGAGGCCGGCGCTGACCAGGCCCACCCCGGCCAGGTCCAGTGAGGCGGAGCGCCCACGGGACTCGGCCAGCTTCCAACGGGCCAGCGGCACCAGCGCGATCCCGATCGGCACGTTGAGCCAGAAGATGTACTGCCAGGCCCACCCCGTCGTCACCGCGCCACCGACCAACGGGCCGAGGGCCACCGCCACCCCGCCGATGGCGCCCCACATCCCGAGGGCGGCCGCCCGGCGCTCGGGCCGCACGGCGCTGCTCAGCAGCGTGAGCGAGAGCGGCATGATCATGGCGCCACCGGCGCCCTGCACGGCCCGCGCCGCCACCAGCACGGTGATGTTCGGGGCCAACGCGGCCACCGCCGAGGCCACGGTGAAGAGGGCGATACCGAGGGTGAAGATCCGCCGGCGCCCCAGCCGCTCCCCCACCGCGGCGGCGCTGAGCAGGAGCACGGCGAAGGTCAGCGTGTAGGCGTTCACGGTCCACTCCAGACCCGAGAGCCCAGCATGGAGATGGACCCGGATGACCGGCAGGGCGGTCGAGACGACCAGGTTGTCGAGCGACGCCATGAAGAGCGCCAGGCCGGTGATGACGATGGCCCACACCGCTCCCCGTGAATGGGCTGCCCCGGGTGAGGGCGAGGCCGATGGCTCCACCGGGTGGTTCTGCGTCATGGTCATGGTGCTTCCTCCAGGCTGGTTCTGTCTGTTCAGGTTGTGACTACTTACTCACTTCAAGGGACAACAGGGCACCCGATCCGTACGGCATGAACGGGCTTTAGGCGGGTGTGGCCAGCGGACGAGCGGCAGTCAGCGCCTCGAGCGCGGCCTGCTTGGTCTCGTCGTGCTCGAAGAACGACTGGGCCCAGGGTTCGGCCACCGATCCCAGGTTGATGGCCGCGAGGACGCTGCACAACATGCCCTGGGCGAAGAACTCGCGCATCTCGTCCGGCGAGACATCGCTGTATCGGCGGACCAGTTGCCACAGCCGGCGGAAGGTGTCCTGACAGGCCTGGGCGATGTCCTCGTCGGCCGCCGCGGCGGCGAAGCCGTGCAGTTGGACCTGCAACAGATCGGGATCCTGGAGGAGCTCGAGGTAGGCGGCGCCCATGGCCATCATGGCCGCCTCCCCGGTCAGGCCGTTCCCCGCGGCCACGAACGCGGCCTCGATACGGGCGGTCACCATGTCATAGGTGGCGATGAAGAGTTCTTTCTTGGTCCCGAAGAGGCGGAAGATGTAGGGCTGCGAAATGCCGGCTCGCTTGGCGATGGCCTCGGTCGATGTGCCGGCATACCCGGACCGGCCGAACTCCACCACGGCCGCCCGCAAGATGGAGGCTCGCCGAACATCTGCGGACTGTCGAACCGGGACCATGCCCTATATGTTAGTGACTACTCACAACTGAGTCAAGGGCCAAGCCAGATCGGCGACCGGCCAAAGACTCCGGACGGTGGTCGAGACCCAATGGGCTTTCCGCTCCATCCCACGGCCTGCTGGGACCATCTGAAACGTGCTCCGCCTACTGATCTGCTCGATCTTCTTCCCCTTGGTCCCCCGGGGTCCCGCCCTTCCCGTTCGCTGCTCCGCTCAGTGTGCGCCGCCGGGATTGCGCCGGCGTGACAAAGCTGTTGCAAGCCCGGCGGGGCTGGAGCGCACTCCCTCCCCGCCCGAACCCATCTCTCAGTTGCCCTCGACGGCCCCTGCCCCCACGGGGGCCTGGCGGCCACGCGAGCCCGACCGCAAGCCCAATCCCACTCCCGACCGAGACCCGCCCGTCCCCTCGGGCCGGCCACCCCCCGCCCGCCGCCGCGACCACAGCAACCCGCCGACGAGCAACAAGAACGCGACCGCGGCCAGGAAGAACGAGTTGCCGACCAGCAGCACCAGCGGTCCCCCGTAGCCCCGCTGGCGGTTGGGGACCCACCAGATCGGGGCAGCCCAGAAGAGAAGCGCCGCCCCCAACGCCCACCAGCGGCCGCCCCGGGGCCGGTCCGATCCGAGCAGCAGCCACCCGAGCAGCGGCACGATCCAGACGTAGTGATGCTGCCACGAGACCGGCGAGATAATGAGGCCCGTCGCCGCGCCCACCAGGATCCCGAGCACGGGCGACGAGGCTCGATACGCCCAGGCCGCCAACGCCAGCCCACCCACCGCGATGAGGACCGTCAGCGAATCCTGCACCGCCGGCGAAGGGGTCGCCTGGGTCATGCGGGCCAGCGCGGCGTGCAGGTTCTGGTCGCTCATGTAGAGGAGATTGCCGGCGCGCCTGGAATCGAGCACCTCCTTCGACCAGTAGGTCCACGAGGAATGGGGCGAGACGGCGAACGCGACCAGCGTGCACACCACGAAGGAGACCGCCGCGGTCACTGCGGCCCGGAACTGGCGGGTCAGCACCAGGAAGGGGATGAAGATGAGCGGCGTGAGCTTGAGGGCGGCGGCGATCCCCACCAGGACGCCCCGCGGCATGGTGTGCGACCGCAGCCGAATCACGACGGTGAGGTCGACCAGCACCAGCAGGGCGATGACGAAGTTGACCTGCCCGTAGCCCAATGTCCCGACGTCGGGGTTGAGCAGCAGCACCGGGAACAGCGCCACCACGGCGATGGACCAGATCCGCCGGTTCGACCAGTCCGGGCGGACGGCCCGGAGGCTCACCCCGATCAAGCCCGCCAGGGCAACCAGATTGAACAGGGTCCACCCCAGCTGGCCCGTGCGTATCGAGAATCGGGTGAATGGCCAGAACAACATCGCGGCAAACGGTGGGTAGGTGAAGGGGAGCAGCAGCCCGGGCAGACGCTCGCGGTAGAGGTGTGGCCCGCGCACGTGCTCGGCGCCCATCCGGTAGACGTCGAAGTCGGCCTCCCGGCCCAAGGCCAGGGCGATGGCGAGGCCGAGCGCGGCACCGACCGACAGGACGCCCAGCACGATCCAGGTACGACGCGACCACGGAGCCCCGGGCCGCGACGACCACCGAGCCCGCTGGCTGTGTGGGTCGACCGACTCGGTGGTGCGCACAATCGCCGTCCGTTTCCTCAGGTGCCTCCAAGGTACCTGCGGCGGGAACACCTCGGCGTCACCCGTCGGGGCATCACCCGTCGGGCGTCACCCGGGCACCGAGACGTTGGGGTCCCCCGCCACCCACCACCGCCAGCGTTGCTCGGTCGCCACGCGTATGCCGATCCGGGTCCCCCGGCCCGGACGTTTCGGCGGCGGCGTCCCGTCGTCGAGCAACCGGACCGCGGCCGGCGCACCAGCCGACGGCGCCCACAGGTCCGTCCCGTTGTCGGCACCGGTGATCCCCAGGGCCTGGCACAGCTTGGCCGGACCGTTGCAGAGATCCCGGTCCCGCCGGGCGGCCGGACGGAGCTGGCGCATCTCCTCGAGGCCTTCCATCGGGTTCAGGGCACGGATGAGCACCGCCGCGGCCTCCCCTTCGGATCCGCAGACCACGTTGGCGCACCAGTGCATGCCGTAGGTGAAGTACACGTAGAGATAGCCCGGCTCGCCGAACATCACGGCGGTACGCGGCGTCAGGCCCCGGTAGGCGTGCGAGGCCGGGTCCTTGGTGCCGCGGTAGGCCTCGACCTCGACGATCCGTCCCGATCGCCCACCCCGGACCAGCACCTTGTTGAGGAGCCACGGGGCGACGGCCACCGGATCGCCGGATAAGTCAGCCCGGTGCACGCCCGCAGGCTAAAGGTCGGCGCGAGAGCTCGGCGCGAGAGCTCGGCGCGAGAGCTCGGCGGGCGGTCGGCGCTAGAGGTGCGACCAGTGGGACAGCCGGGTGCGGTCCACCTCGCGACGGCGGACGAAGCGCTCGGCCTGCTCGGCCACCGGGCCGGGGCCGGCCCCGCCCGGGGTGCGCCGACGAGTCACCGCCACCCCGGGCTCGAGCAGTACAACGGCGGCCTCTCCCAGATCGGGATGGGCCGCCACCAGCTCGACCAGGGGCACGTGGCGCTCGAGCGACTCGCGCACCAGGGCGCCGACCAACGCATGGGCGGCCCGGAAGGGCATGCCCTGCTCGACCAGCATCTCGGCCAGGTCGACGGCCGCCGCCGCCGGGCCGTCGGCCGCCAGCTGCATGCGCTCCTCGTTCCAGGCGACGGTCTCGTAGACGCCGCGCAGCGCGATGAGGGCCCGCGTGACCTGCACGACCGCATCGAAGAGCGGCTCCTTGTCCTCCTGGAGGTCCCGGTTGTAGGCCAGCGGGAGGCCCTTGAGCGTGACCAGCACCGCGGTGAGGTGGCCGATCAGCCGGCCCGCCTTGCCGCGGGCCAACTCGGCCACGTCGGGGTTCTTCTTCTGCGGCAGCATCGAGCTCCCGGTGGCATAGGCGTCGTCGAGTGTGCAGAAACCGAACTCCTCGGTCGACCACAGCACCAGCTCCTCGCCCATGCGCGAGAGGTGCACCCCGAGCAGGGCGAGGTCGAACAGCGCCTCGGCCACGAAGTCGCGGTCGGACACCGCATCGAGCGAGTTCTCGAAGCGCCCGTGGAAGCCGAGCTCGGCGGCGACGAAGTCGGGGTCGAGCGGGAGTGACGACCCGGCCAGCGCGCCGGCCCCCAGCGGTGAGGTGTTGAGGCGGTCCACCGTGGTCAGGAGCCGGTCGACGTCGCGGGCCAGCGCCCAGCCGTGGGCCAGCAGGTGGTGGGCCAGCAGGACCGGCTGGGCCCGCTGCAGGTGGGTGTAGCCGGGCAGGTAGGTGTCGGCCGCCTCCCCGGCGCGCTGGGCCAGCCCGTCCTGGAGGGCCATGACCTCGGTCGCCACCTCGATGAGGGACCGGCGGCACCACAGCCGGAGGTCGGTGGCCACCTGGTCGTTGCGGCTGCGCCCGGTGTGCAGCTTGGCGCCGACCTCACCGGCCAGCTCGGTCACCCGGCGCTCGACCGCGGTGTGCACGTCCTCGTCCCCCGGCGCGAAGGCGAAGGCGCCGGTGGTGAGCTCCTCGGCAACCTGGTCGAGGGCATCGAGCAGCGTGGTGACTTCGTTGTCGGTCAGGATGCCGGCCTTGCCCAACCCCTTCACGTGGGCCCTTGACCCGGTGAGGTCGTCGAGGGCTAGGGCCTGGTCGAAGGGAAGGCTGACGGTGAAGGCCGCCACGGCGTCGGCCATGCCGGCCGAGATGCGGCCCTTCCAAAGGGTCATGACCCCTCGTCCGGGGCCGGTGCGGTGGCCCGCTCGGAGCCGGGGCCCTGCCGGGCCGACCACGTGGCCACGCCCAGACCCCACAGGCGCACGAACCCCTCGGCGTCGGCGTGGCGGAAGGTGTCGGAGGCGTCGTAGGTGGCCAGATCGTGGTCGTAGAGAGCGACCGGGCTGCGGCGGCCGACGACCGTGCAGGTGCCCGGGGCGGCGAAGCGCAGCCGCACCTCGCCGGTGACGTGGCGTTGGGACTGGGCGATGAAAGCATCGAGCGCGGCCTTGAGCGGCGAGAACCACAAGCCGTCGTAGACCAGCTCGGACCAGCGGGGCTCGAGCCGGGCCTTCTCGTGGTGCAGGTCGCGCTCGAGCGTCAGGTCCTCCAGATCGCTGTGCGCGATGAGCAGGGCCAGGGCGGCCGGGCACTCGTAGACCTCGCGGCTCTTGATACCCACCCGGCGGTTCTCCACCATGTCGAGGCGGCCGAAGCCGCGGCTCCCCGCCGTGGCCCCGATGCGGGCGATGAGCTCGTCGGTGGAGAGCGACTCCCCATCGAGGGAGACCGGCACGCCCGACTCGAAGCCGACGATGACCTCGACCGGCTCGGTCTCGGTGGCCCGGGTCAGCGTGTAGACGTCGTCGGGCGCCGGGGCCCACGGGTCCTCGATGGCCCCGCACTCAATGGCCTTGCCCCAGAGGTTGTCGTCGATGGAGTAGAGCTTGTCCTTGGTCACCGTGATCGGGATCTCCCACTTGGCCGCCAGCTCGACGCAGTCCTCGCGGGTGAGCCCCCAGACCCGGGCCGGGGCGAAGATGTGGAGATCGGGGGCGAGGGCGCGCGTGCCCACCTCGAAGCGCACCTGGTCGTTGCCCTTGCCGGTGCAGCCGTGGGCCACCGCCGTCGCCCCGTGGCGGCGGGCCTCGGCCACCAGGTGGCGCACGATGACCGGGCGCGACAGCGCCGAGACCAGCGGGTACTTGCCCTCGTAGCGGGCGTTGGCGGCCAGGGCGGGCAGGCAGAACTCCTCGGCCATCTCGAGCCGGGCGTCGATCACCACGGCCTCGACCGCCCCGGCGGCCAGGGCCCGGGCGCGGATGGCGTCCCAGTCCTCGCCGCCCTTCTCGGCGGCCTGGCCGACGTTCACCGCGACGGCGATGACCTCGACGCCCTCGTTCTCGATCAACCACCGCACGGCCACCGACGTATCGAGGCCACCGCTGTAGGCCAGCACCACTCGCTCAGTCATGTTCCATCCTTCCCTTACCTCCGTCGGTTGCCGGGTCGGGGGGCCCACCCATCCTGGACCCTTCCGCGATACCGGCGACGTCACCCAGGCGGGCCGCCATGGCCCTTCCCCCCACTGCCTCGTCCACGATCACCAGGACGGTGTCATCCCCGGCCACGGTGCCGACCACCGCGTCCAACCCGCTCCGATCGAGCGCCGAGCCTACGACATGGGCCGATCCGGGCGGCGTGCGCAGGACGACCAGGTTGCCCGAGTGCGCCACCTCCACCACCCACTCACCGAGCACCCGCCGCAGGTGGTCCTCGGGGGCCAGCTGGTGCACCGGCAATTCGGGCAGCGCGTAGGCCGTCTCGCCGCCGGGCAGGCGGACCTTGACCGCACCGAGGTCCTCCAGGTCGCGCGACACCGTGGTCTGGGTGGCCTCGACCCCCTGCTCGGCCAGGAGCGCCACCAGCTGGCCCTGGCTGGTCACGGCCTGGGTCTCGAGCAGCCGGGTGATCCGGTGCTGGCGCTGGTTCTTGGTCGGCCGGTTGGTTTGGGCGGGTGCCGTCACGACGCCCGCTCCTCGACGGCCCAGGCCAGGATGCCGTGCATGGCGGTCTGGCGGTGGGCGGCCTGCCGCCACACCACCGAGTGGGCGCCCTCGAACACCGAGGCTGAGATCTCCTCGCCCCGGTGCGCCGGCAGGCAGTGCAGCACCACGGCATCGGGCTCGGCCACGTCGAGCAGGTTGTCGTCGACGGTGAAGCCGGCGAAGGCGGCCCGGCGCGCCGCCGCCTCGTCCTCCTGCCCCATGCTGACCCAGACGTCGGTGTAGAGCGCGTCGGCTCCGCCGGCGGCCACCAGGGGGTCGGTGGTGCTGCGGATGGTGCCGCCCCGCCCGGCGCGCTCGGAGAGCGCGGCCAGGGCGGCCAACTCCTCCGCCGAGAACGAGTAGTCCGCCGGCGAGGCCACCCTGACATCCATGCCCTCGAGCAGCGCCGCCTTCGCCAGCGAACGAGCCATGTTGTTGGCGTCGCCGATGTAGGCCAGCACGCGGCCGGGCAGCGGGCCCAGCGTGTCGCGCAGGGTGAGCACGTCGGCGATGGCCTGGCAGGGGTGGGCCTCGTCGGAGAGGAGGTTGATGACCGGGACGTCGAAGCCACTGCTCTCGAGGGCAAAGGCCATGCGGACCAGCACGTCGTGGTCGAAGACGCGGGCGCAGAGCAGGCGGTGGTAGCAGCCGAGCGTGCGGGCGATGTCCTCGGCGGACTCGCGCCGGTCGAGCCCCACCTCGGTCCCCTGGATGTAGACCGGGTGGCCGCCGAGACCGACCACCGCCATCTCGGTCGAATTGCGGGTCCGGGCCGAGGGCTTCTCGAAGAGCAGGGCCACGCCGTGGCCGGCGAGCACCGGGCCGACGGCGTCGCTGGTGGCCAGCTCCAGGACGCGGTCGTAGCCGTTGGGCCACAGATCTTCGATGTCGAAGAGGTCGGGCATGGTGGCCGTCAGCTGCTCTGGTCGGAGGCGGTGGGGGCGAGGTGAAGGTCGGCCATGACCTCGGCCAGGAGGCCCAGCGCCGTATCGAGCTCGGCGTCGGTGACGAGGAGGGGTGGGGCCACCCGGATGGCGTCGGGCCGGACGGCGTTGACCAGCAGGCCCCGCGCCAGGGCGGCGGCGGCGATCTCCTTGGCCACGGGGGCGTCGAGTTGGGCCGCCAGCAGCAGCCCGGCGCCGCGCACCGAGACCACCCCGGGGAGGGCGCTCAGCCCGCCGGCGAGGCGGGCCCCGGCCCGTTGGGCGCGGCCGCACACATCCTCGGCCTCCATCACGGCGAGGGTGGCGCGCGCCGCCGCCAGGGCGAGCGGTTGGCCCCCGAAGGTCGAGCCGTGGTCGCCCGGCCCGAACGCGGCCGCCACCTCGGCGCGGGCCCAGCAGGCGCCGACGGGCATGCCGTTGCCCAGGGCCTTGGCCATGGTCACCACGTCGGGCTCGAGGCCTTGGGCCTGGAAGGCGAACCAGTGGCCCGTGCGGCCGAGGCCGGTCTGCACCTCATCGAGCATGAGGAGGGCGCCGCGCTCGGTGCAGAGCTCGCGGACCGCGCCCAGGTAGTCCGAACTCGGGACGACGACCCCGCCCTCACCCTGGAGGGGCTCGAGGAGGACGGCGGCCACGGTGTCGGGATCGAGCGCGTGGTCGAGGGCGCCGACGTCGTCGTAGGGAACGTGGACGAAGCCTTCGGGCAGCGGCAGGAACGGCGCGTGCTTCTCGGGCTGGCCGGTGGCGGTCAGCGTGGCCAGGGTGCGCCCGTGGAACGAGTTGTCGGCGCTGATGACGACGTGGCGCCCCGGCCCGGCCCAGCGGCGGGCCAGCTTGAGCGCGCACTCGTTCGCCTCGGCCCCCGAGTTGGTGAAGAAGACCTGCCCGCCGGCCTGGCCGGTGCCCCCGTTGATCAGCCGGTCGAGGGTCAGCGCCACCTCGGGCGCCAGCTCGTTGCCGTAGAGGTTGGAGACGTGGCTGAGCGTCCGGGCCTGGGCGGCCACGGCGTCGGCCACGGCCGGGTGGGCGTGGCCGAGCGACACCACCGCCAGCCCGGTGATGAAGTCGAGGTAGGACTGACCGGCGGCGTCGTAGAGCACGGTGCCCTCGCCGCGCACGAACGTGGCCGGCGGTTCGGCGTAGGTGCGCATGAGGGCGCGGCGGTCGGGGCTCACGTCCGGCGCCCTTGTCGTCTCGGCCCTCACGGCAGCACCATGGTGCCGACGCCTGAGTCGGTGAAGAGCTCGAGCAGAAGGGCGTGCGGCACCCGGCCGTCGAGGATGTGGGCCCGCCCCACTCCGGCCCGCACCGCCTGCGCGCACGCCGCCACCTTGGGCGTCATGCCCCCGGTGGCGGCCCCGCTGGCCAGCATCTCGTCGACCTGGTCGAGGGTGGCCTGGCTGATGAGGGTGGACGGATCGTCGGGCACGGCCCGCAACCCCTCGATATCGGTCAGGAAGATCAGCTTCTCCGCCTCCAGGGACTCGGCCAGCGCGCCGGCCACCGTGTCGGCGTTGATGTTGTAGGCCTGGCCGGCGGCGTCGGCCCCGATGGTGGCCACCACCGGGATGATCCCCTCGGCCACCAATCGCTGCAGCATCGTCGGGTCGACCACCGAGACGCGGCCGACGAAGCCGAGATCCACGTGGCTCTGCGCCGCCGTGATCAGGTTGGCGTCCTCGCCCGACATCCCGACCGCCAGCGGCCCGTGCACGTTGATGGCCGAGACGATGTCGCGGTTCACCTTGCCCACCAGCACCATGCGGGCGATGTCGAGCGTCTCGGCGTCGGTCACCCGCAGGCCGTCGCGGAACTCGGCCTCCTTGCCCAGCCGGGCCATGAGCTCGCCGATCTGGGGCCCGCCGCCGTGCACCACCACCGGCAAGATGCCGACCGAGCGCATCAGCACCACGTCCTGGGCGAACGAGGCCAGCGCGTCGGTGTCGCCACCGGTCGAGCCGTTGAGGGCGTTGCCGCCGTACTTGACCACCACGACCTTGCCCCAGAAGCGGCGGATGTAGGGCAGCGCCTCGACGAGGAGGGAGGCCGTGGTGTGGGCGGCCCCGCCGGCGGTCGTGTGGGCGGCCGCGCCGGCGGTCGTGTGGGCGGCCGCGCCGGCGGTCCCGGCCCCGGTCCCGGCCCCGCCGCCCGCCCCCTTCGTCCCCTTCCCCGTCACGACGTCGTCCGGTTCTCGTCGATATACCCGTACCCGAGGTCGGTCCCCAGCACCGCCGCCGACCCGCCCCCCAAGCCGAGGTCGCACACGATGTGTACGTGGCGGCCCGCCAGGTGCGCCGCCACCGATGCCGCGTCGTGGTCGGCCGCCACTCCCCCGCGGCAGACCACGACGTCGCCGTAGGCGACAGAGACCCGGTCCGGGTCGAAGGCGACGCCGGCCGAGCCGAGCTCGCTCACCACCCGGCCCCAGTACGGGTCCTCCCCGTTGAGGGAGCACTGCACCAGCATCGAGTCGGCCACTTTCCGCGCCGCCCGGTGGGCCGCCGCGTCGTCCTCGGCGCCGACCACGCGGATGTGGGACACCTTGGTCGCCCCCTCGGCGTCGTCGACCATCTGCTCGGCCAGCGAGCTGCAGGCCTCGCTGAGTGCCGCCGTCAACGCCTCGAGCGAGGGCGACGCGCCCAGGCCGCTGGCCAGGACGAGCACGGTGTCGTTGGTCGAGGTGCAGCCGTCGACCGTCATGGCGTTGAAGGAGACCCCGACCGCCGCCCTGAGCGCGGCGGCGAGGAGGTCGGGGGCGACGGCGGCGTCGGTCGTGCAGAGCGCCAGCATGGTGGCCATGTCCGGCGCCAGCATGGCGGCGCCCTTGGCCATGCCCCCGACGGTGAAGCCGTCCCCCGGGACGACGACCTCCTTGGGCACGGTGTCGGTGGTCATGATGGCCCGGGCCGCCGCCGCGCCGGCCTCACGGCCCGGCTGCCGACCAGCCGCGATGCCGGCCAGGTGCGGTTCGGCCTCCGTCCAGGGGAAGGGAATGCCGATCAGGCCGGTCTGGCAGACCAGGACCTCGGTGGGGCGGGCGCCGATGGCCGTCGCCACCGCACCGCACAGGTTCGCCGCGGCCGACCGGCCCGGCAGGCCGGTGGCGGCGTTGGCGTTGCCCGAGGTGAGGATCACACCGGCGGCCCGGCCGCCGGTGGCGGCCAGGTGGTCCCGGCTGACCTGCACCGGGGCAGCCGCGGCGAGATTCGAGGTGAAGACACCGGCGGCGGGCACCGGCTTACCGTCGCTCGTGGCGACCACCGCCACGTCGGGCACGCCCGCGGCCTTGATACCGGCCGAGCCCCCCGCCGCCACGAACCCCGGTGCCGCGGTCACGCTCATGGGTAGACCGCCACGAGCGGCAGCCCGGTCGCCTCGGGCAGCCCGAGGGCGACGTTGGCGCACTGGATGGCCTGCCCCGAGGCGCCCTTGACCAGATTGTCCAGCGCACAGAGGACGATCACCCATCCGGTGCGGGGGTCGACCCGCGCCGTCACGTGGGCGCAGTTCGACCCGGCGGTGGCTTTGGTCGAGGGCGAGCCGTCGGTGACCACCACGAAAGGCTCGTCGTCGTAGGCCGCGTGCAGGATGCCCATGGCCTCGGCGCTCGAGAGCCGGCCGGCCGCCCCGGTGGGCCGGGCGTAACAGGTGGCCAGGATGCCGCGCACCATGGGGGCGAGATGCGGCGTGAAGAGCACCTCGGCGCCCAGGATCTGCTCCATCTCGGGGGTGTGGCGATGGGTCAGCAGCCCATAGGCGGTGAAGTCCTCGTCGACCGTCCCGAAGTGCAGCGAGTCCTGCGGCGACCGGCCGGCCCCCGACACACCCGACGCCGCATCGACGATGATCCCGCTGGCCTCGACCAACCCGTCCCGCACCAGGGGCGCCAACGCCAGCCCCGCCGCCGTCGGGTAGCACCCCGCCGAGGCGATCAGCGTCGCCCCCGGCAACCCATCGCGGAACAGCTCGGGCAGCCCGTAGGCGGCCTCCGCCAGCACCGCCGGCGCCTCATGGACCCCCCCGTACCACGCCGGGTAGAGCGCCGGGTCACGCAGCCGGAAGTCGGCCGCCAGGTCGACCACCACCCCCACCCGGGTCCGCAACTCGGGCACGATGCGCTGGGACTCGCCGTGGGGCAGGGCGCAGAACACCAGGTCCAGGCCATCGAGGGCCTCCGGCCGGGCCGCCTCGTAGACCATCTGGGGGTAGGCGGCGGCCAACGACGGTGTGTGCTGACCCACCAGCTCCCCGGCGTGGGCGTGGGCCGTCACCACCGCCACCTCGATGTCGGGATGTCCCGCCAGCAGGCGCAACAGCTCCGCCCCCGTGTAGCCCGACGCCCCGACGATCCCGGCCTTCATCGCATCAGTATACATATCAATGCATATTCATGCGACTGGACGGTGGTGGCCCTCTCCGCTCCCGATGCCCCCCCCCGCCGTCTCGAGAAAGTCGGCGTCCAACCCGCCCGCCGACGCGGTGACCAGACCGGACCGGCGACCCGGCGGCCAACCCGACGTCCGGGTCGGGGGATAGCACCCGGCGCAGACGCCCGGTGGCGGGATGTTCATCCGACCAGGATTTCCTTACCTTGGAGGCATGAACGTTGGAGGCAGGAACGTTGGCCACAAGATCGCCGTGGAGGGACTGACCAAGCGCTACGGCAAGACACTGGCCGTCGACCACTTGAGTTTCGAGGTGAACCCGGGCGTGGTCACGGGCTTTCTCGGTCCGAACGGATCGGGCAAGTCGACCACCATGCGCATGATCATGGGGCTCGACGACCCGACCAACGGGCGAGCCCTCGTCAACGGCCAGAGGTACCGAGAGCTCAAGTGGCCCCTGCGCGAAGTGGGCGCCTTGCTGGAGGCCAAGGCCTTCCATCCGGCCCGCAGCGCGTACAACCACCTCTCGTTCCTGGCCGACAGCAATGACATCCCTCATTCCCGCATCGAGGAGGTCCTCGATATCGTGGGCCTATCCGAAGTGGCCCACCAACGGGCCGGCAAGTACTCGCTGGGCATGGGGCAACGGCTCGGCATCGCCAGTGCACTCCTGGGGGACCCCCCTGTCCTGCTCTTCGATGAGCCCATCAACGGTCTCGACCCCGAAGGCATCCGCTGGGCCCGCTACCTCCTGCGCGACCTGGCGGCCGAGGGGCGGACGGTCTTCGTCTCCAGCCATCTGATCAACGAGATGTCCCTCACCGCCGAACGGCTGGTGGTCATCGGCCGCGGTGCGCTCATCGCCGAGACGTCGGTCACCGCGTTCGCCGCTCGAGCGGGGCTCGATGCCGTGCGGCTGGTAACGCCCCAACGCGCCCGGTTCCTCGCCGCGTTGGGCGAGGCGGGCGCGGAGGTCCGGCTGGAGGATGACGGCTCGATCATGGCCACCGGGATGAGCACGATGGAGATCGGTGAGCTCGCCGCCGCCCACACGCTGACGGTGCACGAGCTCTCACCCTTGCGGGGATCTCTCGAGGACGCCTTCATGGAACTGACCCACGACGCGGTCGACTTCCGGGCCACGTCGCACTCCCCCGCTCACGCGAGCTGAAAGGCCTGTCCACCATGACGAATCTGATTGCACTCGACGAGCCGGTCCGGGGCTATGGCCTCCGACAGGCAGTACGGGCCGAGGTGACGAAGCTCCGCTCGGTGCGATCGACCACCTGGACCTTGCTGGCCATGGTGATCGGCACCCTGCTCGTCACGGTCCTCGCCACCAGGGGCGTCCACCGGGACGGCCCCGGCGCCCGTTACTTCGATCCGACCAACCAGTCCCTGACGGGGCTCGCCCTCGGGTCCCTGGTCATCGGAGTGCTGGGCGCGCTCAGCATGACCGGCGAATACGGCAGCGGGACCATCCGCGCCTCGCTGGCCGCCACGCCCCGTCGACCGCTGCTGCTGGGTGCCAAGGCGCTGGTGGTCGGCGCGGTTTCGCTGGTGGTCGGAGAGGCTCTGAGCTTCGCCTGCTTCTTCATCGGGAGGGCCATCCTCGCGGGCAACGCACCGGTGGCCTCCATCGGCCAACCCGGGGTGCTTCGGGCCCTTCTCCTCACCGGGGGATATCTGGCACTGTTGGGTGTGTTCGGTCTCGGCCTCGGCGCCATCATCCGGAAGTCCGCCGGCGCCATCGCCGCCTACGCCGGCGTCGTCTTCCTGCTCCAAGCGGTGCTCCAGCCGTTGAACGGGGACGGGAACCCGGCCCGATTCGCCCCGGAGGCCATCCTGGCCAACTCCGTGGCGGCCGTGGTGCCCCAGTCCAGCCAGCTATCGGCGCCGGTCGGATTCCTCGTGATGGCGCTCTATTGCGCAGTCGTCCTCGGTCTGGGAGCGGTCCTGCTCGTGCGTCGAGACGCATGACACAGGAACAGGGCATGACACGCGAACAGACCGAGGACACCGAATCGCGTGTGCGGGCGTTGTTCAAGGAGATGATGACCGAGTTCATGGGCAGCACCCGCGAGAAGCGCGTCCGGGAGGTGACGCAGGTCATCTGGCACGAGCCCTTCGCCCGGCGGACTTGGTCGGAGTTCTCCTTCCTCGTCGTCGGGGCGCCCTTGGCCGCGGTGGGACTCGCGTTCATGGCCGTCACCATGTCGGCGGGCGTGATCCTGGCCATCACCTTCTTCGGCCTGGCCGTCATGGGCCTTGCCGTTCGCGGGGCCAGAGGGTTCGGTGGATTCCACCGCCACCTGGCCCGGAACCTCCTCGGTGAGCAGATCGAAGATCCGGAACCATTTGCCTCGCGCCCGGGCTTCTTCGGCTGGCTGCAGTCGACCCTGCGGGACCGGACCGGGTGGCGAGCGATGGCCTACATCGTGGTGAAGGCGCCTCTGGTCACTTTCGGCATCTTTTTCGGCTTCGCGGTGTGGTGGGATGCCTTCTTCTGCCTCATCTACCCCCTTCGGGGATGGGGCAACAACTCGGTTCCCGTCTTCGGCCTCCCCCAGTTCATCTTCGGCTCCAACTTCTTCTCGGGCTTCCAAACCGGTTTCTGGCACGGAGTGGGTGTGTTCGTCATCGGCGGCCTCCTTCTCTTCGCGGCGCCGTGGGCCGTCCGGGCCGTGGTCTACGTGGACCGACGGGTCCTGCGGGTACTGCTGGCGCCGGACCCCCTGGCGGCCCGCGTCCGCTCCCTCGAGCAGGCACGCACGCAGACAGTCGACTCGTCGGCCGCGACCCTGCGACGGATCGAACGCGACCTGCACGACGGCACCCAGGCCCAGTTGGTCGCGCTGGCCATGCGCCTCGGGATGGCCAAGGAGAAGTTGGCCGAGGTCCAGGGCGGCGAAGGTGACGCCGAGGGCGAGGGCGAGGGCCTCGACCTGGCCCAGGTGCGACAACTGGTCGACGACGCCCACCGCGGCGCCAAAGAAGCCATCACCGAGCTGCGGGATCTGGCACGGGGCATCCACCCTCCCGCTCTCGACATCGGACTCGAGGGTGCGCTCTCCACCTTGGCGGCTCGCAGCACCGTCCCGACCGAACTCAACCTCTCGTTGAGCTCCCGACCGACGCCGGCCATCGAGGCGATCGCCTACTTCTGTGTGGCTGAACTGCTCGCCAACGTGGCCCAGCACGCTCACGCGTCGAGAGCCAGCGTCTCGTGCACAGAAGGTGGCGGGTGGCTCCGCGTCGTCGTGCGCGACGATGGCCGGGGTGGCGCCGAGCTCCCCCGTCAAGGGTCCACCTCGAGCGGCCTCGTTGGCCTGACCGACCGGGTGCATGCCGTCGATGGGCGCCTCGACATCGTCAGCCCGCCGCGCGGTCCCACGGTGGTCACACTGGACTTGCCGTTGCAGGCTTGAATGAGCGACATGAACGAGAGGACCAGCCCCCTCCGTGTCGTTATCGCCGAAGACTCAGCCGTACTGCGCGATGGCTTGGTGCAGCTCCTGGTGGACCGCGGCTTTGCCATCACCGGTGCCGTCAGCGAACCCGAGGCGCTGCGCCGGTCCATAGAGCGGGAGCGGCCCGATGTTGCCGTGGTGGACATCCGCATGCCGCCCACCTTCACGGATGAGGGACTGCGTGTCGCCATCGAGCTGCGACGCCAGTACGACGGGCTCGGGATCCTGCTGTTCTCCCAGTACATCGAAACGCGCTACGCCGCCGAGCTGTTGGCCGGTGGTGCGGCCGGCATCGGCTATCTGCTGAAGGACCGCGTGGCCGACGTGAGCGACTTCGTCGAGGCATTGGTGCGGGTGGCCTCCGGCGGCACCGCGCTCGACCCTGAGGTGGTCACTCAACTCCTGGGCGCCTCGCGCCATTCCGACTCGATCTCGGTCCTGAGCGCCCGCGAGAAGGATGTGCTCTCCCTCATGGCGGAAGGGCGCTCCAACGCGGCCATCGCCGAAGCCCTGGTGATCTCCGACGGAGCCGTGGAGAAACACGTGGCGAACATCTTCGCCAAGTTCGACCTGCCGGTGTCGCAGTCCGATCATCGAAGAGTCCTGGCCGTCCTGCGGTTCCTCGACTCCTGAGCAGAACGAACTAGGCGTCCAGGTCCTTCAGCCACACGGTCTGCTCGGCCACCTCCTCGAAGCCCATGGCCCGGTTGACATCAATCATCGGCGCGTTCTCGGCGGCGTTGGAGGTGGTCAACAGACGCACCGTGGGGACGGTGGTGGTCAGGTAGTCCAGATTGGCCAGCTTCACGGCCAGGCCGAGGCGGTGTCCCCGGTGTTCCCGGAGCACGAGGGTGGCCCACTGCCAGCCTTCGGTCCGATGCTCAGGAACCGCGATCTCCGAGAAGGCGACCAGGCGACCCGATTCGAGGTGTTCGGCCACCGCGGTGACCTTGAGCAGACCCTGCGCGAGCAACAGATCGTCCATCTCCTTGACCCGAGCCGCGTCCCACACCTCCTCCTCGTGCCGGGCATCCGCGTTGGGGGCATCGGTCGACATCCGCCGGGCCAGCTCGCACTGGTCGTTCAGGTATTCACTGGGCCACGGCGCGGTGAAGGCGAAGATGCGATACCCGACCGTCAACTTCGCCACCTCGTCTCTCAGGTCGGCAAGTCGATCGGGATCAACGGGCAGGGGCAGATGCCGCCGATGTGAGCCCTGTATCGCCGAAAAACCCTGGCTCAGCGCGAACTGCGCCGAGACATCGGTGTCCCTCCGAGCGGTGGGCACCTCCGAGATCCCGCCCAGCGCGGTGCGGCCCGCGGCCCGGGCCCGGTGATGCGCTTCGGCCACGATGGCTGTCCCGATGCCGCGCCGGCGGTGGTCGAGATCGACGCGGACATCGAGGGAGGCGCCGTGGAGGTTGTCGCGTCGGGGCAGCTCGAACAGCCCGATGCCCCGCGTGAGGCCGTCCTCGTCGAGAGCGGCCAGGCACTGGAACTCGGTGGCGCCGTCTCTCAGCGAGGCCATGGCCTTCACGGTCTGCTCGTCCCAACCCGCCACGTCAGGCCAGCGTTCGAGGTCGGTGGCGCGCAGCAGGGCGTACCAGTCGGTGAACGCCGAAGCATCGCCCGGGTCGGTCCTGCGTATCTCCACTTCTCAACGATGCCACGGCGGGTGATCCCACCGGGCCACGGGCGGGCACCCCAGTTGGGTCGGCTCAGCGCAGGACGGCCCCGAACTGAGCAGACGCCGCGTTGATGCAGGTGGTGCGGAGGTCGCCGACCTCCTGGTCGGTCAAGGTGTGATCGACCGAGGTGAAGCGCAGCCGATAGGCCAGGCTGCGCTGACCCTCCTCAATACCGGGTCCCCGATAGACGTCGAAGAGAGTGACCGATTCGAGCAGCGCCCCGGCGGCCGATGCCAGCGCCTCGGCCACCACGTCGGCCGGGTGCCGGTCGTCGACCACCAGTGCCAGATCGATGTCCGACGACGGGAAGCGGCTCACCGCTGCGGCCAGCACGGCGCGCCGAGCGACCACCGCCTCGTCGAACAGCAGGCCCAGGTCGACCTCGAGCCAGCCGATGCGCCTCGGGCTCGTTCCCGAACCGGTCGTGTGGGTCAGGTCGAAGTCGACCGCCACCGCGGGGTCGATCTCGCCGACGGAGCCGAAGTAGGTACCGGCGCCAGCGACCAGGTGGGCCGAACGCGTCGGATGCAGCCCGGGCAGGGCTGGGGTGCCGTTCCCCGGCGCGACCAGCCGCACGCCCGTCAGGCGGAAGGCCTGGGCCAGTACCTGCCAGGCGGACACGGCGGTCCGGGCGTCGTCGCTGTCCTCGGCGAAGACCGCGCTCAGCAGCTCGCGCTCTCCGGGCAGGAGGGCCTTCTCGGCTCCCCCGGCTCCGCTGCGCTCAACCACCCGAGGGGCGCCTTCGCCGGGATGGGAGAACACCACCCCGACCTCGTAGAGACGGACGGTGCCCTGGCGCCGATCGGCGTTGTAGGCCAGGGCCAAGAGCAGGCCGGGCATGAGCGATCGTCGGAGGAAGGGCTCCTCGGCCACCAGGGGGTTCGACACCCGCACGGCGGGACCCACCAGTCCGACGCGCCGGTGGGCATCCTCGGAGACGAACGTGGCGGTCCAGGCTTCGGACGCCCCGACCCCGGCCAGCACGTCCCTGGTGGTCCGCCGCGAGCGCTGCAGCGACGTGAGCCGACCCGGCTGCGGCCAGGAGGGGGTGTGCCGGGGGATGTTGGAGTAGCCGAAGGTCCGGGCGACCTCCTCGATCACGTCGTCGATGCCGAACGGGGCCGGGCGTACGTCCGGGCGGTTGGTGGGTACCGTCACCGTCACGTACGCCTGATCGTCCGACCCGGCGGCGGCCGTGCACGCAAAGCCGATGGGCTCGATCAGCGCCGCGATCTCCGGGCGGCTCAAGGCCACGCCGATCTGCCGGTGCACGCGGGCGACCGGCACGCTGATGTCGAACGGCTCGGGGACCTCTCCCCGCAAATCGAGGCTGCCGTCAGACACGCTCAGACCCGGGGAGCTCTCGGCCAACAGCTGGAAGAACCGCTTCACCGAGTTGTCGATGCCCCACGGGTCACAGCCGCGCTCGAAGCGGGCCGAGGCTTCGGTGCGCAGTCCCAGGCGTTTGGATGTCCGCGCGATGGCCATCGGGGTGAAGTAGGCCGCCTCGAGCAGCACGGCGGTGGTCGCCTCGGTGATCTCCGAGGACGCGCCTCCCATGATGCCGGCGATGCCCACCGGATCACCGTTGCCATCGCAGATGAGGCACTCGGGCCCGGTGTCCCCCAAGCCGCGCCCGGCCACCCCCATGGTGCGGGTGACGTCGTCAAGTGTCTCGACCGTCTCACCAGGTCGGGCGGCTCGGACGATCAGCCCGGCTCCGGGGAGCTGGGCCAGATCGTAGGGATGGGTGGGCTGGCCCAACTCGAGCATCACGTAGTTCGAGGCATCGACGACATTGTTGATGGATCGCATCCCGGCCAGGGTCAACCGGGCGGCCAGCCAGCGAGGCGATGGACCGACCGTCACGCCGGTCACCACCGACACCGTCAGCCTCGGGCAGAGCTCGGGGGCTGCGAGCACGGCCGAGGCCACCTCGCCGATCGGTTGGCCGCTCGGGGCGAGAGGGGTGACCTCCGGCGGCGCGAACGGCAGCCCGAGCCGGGCCGCCAGGTCGCGGGCGATGCCGGCGATGCACCATGCGTCGGGGCGGTTCCCTTCCACCGTGATATCGAACACCGTGTCGAGCTCCAGCCCGAGCGCCTCGGTCAACGGGGTGCCCGGCGGGGGCGCGGTCTCGGCTTCGAGGACCAACAGCCCAGCCTCGTCGTCGGAGAGACCGAGTTCGCGACCCGAGCACAACATGCCGTTGGAGACGACTCCCTTCAGCTTGCGCCGACCGATCTCGAACCCTCCTGGGAGCACGGCGCCCACTGGAGCGAGCGGCACGCGGTCGCCGACGGAGAAATTGCTTGCGCCACAGACGATCTCGAGGGGCCCGGCACCGGCGTCGACCACGACCCGCTGGATCCGGTCGGCCCCCTCGATCTTTGAGATCTCGGTGACCGCGGCGACCACCACGTCTTCGAGCCCCTCCCCCACCTTCTCCACCCCTTCGACGACCAACCCCAGGTCGTTGAGCGCGTCGACCAGGGTCCCGATGTCATCGGGGAATGGGGCGAAGTCACGGAGCCAGCTGAGCGGAGCGCGCACGAAAGTCTTTCTCGTCGGGTGGTGGGTACGTCAGAACTGAGACAGGAATCGGATGTCGTTCTCCACGAAGGAGCGCATGTCGGGAACCTCATAGCGCATGAGCGCCAGGCGGTCGATACCGAACCCGAAGGCGAATCCGGACCACTCCTCGGCGTCGATGCCCACGGCGGCGAACACGGCCGGGTCGACCATGCCGCACCCGCCCAGCTCGATCCAACCGGTGTAGGAGCAGGTCCGGCATCCTTGGCCACGGCAGATGGTGCAGGTGATCTCGTACTCGGCTGAGGGTTCGGTGAAGGGGAAGTAGGCCGGGCGCAGGCGGGAGTGGATGTCCTCGCCGAAGTAGGCCGTGGTGAACGTCGCGATGGTGCCGGCCAGGTCACCGAAGGTGATGCCTCGGTCGACCACCAACCCTTCGATCTGGTTGAACACCGGGAGGTGCGACGCGTCGGGGGTGTCCAACCGAAAACACTTGCCCGGCATGACGGCGTGAATCGGCAGGGCGTCGTTTCGGACGGCCCCCTCCATGAGGTGTATCTGCACCGGCGAGGTGTGCGTGCGCAGCAGGACCGTCTCGGGCTCGCCGATGTCGAGGTACATCGTGTCGTACATCCCGCGAGCCGGGTGGGCCGGCGGGATGTTCAACGCCTCGAAGTTGTACCAGTCCGTCTCGGCTTCAGGGCCTTCGGCCACCATGAAGCCCATCCCGACGAAGACATCCTCCAGCTCGTCCCGGGTCTGGGTCACCACGTGGAGATGCCCCCGTGCGAGCGGCGACGCCACCTGGGCGGGGATCACCTCGGTGAGATCGAGCCGATCCGCGTCCAGGGCGTCGGCCCGCTCGGCGTCGACCAGCTCAGCGCGCCGTACCGCCAGCTGCGCTTCGAGCGTGGCCCGAACCTCCTGGAGGACCCGGCCCGCCTCACGCCGTGCCTCGGGCTCGAGTTTCCCCAGGGACCGCTGGGCACTGGCCAGCACGGAACGCTTTCCGAAGTACTCGGTCTCGATCCGCGCCAGAGCGTCGGTTGATCCGGCGGCCGCGATCGCCGTGGCACCGTCTCGGGCAATCGTGGCCGCGTCCACCGGCTCCTCGTCGCTCACCGGACTCCGTGTCTCCGCATCATCTGGCTGAAATGGTAGATGGCGCCACCGCGGTCACCGCTATGGCGCCCGTCGACGCTGGCGCAGGGCCTCGAAGCACAGCACGGCACAGGCCATCCCAACGTTGAGGGATTCGGCCTGCCCGCCCATCGGGATGCCGACCGTCCCGCTCATGGCGGCCAGCACCTGGTCGCCCAGGCCCGACGACTCGTTACCGAGGAACAGCGCGGTCGGAACCGCCCAGTCCACTCCGGCGTAGTCCTCGCCGTCCCGGACCACGGTGGCCAGCGTCCGGAAGCCGGCCCGCCTCAGGGACGCCGCCAGCAGCACCGGATCCTCGGCGGCGCAGAAGGGGACATGGAAGAGCGAGCCGGCCGAGGCCCGCACGGTCTTGGGATTGTACGGATCGACCGAGTCAGCCGAGAAGATCACCGCCTTGACCCCGGCCGCGTCGGCGGTCCGCAGGACCGTGCCGGCGTTCCCCGGGTCCCGTACATCGACCATGACGACCACCAGTCCATCGGCGGCACCGTCGGGCCCGCCGAGGAGGTCGGCCTCATGGAGCATCGGCAGGACCGCCAGCACCGGCTGTGGGGTGACGGTGTCGGCCACCCGCTCCAGCACGCCGGCGGCCAACGGGAACAGCCGGGCCCCGGCCTGGAGGGAACGGGCGCAGGCCTCCTGCGTCGCCGGGTCGTCGCTGCCCTCGGGGGACACGTAGACCGATTCGATCGCCGCGCCGGCTCGCAAGGCGGTGCGGAGGAGTTCGGTTCCCTCGGCTACAAAGACACGCTCGCTCCAGCGCGCCGAGCGCTTCTGGAGCAGCGCCCGCAGGCGGCGGACACGACGGTGCGTGAACGCCAGCGGTTGGCTCAGGAAGCGACCTCGACCACCGGCGCGCCCGAAAGGGCTTCTTGGGCCGCCTGCACCAGCGCCCCGAAGGCGTCGGGGTCAGTCACCGCCAGGTCGGCCAGCACCTTGCGGTCGACCTCGATCCCCGCCAGGTGCAGCCCGTTGATCAGGCGGCTGTAGCTCATGCCGTGCAGTCGGGCCGCCGCGTTGATGCGCTGAATCCAGAGCTTGCGGAAGTCCCCCTTGCGGGCCCGGCGGTCCCGGAAGGCGTACTGCATGGAGTGCATGAGCTGCTCGTTGGCGGCCCGGTAAGAACGACTCTTGTTTCCGTAGTACCCCTTCGCCTGCTCCATTACGGCGCGGTGGTGCTTGCGGCCGTGAACGGATCGCTTAACTCTGGCCATCGGGGGTCCTCCTCTCTTCTCGGTCTGGTGCGGGGGTGGGTGCGGGACGTCGGCGACTAGATGCCGAGCATCCGGCGCACTGCCTTCTCGTCCGAGCGCGACACTTCTGTCTCGCGGCCCAGACGGCGCGTCCGCACGCTGCTCTTCTTCTCCAGAATGTGCGAGCGAAACGCCTTGCGGCGACGGAGGCGTCCCGTTCCGGTCACCTTGATCCGCTTGGCGGCGCCCCGATCAGTCTTCATCTTCGGCATTGCGTCATCCCTCTTCGGTTGGTGCCGCAGTGTCACTGACCACTTCGACCACCGGCACGCTCCCGTTGGTCGTCTCGCTCGGAACCTGCTCCGGGGTGGCCGGTGCCTCCGCCGTCGCCGGCGCAGGCTTGTCGCCCTTTTGCTGATTCGACGCCCTCGACTGCGCGGCCTGGCGGGCCCGCTTGTCGGGGGCCAGCACCATGATCATGTTGCGGTTGTCGAGCTTGGGCTCCGCCTCGATCTTGGCGATGCCCTCCATCTGCTCGGCGATGCGATCCAGAATCCGCTTTCCGTGCTCGGGGTGGTACACCTCGCGCCCTCGGAACATGATCGTGATCTTGACCTTGTGCCCCTCGTTGAGGAACTTCCCCACCTGCCGGGTCTTGGTGTCGAAGTCGCCGGGCCCGATCTTCGGCCGGTACTTCATCTCCTTGATCCCCACGTGGACCGTCTTGCGACGGCTCTCCTTGGCCCGTTGCGCTTCGTCGAACTTGAACTTTCCAAAGTCCATGATCCGACAGACCGGAGGATTGGCCATCGGAGCGACCTCGACAAGGTCGAGATCCAGCTCTTTGGCGATAGCCAGGGCCTCTGGCAACGCCTTGATGCCTAACTGCACACCATCGGGGTCCACCAATCGGACTTCGCGGGCACGGATACGGTCGTTGATCCGGTGCTCAGTTGTGGTTTCAGCGACGATGCGGCATCACACCTCTCACTCGGGCCCGCGGTCTTTCCGCAAGCCATTCTGAGGAGCGAGGCCGACCAGCGGGCGAAGCCCGCGCCGGTGAACCATCGACCTGGCGCACGCCTGTTGCCCGAGGGCAATCATGTGGCCAGGTGGAGGCACTCCGATGGGAGGCCCCGCTTCCATGTAGTCAAGGCTCATAGAGTACCAGCATGAGCAGTCTCTGGACACCGTCGGGTGAGCACTTCCCCGAGCAAGAGGACGGATCCACCAACGCGCCCCCGTCGGCCTCGCCACCGGGGGGCCCTCCGCCCGAGGCCGAGGAGGATGGCCTCAGCGCCGAAGCCCAGGCCCAGGTCGACGTGATGCGCGCCCAGCTGGCGAACTCGCCGGCCGAGGTGGTGGTGGCCAACCACTGCTACGGCCTGTTCGAGTTGGCCGCCATCTACCTCTCGCAGACTCCGCCGATGCTCTTCCAGGCCCGGCTGGCCATCGACGGCCTCGGCTACCTCCTCGACGGCCTCAAGGGGCGCCTCGGTGAGGCCGAACCTGCGCTCAACGAGGCCCTCTCCCAACTGCGGCTGGCTTTCGTCCAACTCGAGGGGGTCGAGCGCTCGTCAGCGGAAACCGCCGCGAACGCCGACCAGAACTAGCCGACCGGGCTGGAACCGGCCTCCTGAGCAGGGCTCAACCCACGCGCACCAAGGCGCGCGCCTCATAGAGACCGCGCTGCCCGGGAGCGACCACGAAGGTGACCGCCGCCCCGGGCTGGATCGACCGGGTGCCATCAGCGATGGCCGTGGCGTGGAAGCCGTACTCGGCGCGGTCGACGTCGGCGACCCGGCCGAGGCCGCGCCGGGAGTCGAAAGAGGTGACCCGCCCGAGATGAGGCCGATGGGAGGGGACGGGGTCAGCCACCCTCAATGGACGATCTTGGACAGCGGGAGCTCGAGGATGTCGCTCGCCCCGTGGTCGCGCAGCGCGGGGATGAGGGTGTTGATGTCGGCCTTGGCCACCACCGTCTCGAGGGCGAAGGCGCCGCCGCCCGAGAGCTCGGAGATGGTGGGTGAGCGCATGGAGGGGAGGACGCCCAGGACCGCATCGAGCTGCTCGGCCGAGACGTTCAGTTTGACCAGCACCTTGCCGCGGGCCTCGAGCGTGCCTTGGAGCAGCGTCAGGATCTGCTCCATGGCGTGGCGCTTGGCCGGGTCGGCCGCGGCGGCCGGGTTGGCGATGAGCTCGGTGTGCGAGACCAGCAGCGTCTCGATGATCCGCAGACCGGCGGCGCGCAGCGCGCTACCCGTCTCGGTCATGTCGACCACGGCGTCGGCGATGTCGGGCACCTTGGCCTCGGTGGCCCCGTAGGAGAGGGAGATCTCGGCCTCGATGCCGTGCGCGGCGAGGGCCCGTCGGGTCAGCTCGGGGTACTCCGAACTGATGCGCAGCCGCCCCGGTTGCGCGGCCAGCTCGGCCAGGGTGGTGACCGGTGACGACTGGGCCACGGCCAGCACGACGCGGGCCGGGTTGGAGGTGGCCTTGGAGTACGAGAGCTCGCCCAGCGAGACCACGTCGCTCCCCCGCTCCTCGATGCAGTCGCGCCCGGTGATGCCGAGATCGAAGAGGCCGTCGGCCACGTACACCGGTATCTCCTGGGGCCGCAGGATGCGGACCTCGTGGATGCGGGGATCGTCGATGGTGGCCCGGTACGCCACGTCCGAGGCCCGGTTGACGGCCAGGTCGGCGTCCTCGAAGAGCGTCATGGTGGCGCGTTCGAGGGAGCCCTTGGGCAGGACGAGGCGGAGCATGCGCCATTTTGCCAGACGCGTCGGGGCGGCCCGGTACGGCGGCGGGGCGGCCCGGTACGGCGGCGGGACGGCTCGGTACGGCAAGCTGGGGGGCGTGCCCCCTCCGTACGACGCGCAGCTGTTCCTCACGCTCCTCGGGATTGAGATCCCCATGGGTGAGGCCGACCACGAGGCCCGGCTGACCGTGACCCATCCGCTCCTGGCCGGGACCGGCTATCTGTGGGCGCCCGTCGTCATCGCCATCGCCGATGCGCTGTGCGCCTTCGGCGTCAGCCAGCACTGGCCCGAGGGGGCGGTGAGCTTCACCACTATCGAGTGCAAGGCCAACTTCCTGTCCAGTGCGCGGGAGGGCGAGGTGGTCATCGGCCAGGCGAGCCCATTGCACCTGGGGCGGACGACCCAGGTCTGGGACGCCACGGTGACCAACGAGACGAGCGAGCGCCAGATGGCGGCGTACCGCTGCACGCAGCTGATCATCTACGGGTGAGCTGATGCGGCGTGGTGACGCGGGTTCAGTGCGCGCTGGGCATGGGCGACAGCGGCAGCGACATCAGCTCGAGGTCGGCCGGCGAAGACTCGGCCTCGACGCTCGGGCGGCCCTGCCGGAGGCGCACGCGCCAGGCATCGGCGTCGAAGCTGGCCGGCTTGGTGCGGCCGATGAACTGCTCGACGAGCTCGACGAACCGGTCGGGATCGCTGTGATGGGGGAAGTGACCGGCCTCGTCGAAGATCTCGAGCTCGCTGCCCGGCATGGCCACGTGGGCCAGCCGGCCGTGCCCGAGCGGGATGACCGCATCGCGCCGTCCCCACACCAGCAGGGTCGGCATGCCTTCGGCCAGGTAGGCGCGGTCGAGCATGGTGATGACCTGGCCGCGCCAGTCGACCCCTGAGCGCAGCGTCCGCAGGATGGCTCGGCGGGCCGCCGTGTTGGGCAGCGCGTCGAAGACGGCCAGGACCTCCTCGGTGTCGCGGCCGAGCGCCGTATCGAAGCGCTGCAGGATGTCGGCGGCGAAACGGCTGACCGCCCGGACCGGTGGGAGGCCGAACAGCGGCATGAGGAATTCCGCGCCGGGGATGGCAGCCAGGCGCAACAGTGGGCTGACGCTCCGGCCGATGCCGCCACTGCCCACCAGCACGAGCCGCTGGCAACGCTCGGGGAACTGGTAGGCGAACTGCGCCGCCACCCCGCCCCCCAGCGAATGGCCGAGCACGGTGGCCCGGTCGATCTCCAGCACGCTGAGGAGGTCCCGCATGCCGTTGGCGTAGGCGGCCACCGAGTAGTCCGCCCGCGGCTTCTCGGAGCGGCCGTGCCCCAGGAGATCCGGCGCGATCACGGTGTGGTGCCGGGCCAGCTGGTCGAGGACCGGCCGCCAGGAGTCCGAACTGTCGCCGATCCCGTGGATGAGGAGCAGCGCCGGACCTTGCCCGGCTCGCACGTAGGCCCGGCGGTAGCCGTGGATGGTGCAGTACTCCACGGCGTACCCGTCTTCGCGGCGGCGACCCGGCCGGAAGCGGATGAGATTCGGATCGACCGACCTCCCCTGCGTTGGACTCGACATGCCCACCGTCCCATCAACCGTGCCACTCAACCGTGCGGCGACCCGCGTGCTTCTGCACTCGATGGTACGGAGGCGAGGTATCGACCTCGTGTCGGCGGTGTAAACGCCGGGTTAATGCGGGCTCAGGGGGCCGGTGCGCAGCAGGCGGACCATCTCGATCCCGGTCCGGGCCGCTTCCCCGCCCTTGTTGGTGCGATCAGGCTCCGAACGCTCCAGGGCCTGGTCGAGCGTGTCGGTGGTCAGCACGCCGAAGACGACCGGCACCCCGGTGGTCAGCGCGACGTCGAGGATCCCGGCGGCGCACTGCCCCGCCACGAAGTCGTAGTGGCCGGTGTCGCCCCGCACCACCGCCCCGAGGCAGAGCACGGCGTCGACCTGGCCGGCGGTGGCGAAGGCCCGGGCCACCAGCGGCAGCTCGAAGGCCCCCGGGGCCCAGGCCACCGTGACGTCGTCGCGCTCGGTGCCGGCCTCGGCCAGCGCCTCGAGCGCGCCGCGGAGCAGGCGCATGGTGATCCCGCCGTTGAACTTGGCGCAGGCGATGCCGATCCGCAGGCCGGTGCCGCTGTGGTCACCCTGGAGCTGCGCGCCGGCCAGCGGGGCGACCTCGTCGAAGGCGCCCTCGGGGAGGGCCATGAGATCCGAGCCGGCCATCAGGTGGCGGTGGGCGATGCCGTCACAGGACCTCGTCGTCGAGTCCGTGCAGGAGATGGCCCATGCGCTCGCGCTTGGTGCGCAGGTAGGCGATGTTCTCGGGATTGGGCGAGGGTTGGAGGGGGACCCGCTCGGTGATGTCGAGCCCGAAACCCTCGAGGCCGCCGTACTTGACCGGGTTGTTGGTCATGAGGCGCATCGTGGTCACCCCGAGATCCACCAGCATCTGGGCGCCGATGCCGTACTCGCGGCTGTCGATGGGCAGGCCCTGCGCCAGGTTGGCGTCGACGGTGTCGTGGCCCTCCTCCTGGAGTTGGTAGGCCCGGATCTTGTGGCCGAGGCCGATGCCCCGGCCCTCGTGCCCGCGCAGGTAGATGAGCACGCCCCGGCCCTCCTGCTCGATGAGGTCCAGCGAGGCCTGGAGCTGGGGGCCGCAGTCACAGCGCAGCGAGCCGAAGACGTCTCCGGTCAGGCATTCGGAGTGGACCCGGACCAGCACGTCGTCCTGGCCGGCCACCTCCCCCATCACCAAGGCCAGGTGCTGCTCGCTGTCGAGGACCGACTCGTAGACGTAGGCCCGGAAGTCGCGCCCGGCGGTCGGGATGCGCGCCTCGGAGACCAGGCGGACCAGCTTCTCGTTCTGGCGCCGGTAGCGGATCAGGTCGGCGATGGAGATGAGGGGGAGGTCGAACTTCTTGGCGAAGCGCTCGAGGTCGGGCAGGCGGGCCATCTCGGACTTGTCCTCGGTGACGATCTCGCAGAGGACCCCGGCCGGCGACAGGCCGGCCGCCCGGCTGAGGTCGACGGTGGCCTCGGTGTGGCCGGCCCGCTTGAGGACTCCGCCCGCCCGGTAACGCAGCGGAAAGATGTGGCCGGGGCGGTTCAGGTCGTTCGGGCGGGTCGTCGGGTCGATGAGGGCGGCGATGGTGGCGGCCCGGTCCGTGGCCGAGATACCGGTGGTGGTGCCGTGCCGGAAGTCGACGCTCACCGTGAAGGCGGTGCGCTGGGCTTCGGTGTTGGCCGTCACCATCAGCGGCAGGTCGAGCGCGTCGGCCCGCTCGGGCAGCAGGGGCACGCAGATCACCCCCGAGGTGTGGGCCAGGAAGAAGGCGATGTTCTCCGGGGTGGCCGCCTCGGCCGCCATGACCAGGTCGCCCTCGTTCTCGCGGTCCTCGTCGTCGACCACCACGGCCATGCCGAGGCGGCCGATGGCATCGATGGCTTCCTGTACTTCGGAGAATCCCATCAGGCCGCTACCTCCACTCGAAGATCTTCGCCCAGTCGTTCGACCGAGACCAACTTGCCCCGCCAGACGTCGGCCAGGGTGCCCGCGCCCGGTCCGGCGAACAGCGGGAGGGCGTCGTCCCCTCCGAAGAGGACCGGGGCCAGATAGAGCACGTAGCGGTCGACCAGGCCGGCCGCGTGGAAATCGTGGGCCACGCGGGCCCCGCCTTCGACCAGCAGCTGCAGCACCCCGCGCCGGCCGAGCTCGCGCAGCACCTCGCCGAGATCACCCGAGAGCTCGAGCGCCGGGTGGACCCTGGCCTCCGCCGGTGCGGTTCCGAGCACCACCCGGAGGGGCTGACGGTGGGTGGCGCCGTCGTCGAGCCGGACGGTGAGCTCGGGGTCGTCGCTGCGGACCGTCCCGGCCCCGACCAGGACGGCGTCGGAGCGGGCCCGAAGGCGGTGGGCGTCGTGGCGGGCCGCCTCGCCGGTGATCCAGCGGCTGGAGCCGTCGGAGGCGGCGGTGCGCGCGTCGAGGCTGGCCGCCATCTTCAGCACCACCCAGGGCTGCCCGGTGAGGCGGTGCTTGAGGTAGGGGGCGAGCTGCTCGGCCACCTCGTCGGCGGCCACGCCGATCGTGACCTCGATCCCGGCGGCGCGCAGGGCCTCGGCGCCGCGGCCGGCCACCAGCGGGTCGGGGTCTTCGAGGCCGATGACCACCCGGGCCACCCCCGCCGCGATGACGGCGTCGGTACAGGGCGGCGTCCGTCCCTGATGGGCGCACGGCTCGAGGGTGGTGAAGAGAGTGGCCCCCCGGGCCAGGTCGGGACCGGCCTGGGCCAGGGCGTCGACCTCGGCGTGCGCTCCCCCGGGCGGGGCGGTGGCGCCTATGAAGCAGAGGTCGGGGTCGCCGGCGGGAACGAGCACGCTGCCCACCCAGGGATTGGGGGCGGTCGTCTCCCGGACGGTCTCGGCCGCCGCGATGGCCCGGCGCATGTGCTCGGTGTCGTTCATCGGCTGCCTGTCCGCTCGACTGTCCGCTGGATCTTGCATGGCGTGCGTCCTGATCGGGGGCCGGGAATCCGGGCGGCCTCTGCTCCCATACTAGAACACGTTCCAGTTTTTGTCGAGAGGTGCAGGTCAGGGTGGCGAAAAAGGAGCATCGTGCCACCAGTCTGCCAGTTGGGGGGCCGGGCTCAGCCGGGGGTGGGGGTTGGTGGGCGGCGCGGGGCGGCGCTAGGGCGCCCTGGGCCTCAGGCGCCTGGTGGCGAGGCAGAGGGTTCGGTCGCCGGGGAGGGTGGGGCGCTGGTCCGCTCGGCGACCATGACGGCGCGCTCGGTGAGTGAGACCTCGACGGCGGAGCCCACGGGGATCTGGGCGGCCGAGTTGGGCTGATCGACGTAGACCATGAGGTCCTCATCGAGCAGGACGCCGAGTCGGGTGACCGACCCCAGGAACGTGGTGGTCATCACGATGCTCCGGGCATGCGGGGAGGCAGTCAGCGTCAGGCCCTCGGGGCGGACCAGCACGTCGACCGCGGTGCCGGGGGCCCGTTCCTCCGCCGAGGTCCCCTCCGTGGTGCGCACCGCCACCGTGGTGTCCAAGAGTGAGACCCCGTTCTCGGTGATCACGCCGGGGATCCGGTTCATGGTGCCGACGAACTCGGCCACGAACGGCGTGGCCGGGGCGGCGTAGAGCGTGGCCGGCACGTCGACCTGCTCGATGCGGCCCGAACGCATGACGCAGACGCGGTCGGCCATGGAGAGCGCCTCCTCCTGGTCGTGGGTGACGAAGAGGGTGGTGATCTTGAGCCGGGTCTGCAGGACGCGGATCTGCTCGCGCAGCTGCACCCGGACCTTGGCGTCGAGCGCGGAGAGCGGCTCGTCGAGCAGGAGGACCCGTGGCTCAATGGCCAGGGCCCGGGCCAGGGCCACCCGTTGCTGCTGGCCACCCGACATCTGGTGGGGGAACTTGTCCGCCTCCCCCTCGAGACCCACGAGTTCGAGGATCTCCAAGGCCCGCTCACGGCGGCGGGGCGTCGGCATCTTGCGGATGCGCAGCCCGAAGGCGACGTTGTCCTGCGCCGTCATGTTGGGGAACAGGCTGTAGCTCTGGAAGACCATGCCCATGTCGCGCCGCTGGGCCGGGATGCGGGACTGGTCCACCCCGTCGACCACCACCCGGCCGTTGTCAACCGTCTCGAAGCCGGCCAGCACGCGCAGTGCGGTGGTCTTGCCGCAGCCCGACGGGCCAAGGAGGGCGACCAGCTCGCCCGGCTGCAGGGTGAGGGTGAAGCCGTCGAGCGCCTGGGTGGCCCCGAAGCGGCGGCGCAGGCCGTGCAACTCGACCGTGGCTCCGGTCTGTCCGCGGTCGGTGGCGTCAGATGGGGCGGTCGTCGTCATGCGGCGACATCCTTTCGCAGCAGGGCGGCGCGCCGGATCCGGCGCAGGTCGAGGGAGGAGATGGCCAGCAGCACGACCCAGGTTCCCACCAGGGATACCAGGGAGACCGCCACCGAGATATGGGCGTTCTGGTCGTCGAAGGCGACGATCCACACCGGCACCGTCTGGTACTGGTCCAGGCTGGCCATGGTGAACTCGCCCAGGACCAGGGCGACGGTGAGCACGGTGGCCGAGAGCAGGGCGGAGCGCAGGTTGGGCACCACCACCCGGAGCAGGGTGGAGGTCCAACGGCTGCCCAGCGAACGGGAGGCCTCGACCAGGGTGGTGAGGTCGATGGCCCGCAGTCCGGCATCGAGCGAGCGGTAGACGAACGGCATGGCCAGCACGGTGTACTCGAGCCCCAACAGGTAGGGCGTCCCCTTGAGGAAGGTGGGCGAGACCTGGAGCACGCCGACGATGAGCACCACCGGCGGGATGACGATAGGGATGATGGTGATGCCGTCGAAGAGACGGCGAAGCCCGGGGAAGCGCAGGTGGACGTAGACCGTGGTGGGCACCATGAGGCCGAGGGTGATGAGGGTGGTCATGACGGCCAGGCGCACCGAGAGGCTGAAGGCGTCCCCGAAGCCCTGCTGGTGGGGAATGGAGCTGAAGGCGCTGAAGCTGAAGCCGCCGGTGAAGGTGGACAGGGCGAAGCGCAGGGCGGCGTAGATCGGCACCAGGAAGAACAGCCCGGTCAAGATGAGCACGATCCCCCGCCACCAGGCGATGCGGCGCAGCCGCTCGGCCGTGGTCGGCTGGGCCGGGCGCCCGTCGTCTACGTCAAGGCCGGCCGACGGCTCGAGACCTAGCGCAACCATCGGGACGCCCGTCGCTGCAGGAGGGAGTAGAAGACCATGACCACCGCGATGACCACGATGAGGCCCAGGCCGAGGGCCTTGCCGACGTTCTGCTGGCCGGCCAGGACATTGCCGTTGAGGAACGAGCCGATCTGGATGGAGGTGAGGGCGATGCTGCCGCTGGTCAGGGCGTCCGCGGTGGCGTACGCCGAGAGCGCGCTGCCGAAGAGCAGGAGCACCCCACCCAGGAACGAGGGGAAGAGGACGGGCCCGCCGACGTACCGCCAGTACTGCCAGCCCCGGGCGCCCAGTCCGGTGGCGGCCTCCCGCCACGACTGGCGCAGCCCTTCCAGGGCCGGCGTGATGACCAGGATCATCAAGGGAATCTGGAAGTAGGCGTAGACGATGGCCACGCCGGTCAGCTTGTAGATGGTGAAGCCGTGCTCGTAAATGTGCAGTCCCGCCGAGTTGAACCAATTGGTGACGATGCCCGTCGTCCCCAGCGAGGCGATGAAGAGGAAGGCCAGCGGGACGCCACCGAAGTTGGCGAAGACACCCGAGGCAGTGGAGACGATCCGTCGCAGCGCCGATCCCCTTTTCATGGTCAGCACCGCGTTGGCGATCACCACCCCGGCCAGGCCGGGGACGATGGAGGTCATCAGGGCCAGCTCAATCGTGGTCTCGAACCCGTGGGCGTACACCCCACGCGAGGCGATGGAGATGTTGCTGAACGTCCAGCCGCCGTCGGGGCTCTGGAAGGCGCCGATCACGACCGCCAGGGCAGGCAGGCCCAGGAAGAGAAAGGTGTACACACCGAACGGGACGAGTCCCAGTGCGGCGATGACCCCTGATCGCTTCAGCTTCCTGGGCCGGGCCTGCTCGGTGGCGGTGGCCAGCGTCATCCCCCGGTGGCCGAGGCCCAATTCTGCGTGACCAGGGTCTGCGCCGCGGTCATCTGCGCCTCAGTGGGAAAGGTGATGCTGCCCTTGGGGGCCGGGGGTAGGGCGGCGTAGGCCTTCTGGTCCACCGTCTTGTTCTTGACCAGGCTGGTCAGCTCAATGGGCCGGGCCGCGCCCTGGAGCCAGAGGTTCTGCCCGGTCACCGAGTAGAGGTACTCCTCCCACAGGCGAGCCGCCGCCGGGTGCGGCGCCGTGGCGCTGATGGCCTGGCTGTAATAGGCGGCGTAGTGACCGTCGGTCGGGATGACGATCTTCCAACCGGGGACCTGGGCCGCGATCTCCGAGGCCTGTAGGTAGTCCCACCATATGACGATGGGCGTCTGGCCGCTCTCCACGGTCGAGGCGCCCGCCTGCACCGGCACGAAGTTCCCCGCCTGGCTCAGCTTCTGGAAGTAGTCGATGCCGGGCTGGATGTTGTTGAGGGAACCACCGTTGGCCAAGGCGGCCGCGTACACGGCCGAGAAGGCGGCGCTGGCCTGGGTCGGGTTGCCGTTGATGGCGACCTGGTTCTTGTAGATCGGCTTGAGCAGATCCTTGAAGGACTTCGGCGGCGTCGTCACCACCTTGGGGTTGTAGCCGATGGCCACGTACCCGCCGTAGTCGTCCCACCAGTCGGCGTTCGACGCCTTGGCGTTGGAGGGGATGCTGCTCCAGCTGGCCACCTTGTAGGGCGCCAACAGGCCGTCCTTGGCGGCCGTGATGGCGAAGGCCGTCCCCATGTCGAGCACGTCGGGGGCGCGGGACTGGCCCTTGAGCTGGTTGACCGCGTTGATCTCGTCCTGGCTGCTGCCGTCGGGGTTCTCCGACGTGATCTTGATGCCGTACTTCTTCTCGAAGTCCTTGATGATGTTGCCGTAGTTGGCCCAGTCAGCCGGGAGGGTGATGACGTTCAGCTTCCCCTCCTTCTTCGCCGCGGTCACGAGGCCCGACAGGCCACCGAAGGCGGCAGCCGAGGTCGCCTTGGCCGAGTTGGTCGCACCAGCCGAGGACGGCGCGACGCCGCTCAGCGTGGCACCGAGCGTCAAGGCGGCGGCACCTGCTAACAGGGCGCGCGGACGTAGAAGCATTTGTCGATTCCTTTCATAGGGTTCGGTTCTGGTACTGAACTTCAGCTGCGGGTCAAGACTCCGATGAGACTGGTGATGTCCTCGATGAGGTCGGTATGTGGTGCGGCGGAGAGCGTTGCCTTGTCGTGGGCCCCGGTGAGCACGCCGATGACGGCACCCGCGCCGGCCTTGGCGCCCGCCTCGAGATCGCTGGTGGTGTCGCCCACCACCGCCACGGCCGCCGCGTCGGTGACTCCGAGCCGGTCCATGGCCCCGAAGATCATGTCGGGCTCGGGCCGGCCCCGGCCGCAGTCGGCCGGCGAGAGCGCCAGGTCGATGTGGTCGGCCCAGCCCAGCCGCTCGATCAGGCTGTCCCGGGTCGAGGGGGCGAAGCCGGTCGTGAGGCACACCTTGACCCCGCCGACCCGCAGGGCGTCGAAGACATCGACGGCACCGGGGATGGCCGACACCCGCCCGTCGGCGACGATGCGCTCGTATGCCATGGCGAAGGCGGCCGTGGCGCGGGCGGCGGCGTCACCGTCGAGCAGCGCGGCGAACACGTCGGCCTTGGACTGGCCCATCGTCTCCTGCACGTAGACGCGAGCCGTGGCGAACCGCTCGCTCCCCTGCTCGACGCCGACGGAGAGCAGCGCCTCGGTGAAGGCCTCGTCGACGGCGCCGTCGTCGCGCACGGTGGTGCCCGCCATGTCGAGGCAGGCCAGGGCGTAGTGACCGATCATCTCAGGCCGCTCCCGCCGCGCTGAGAGTATCGGCGGCGATGGCGGGGGCACAGGTCATGCCGCGCCCACCGGGCCCGGTGACCATCCACACCCCGGGACTGAGTTCCTGGCGGGCGCACACCTGGTCGCCGCTGCAGCGGGCGTAGACGCCCTCCCAGCGCCGCACCACGGCGGGGAGGGGCGAGCCCAACAGCCGCGCCGTACGGTCCAGCAGTTCGACCGACGGCGCCTCGCTGAGCGCGAAGTCGAACGGCTCCTGATAGGCGTGGGTGTCGCCGATCGTCAAGCCGCCGTCCGGCCGCTGCACCACGAGAAGCTGTAGGTGATGCTCGGCCGCCACCAGACTCTGGGCCCCCAGCGGGTCGAGGGGAACGACCTCGTAGGCCGGGTAGTACCGCAGCGTGTCGGCGTCGGCCAGGGAGGTCGTCATCCGTTGGCCGAACGGCGCCGTCTCCATCATCTGGAGGCGAACCCGGCTCAGTTGCGCCGCCAGATGCTCGGTGCCGGGCAGGTGGTCGAAGGCCGCTCCGGTGGCCACCACGAGGAGGTCGGCCTCCCAACGGGTCCCGCTGGCGTCGACCAGGGCCTGCGCCTCGAGGCCCACCACCCGGCGGCCGGGATGGAAGGCGTACGCCCCCTTGGCCAGCAGGTAATTGCGCAGGGCGGCGAGCGCCAGCCGAGGCTCGACCACCGCGTCGTCGGCGCAGTGGAGCGCGCCGGTGATCGCACCCTTGACTGCGGGGTTGATGGACGCCACCTGGTCCGGCTCGAGGAAAGCGATCGAGCGGTCGGCCGCGTCCGGATGCTCGGCGAAGGCCTCCATGACCTTGCGCTCACCGTCGGTGGCCGCCAGCGTGAGGGAGCCCGTCGGCCGGAACCCGATGCCCGGCACATCCTCGGCGATCTCCTCCCAGCGCCGCCGCGACCGCTGTGCCGCGTCGAGTTCAGCGCCGGCGCGGCGACCGCTGACCCAGATCAGGCCGAAGTTGCGCACCGAGGCGCCAGTGGGGGCGGCGTCGGCCTCGAGGTGCTGCACCGAGTAGCCGGCCCGGCAGAGCTCCAGCGCGTGCCATGTCCCGAGAATTCCGCCACCGGCCACCACGGCTCGCTTCACGGGGGCAGTATCACACCGCGTCTGGCGAATATCTATCGGTGTAACCCACGGGAGACAACAATTCGTCGCGCCGTCCCGCAGTGATCACAATGTTCGCGATCGTCACGCTTTCGTCACGTTGACGGCGTCCCGGATCTCGTTGGCCGCCTCCCAGGGCCGCGCCCGTCCGAAGATGGAACTGCCGGCAACGAACACGTTGGCGCCCGCCTCGGCGGCCCGCGGCGCGGTGGCGGGGTCGATCCCCCCGTCGACCTCGATGTCGACCGGGAGGGATCCGGTGGTGACCGCGTCTCTCACCTGGCGAACCTTCTCGAGGACCTCGGCCATGAAGGCCTGACCCCCGAAGCCCGGGAACACCGTCATGCACAGCACCAGGTCCACCTTGTCCAGATAGGGGGCCACGGCGTCGAAGGGCGAATCTGGGTTGAGGGCCACGCCGACCCGCAGGCCGAGGTCTCGCATCTGCTCGATGAGCTCGTCGGTGCCCCCGATCTCGACGTGCACCGTGCAGCCGTCGGCCCCCGCGGCGGCGAAGTCCTCGAGGTACGGGCCGGGATTGGTCATCATCAGGTGGCAGTCGAAGTAAAGCGGGGTGTGCCGCCTCAGGGATGCCACCACCGGCGGGCCCAATGTCAGGTTCGGAACGAAGTGACCGTCCATGACGTCGACGTGGAGCCAGTCGGCGACCGGCGCCACCTCCCCCACCTGCTCGGCCAGCGCACCGAAGTCGGCCGACAGCACCGAGGGGGCGATGCGGATGGTGCCGGGACGCCCGGGGTCGCGGGTCGGCCGTGTGGGTTGGCGGGTGGTCACCGGCGGTTCAGGGCTCAGCCGAAGCGGGCCCAGCACACGATGCGGCGGAACCCGTAGAAGTAGGGCTCGCGCTCCCCCAGCTCTTCGAGCAGGAGTTCCCGGTAGCGGTCCACGAAGGCCTCGAACATCTCCTCGGTGAGCCGGCTCCGGTACGGCGTGAGCAGGGTTCCCATCACCCATTCGACCACGTCGCCCGTGGAGGAGAGCTCATGGCCGTAGACCTCCATGCGGACCACTTGGTCGCGGGCCCCCAACTCGTAGAGTAGGTCGGCGTAGATCTCGGGCGACAGGACGAAGCGACCCCGGTCCGACGGCACGTCACCGTCGAGGGCGTCGATGAACGGGGGCTCGTTGGCCACCTGTCGGGCCAGCAGATGGGACGGGTGGCGGTAGTTGGCCGGCACCTGGAAGGCCAGTTGCCCACCTTCGGCCAGGGCGGTGCGCATCCGGGCCAGCAGGCTCAGATGGTCGTCCACCCATTGCAGCGACGCGTTGGCGATGACGAGGTCGAGGTCCTTGCCGAGCCAGGTCGAGATGTCGCCCAGCTCGAACGAGAGCCCGGCCACGTCGGCGTGATCGGCGGTGGCCCGGGCCAACATCGATTCGGACGAGTCGACTCCCACCGTCTCGGCCGCCTGCATCTGCCGGTGTACCTCGGCGGTCAGATCGCCGGTCCCGCACCCGAGGTCGACGATCCGCCCCTCGGGAACCGGCGTGCAGAGGTCAAGCAGATCGTCGAACGGCTCCCTCCGTTGGGAGCGGAAGCGCTCGTACTGATCCGGATTCCACCCGTCGATCGGAGTCACCGTCACCGGAGTCATGGTAGGTCGCCGTCGAGGCGCTCCCCGACCGAGGGGTGGATGCCCCGGACCCACTCCTCCGCGGACATAGGCGTTCGACTCTCCGGCTGCACCCGCTCGAGGCGCAGTATCCCCCGCCCCGTGCTCACCTCGGTGCCCGCCAACGATCCCGGGGGGCCGGCCGGCTGCACCTCGCCGAGTGGGCTGGCCCGCAGGACGCGCAGCCGCTTGCCCCGGAAGGTCGTCCAGGCACGCTCCAGGCGCACCACCCGGTGCAGCTGCGTCGCCGTCTCGGCCCAGTGCAGGTGGAGATCCTCGCTGGTGACTTTCTCCGCCGTCGTCGGCGTCCCTTCCTGGGCCCGGGGCGTGGGGAGTCCGTCGACGCCGGCGGCCAGCGTGTCGACCAGCAGCACGCTCCCGACCTCGACCAGCTCGTCGCGCAACGACTGCAGATAGAGGTGATCGGGCAACGCGACGGCACGGCGGGCGTAGACGGGACCTGTATCGAGGCCCTCCTCGACCGCCATGACGCACACGCCGGTCTGGGTGTCGCCGGCCAGGATGGCCCGTTCGACCGGGGCCGCCCCCCGCCACCGGGGCAGGAGGGAGAAGTGCAGGTTGACCATGGGCGTCGTGGCCAGCACGGCCGGCGGGATGATGCGCCCGTAGGCCACCACCACCGCCAGTTCGGCCCCCGAGGCTGCCAAGTCATCGAGCGAGTGGGCGACCGGGATGCCAAGCTCGAGAGCGGCCTCCTTGACCGGGCTCGGCGTGACGGCCCCGCCGCGGCCACGCCGACGATCCGGCCGGGTGATGCAGAGCGCAATCTCGTGGTTGGCCTCGACCAGGGCGCGCAGTGGGGGCACCGCCATGGCGGGTGTGCCGAGGAAGGCGAGGCGGGCCACCGGACCACCGTAGGACAGGCGGGACGCCTGGGCGCCGGGTGGTGTGGTGGAGCGGGAGGGAGTGGCGGGCTACTTGGTGAAGAGCGACGCCAGGCCGTCGGCGTCGCGGGGCGGCAACTCGAGGGTGCGGGCGCGGAGGACCTTGAGGGCCTCCTTGCGCTGGTCGTCGTTGAGCCGCTCCACCAGCAGGATGCCGTCGAGGTGGTCCAGCTCGTGCTGGAAGACCCGGCCCTCGAGTTCAGTGGCCTCAATGGAGATCTCGTTGCCGTCGAGGTCGAGGCCCACCAGGTGCACCGCGTTGGGGCGCACGATCTCCCAACTCAAGCCGGGGATCGAGAGGCAGCCCTCGTCGTAGGTCCACTCACCGTCGGACTCGACGATGCGCGGGTTGATCACCGGGCGGGCGCCGTCGCCGATGTCGTAGACGAAGATCCTCCGCTGCACGCCGATCTGGTTGGCGGCCAGGCCGGTGCCGGGGGCGTCGTACATCGTCTCGATCATGGAATCGACCAGCGACGCCACCTTGCCGTCGATCTCCACCACCTCTTTGGTGGCCTCCTTGAGCACGGGATCGCCGTACTGCCGAATCGTCAAGGGCATCCCGGCATTCTACCGGTGCGGTTCCGGGGGCCATCCTCAGAGGGTGACGGGGTCGACCTCGATCCGCAGCCCTCGCCCCGAGGGGCGGGGCACCTCGGCCAGGAGGTCGCACAGCGCCCGGTGGTCCGCGGCACGGACCAGGAAACGGTCGTCGGCCAGCTCGGAGACCGTGGGGGGTCTGGATCTCGCGGGGTCGCTCGACCCGGCGAGGGCTCGGACGTCCGCCAGATAGGTCGGCGCCAATGGACCCGACACGAGGGCCAGGGCGACGAACGGTGGCAGCCCGGCCTCGCGGCGCATCGCCTCCTCGTCGGCGGCCAGGAGCTCCGGGGTGCCTCGACCGAGCGCCCGGAGCACCGGGTGGTCCGGCACGCGGGTCTGCACCAGGATCCGGGCGGACTCGGGCCCATCGGGCCGGGGTCCCACCAGCCGCGAGGAGCGGGCCAAGAGGGCGACCGTCTCGTCGGTGGCACTGAAGCGGGGCGCCAGCAGGTGGAGATCGATGTCGAGGAAGACGACGGCCGAGGCCCGCCGCACCCGGTGCAGGACGGCTTCGGTTCCCATGAGGACCGGCGCACCGTTCGTGGCGCCCGCCTCGACCGCACCGGACACCTCGGCCACCTCGGCGCCGAGCAGGGCGGCCACTTCCTCGCGCAGCCGGCTCACCCCGACCCTGAGCGTCTTGAGGCGCAGTCCGCCGCAGGCGGCGCAGACCAGGGGACGCTCCTCCTCGCAGCGCGGGCAGCGAAGCCCGCCCTCGACCTGGCGCACCGCGGCACCGCAGCGGGTGCATTGGGCCAGTTCCCCGCAGCGCACGCAGGCGAGCAGGCGGGCCCGGCCGATCCGGTTGAAGACGCACACCAGGGGCCCCCGTTCCGCCAGTTGGGCGGCGTCGTCGAGCACGGCGCGGGCCAGGCGGACGAACTCGGGCGAGAACAAGCCCTCGTGGGGATCGGCGCCGCGCCGGTCCACGCACTGGAGCGTCGCCCACCCGGCCTTCTCGGCCGCCGGCGGCAGTGCCACCACCGACCGGCCGGCGCTGAGCGCCACCGGCGGTGCCGGTGAGGTGAGGACGCAGAGCGCGCCCTCGCGCCGGGCCCGCTCGGCCACTGTCTCGACCGCGTTGTAGGTCGGGGCGCTCTCCTCGCGGTAGGACTCGTCATGGGCATCGAGGACGACCGCCGCCGCCAGTTGCGGCAACGGGGACCAGGCGGCGGCTCGGCTGCCCACAACGACGGGCCAGCCGCTCCGGGCCTCGGCCCAATCGGTGGTGGCGGCGACCCCGCGCCGCACCAGGCGGTCGGTCAGCCGCTCGGCCCAGCCGACCGAAGGGACGAGCACCAGCACCGAACCGGGGCGGGTCGACGTGGCGGGATCGTTCAACACGGCCAGCACCAGGTCGAGCAGGTCGGTGGAGGGGGCGAGCCGGAGCAGGGCGGGCTCTCCCGCGCCGGCCACGCGCTGGGCCAACCCACCGAGGGGCGTGGCCGGGGTGGGCGGGCCCGGGCGGATCGGCGGCGGTACCGGTAGGGCGCGGACGGCCTTCTCGGGTGACGCCGCCCGCAGGAAGAACGACGCCGGGCCGGCCCAGCGCCAGGCAGCCCACTCGGCCAGGGCCACCACGGCCGGTGGGGGTCCCCACCCCGACCACAGCGCCAACGGTTGGGGTGCGATCCCCTCGGGCGGGGTGACGTCGTCCTCCACCACCCAGCCGCCGACCCGGCGGCCGTGGAGGAGGATGCGGACGCGGCTACCGACCGTGACCGCGTGGTCCCACTGTTCGGGGACGGCGTAGTCGAACGTCTTGGGCAACGCCGCCACATCGGTGCGCACGCGCACGACGCGGTGGCCCGGCGCGGCGTCTCCAGTCAGGGGTGGATCAGAGGCCCAACGCGGACCGCAGGTCGTCGATCCGCGGCGTGGCCTCCCAGGTGAACTCCTTCTCGGACCGGCCGAAGTGACCGTAGGCCGCCGTCTTCTTGTAGATCGGGCGGCGCAGATCCAGGTCACGCGCGATGGCGGCCGGGCGAAGATCGAACACGGCGCGCACGGCCTCGGAGATCTTCTCGGGGTCGACGGTCTCCGAGCCGAACGTCTCGACCAGGAGGGAGACCGGGTGGGCCACGCCGATGGCGTACGCCACCTGGACCTCGCACCGCTTGGCCGCGCCGGCCGCCACGACGTGCTTGGCCACCCAGCGGGCCGCGTAGGCCGCGGAGCGGTCGACCTTGGAGGGGTCCTTGCCCGAGAAGGCACCGCCGCCGTGACGGGCCATCCCGCCGTAGGTGTCCACGATGATCTTGCGGCCGGTCAGACCGGTGTCGGCGTGTGGCCCGCCGAGCTCGAAGATCCCGGTGGGGTTGGCGAAGATGCGGACGTCGGAGATGTCGAGGTCGGTCGGGAGGAGCGGGTTGATGACGTGCTCGGTCAGATCGGGCAGCAGCTCCTCCTCGAGGTCGACGCCCGGCGCGTGCTGGGTCGAGATGAGCACGGTATCGATCCGCACGGGGCGGCCGTTCTCGTAGACCACCGAAACCTGCGTCTTGCCGTCAGGTCGCAAGTAGGAAATGGCGCCAGCCCGCCGCACCTGGGCCAGCCGCTCGGAGAGGCGGTGGGCCAACCAGATGGGCAGTGGCATGAGATCGGGCGTCTCGTCGCAGGCGTAGCCGAACATCATCCCCTGGTCGCCGGCGCCCTGGGCGTTGAGCGTGTCCTCGCCCCCGGCCCCGGTGCGGAACTCGAAGGCGGTGTCCACGCCCTGCGCGATGTCAGGCGACTGCGCGTCGAGCGAGACGAGCACGCCGCAGGTCTTGCCGTTGAAGCCGTAGGCGTCGTTGTCGTACCCAATTTCGCACACGGTGTCGCGCACGATGGCCGGGATGTCGACGTAGGTCGAGGTGGTGACCTCGCCGGCGACGACGACCAGACCGGTGGTCAGCAGCGTCTCGCAGGCCACCCGGCTGTCGGGATCGCCCTCCAGAATGGCGTCGAGCACGGCGTCGGACACCTGGTCCGCCATCTTGTCGGGGTGTCCCTCGGTGACTGATTCCGAGGTGAAGGTCGTTTTCACGTCGAGCTCCGCTTCTCTCTCTGGTGGAGGATCACCCTATCCAATACGGCATCGGCCACTGCATTCTTGGAGGTCAGTGCGATTTCTGTCGCGCTGCCGCCGGTGCTGAGGATGGTCACCGCGTTGGTGTCATGGTCGAATCCGACCCCGGGGGCACTGACATCGTTAACGACCAGGAGGTCGACACCCTTGCGGTCGAGTTTCCGGCGACCGCGGGCGAGGACGTCGTGCGTCTCCGCGGCGAAGCCGACCAGCACCTGGCCGGGCCGCCGCCGGGCGACCAGTCCCGCCAGGATGTCGGGCGTCGGCTCCAGCACGATCTCGGGGATCCCGTCCTCGGTGGAGAGCTTGGCCTCGGCTGGTGCCTTGGGGCGGAAGTCGGCGACCGCGGCCGCCATGACCAGCACGTCGGCCGTCGGGAACAGGTTCTCGAGCGTGGCCTCCATCTCGGCTGCGGTCTCCACCTCGATGCGGGTGACGGCGGGCCGGGCGGCGGGCGACAGCGCACGCCCCGACGAGGTCACCAAGGTGACGGTGGCGCCGCGGCGCGCCGCGGCTTCGGCGACGGCGTGCCCCTGCTTGCCCGAGGAGCGGTTGGAGATGAAGCGGACCGGATCGAGCGGCTCCCGGGTGCCGCCGGCGCTCACCACCACGTGCTGTCCCGACAGGTCGCCCGCGAGGAGGGGCTGCGCACCGTCACCGTGACCCTCGCCGAGCACGGCCAGGACGCGCGCCACAATCACGGCGGGATCGGCCAGGCGGCCCTCGCCCTCGTCCCCCCCGGCCAGGTGGCCGCTCTCGGGCGGTTCGACGAGCACGCCCCGCCGTTGCAAGGTGTCCAGGTTCTCCCGCACCGATGGGTGCTCCCACATCTCGGTGTGCATGGCCGGGCAGATCAGCACCGGGGCCCGGGTGGCGAGCAGCGTCGCCGTCAGGAGGTCGTCGGCCAGCCCAGCGGCGGCGCGCGCGATGAAGTGCGCCGTGGCGGGCACCACCACGATGAGGTCGGCCCGCTGGCCCAGTCGGGTGTGCGGAATGGGCGACGCCTCGTCCCAGAGGGAGCGCTGCACTGGCTCGGAGGCCAGCGCGGAGAAGGTCACCGCACCGACGAATCGGGTGGCCTCGTCGGTGAGTACGGGGGTGACGTGCACGCCGTCGTCGACGAGGCGCCGGCAGACCTCGACGGCCTTGTACGCCGCGATGCCGCCGCACACACCCAGGACGACCCTGGGTTGGCGCCTGTCGAGATCCTCGGTCATCGGCTCCGCTCCGCGCCGCGCCGTGAGCGACTAGCTCGCGGGTGGGTCGCTCTCGTCGCCGGCCTCGACGACGACCTCGCTCAGCCCGCCCTCTTCGGCGGCCGCCTCGGCCTCGGCCAGGGCCGCGGCCAGCGCAGCTTCCTCTTCGGGGTCGGGGCGGGAGTAGGTCGCCTTGCCGGCGGCAATCTCTTCGAACGCGATCGACACGGGCTTGCCCGAGACCGAAGCCACCTGCGGCGGTACGACCTTGCCGAGGCCCTCGCCCAGGCTGTTGTAATAGGAGTTCACCTGGCGGGCGCGGGCCGAGCCGAGGGCAACCAGCGTGAACTTCGAGTCCACCTTGTCCAGCAGATCCTCAATGGGTGGATCCATGAGCGTGTTGCGGCCTTGGGCCATTAGGTGTCCTCCGGGGTCGCGGCGCGAGAAGCAGCCGTTCGAGTCCGATCAACTATAGCCGTCAGCTCACCCAGAGCCTGACGCAGGTCGTCGTTGACCACGGTAAACGACGCGATCTGGCGCCCACGCTCCACTTCCTCGACGCCCTTGGCCACCCGGCGTGCGATGTGCTCGTCGTCGTCCCCCCGCGCCGCGAGCCGGGCCGCCTGCACCTCGAGTGAGGGCGGCAGCAGCAGGATCACCGTGGCGTCTGGCCGCTTGGCCACGACCTGCTCGGCGCCCTGCACGTCGATCTCGAGGAGGACGTCGGCTCCCGCGGGCGGACTCGGGATGGGCGTGCCCATCAGATGACCGAGGAACTCGGCCCATTCGAAGAAGCCACCTTCGGCGATGGCGTCCTCGAAGGTGGCCCGGTCGACGAACTGGTACGCCTTACGCTCGCGCTCGCCCGGGCGCGGCTCGCGGGTGGTCCAACTCCGGCTCAGCCAGAGGGTGGGATCTGTTGCGACGAGTTCCGCGGCCAACGTGCCCTTACCGGCCCCGCCGGGGCCGATGAGCACGAAGATCAGTGGATCAGCGCGCAGTCTCTTTGAGCAGCGAGTCCCGCTGCTTGGCACCCAAGCCCTGCAACCGACGGCTGTCGCTGATGCCGACGGTCTCCATGAGGCGACGCGCCTTCACCTTGCCCAAGCCGGGCAGGGACTCGAGGACCGAGACCACTTTCATCTTGCCGACCGTCTCGTCGCCGTCCGCCTGCGTGAGCAGCTGCGCCAGCGAGATGTTGCCGTTCTTGAGCTTCTCTTTGACCTCGGCCCGCTCACGGCGAACCCTGGCGGCCTTTTCCAGTGCAGCAGCGCGCTGCTCGGGTGTGAGTGCGGGAGGTTGCGGCATGGGCGAGACCATAGCGCCTCCATTCGGGCCGTTCATCTTCGAAAGCCCAACTCAGCGCATCAGCCGGCAGAGCTCTCCGCCCAACTCCACCGCGGCCCGGCCCAACTCGGTCGGGTCCGGTCCCGCCGCGAGCAACGATCGCGAGGTACTGGCCAAGACCTGGCCCGGCTCGCAGTCGCCGAATCGCTCCGCAAGGTCCTCGGGACGTGCCCCCTGCTGGCCCAACCCGGGGGCAAGAATTACCCCTCCCAGCTGGGATAACGGGAAGGTCGACTTCGGCAGGGTCGCCCCGATCACCGCGCCGACCGTCCCCCTGGGCACCCGGCCCGACCCGTTCCACGCCGAGATCTCGGCCAGCAGCGACTCCTCCACGGTGGTGCCCGAACTCGTCACGGCCTCTTGGAGCGACCGCCCTTCGGGGTTCGAGCTTCGGGTGACCACGATGACCCCTTTGCCGGTCGTCCCGGCCATGAGGACGAGGGGGGCGAGGGCGGCCAGACCGAGATAGGCATGCACGGTCACCGCGTCGGCGGCCAGGGGACTCGACGCTCCCACCCACGCGTCGGCGTAGGCGGCCGCCGTCGAATCGATGTCGCCCCGCTTGGCGTCGGCGATCACGATGAGCCCCGCCGCGGCCGCGTCGACCAGCAGCTGTTCGAACACAGCCAGTCCCGCCGAGCCGTGGCGCTCGAAAAAGGCGAGCTGCGGCTTGATGACGGGAACGGCATCGCCAAAGGCCTCGACGCAGATCTGGCAGAAGGCGCGCAGGCCCGTCACATCGTCCTTGAGGCCCCAGGCGCGCAGGAGGTCCGTGGAGGGATCGACGCCGGCACACAGGGGTCCGCGGCGATCGACCGCGGCGGCGACGCGGGCGGCGAAGCCCGGCTGGGTCGGGTCAGGCACCGTCTCCTCCTTGGGCGTGCTGGCGCAGCGCCGCCACGGTCGTCCTCTGGCGCGCGCACCAGCGCGACACCTGGCGCAGCACCTTCCACGGGGCCCGCGGGTCGCGGAAGGTCGCCGTCCCGACCTGCACGGCGTCCGCGCCGGCCAGCAAGAACTCCACCGCGTCCGCACCCGAGGCGACCCCGCCGACGCCCACGATGGCGGCCCCGGGAAAGGCGACTCGGCACTCCCACACGGCGCGAACCGCCACCGGGTGCACCACCTCACCCGACAGTCCTCCCCCACCGGCCCCGAGCACGGGGCGCCCCGTCTTCAGGTCGAGGGCCAGGCCGAGCAGGGTGTTGACCAGGGTCAGCCCCTCGGCCCCCGCGGTGAGGGCGGCCCCGGCTATCTCGGTCACGTCGGGCACGTTGGGGCTCAACTTGGCCCAGCGGGGCAACCCGCACTCGGTGGCCGCCACTACCTCGGCGGTGGCGGCAGCCGAGTGGGCGAACATGCGGGAGCGGTCCTCCAGGTTCGGGCAGCTCACGTTGACCTCGACGGCGACGAGGGCCGAGCCGCCCCGATTCGCCTCAGCCAGGAGCGCGGCCGCGGCGGCATAGTCGGCCACCGACTGGCCCCAGATGCTCACCACCACCCGCGCCCCGAGCGCGGTGAGCGCGGGCAGCTCGTGCTCGAGCCACGCCCGAAGGCCGGGTCCCTGCAGTCCGACGCTGTTGAGCATCCCGGTCCCAACCTCGTGCACCCGCGGCGCAGGGTTGCCGGGCCACGCGCGCACCGACAACGACTTGACGACCACCGCGCCCAACGCCGACAGGTCGCCGTAGTCGGCCAACTCGATCCCGTGGCCCGCCGTGCCCGAAGCGGTCATGACCGGATTGGGCAGTCGAACCGAACCCACGTCGGTGGCCAGTCCGCCGCCGGCCGACCCGTTGCTCATCGCGATGCGTCATCCAACTGGGACGGCCGGCCCACCCCATGGTGCAGCTCCTGCAGCGAGCGCACCACCAGCGGGTGCGACCGCGCGTCGGCCATGCCACCCGCGGCGGCGCGGGCGGCGGCGAGCGTGGTGAGGCAGGGCACGTGGTACGTCACCGACGCCATGCGGATGTGCTGCCCGTCGGCGCGCGGCCCGAGGCCCCGCGGGGTGTTGATGACCAGCTGCACCTTGCCCTGGGCGATCAGCTCCACCGCGTCGGACGCCACCCCCTCCTCCCCCACCTTGGCCACCAAGGTGTCCACCTCGAGCCCGTGGGAGCGGAAGTAGCCGGCGGTCCCGAGGGTGGCGGCGATCGAGAAACCCATGGCACTGAAGGCCCGGGCGACCGCCAAACCGCTCGGCTTGTCCCGGTCGGCCAGCGAGAGGAAGACCGTCCCGCTCTCGGGCAGGCGGGTCCCGGCCGCCATCTGGCTCTTGACGAAGGCCGTGCCGAAGTTGACGTCGATGCCCATGACCTCCCCGGTCGAGCGCATCTCGGGTCCGAGGAGCGTGTCGACCCCGGGGAACCGGTCGAAGGGCAGCACGGCTTCCTTGACGCTCACGTGGTCGAGGGTCGGCACCGCGCCGACGGCATCGCCGGGCAGCAGGCCCTCCTGGCGCAACTGGGCCAGGGTCTGGCCAACCATCACCCGGGAGGCCACCATGGCCAGTGGGACGCCGGTCGCCTTGGCCACGAACGGGACCGTCCGGCTGGCCCGCGGGTTGGCTTCGAGGACGTAGACCTGGCCGTCCTTGACGGCGTACTGCACGTTGATGAGGCCGCACACCGACAGCGCGTCGGCCAGTGACCGGGTGTGCCGGTCGAGATCGGCCAGCACCTCCTCCGACAGCGACTGCGGCGGCAGGGCACAGGCGGAGTCTCCCGAGTGCACGCCGGCCTCCTCGACGTGCTCCATGACGCCACCGATGAGGATTTCGCCCGCGTCGTCGCGCACGGCATCCACGTCGACCTCGACCGCGTCCTCCAGGAAGCGGTCGACCAGCACCGGCCGTTCGGCCGTGACGCCGCCCTCCCGCGTCAACACACCCGTGGTGAGCGCCTGCATGACCCGGCGAACCCCGTCATCGTCGTAGACGATCTCCATGGCCCGCCCACCGAGGACATAGCTCGGGCGCAGCAGCACCGGATAGCCCACCGCACCGGCAATGGACAGGGCCTCGGCGGTCGTGGTGGCGGTCCCCCCCGGCGGCTGCGGGATGTCCAGCGATCCACAGAGCGCGTTCCACCGCTCACGATCCTCGGCCAGATCGATGGAGGCCGGGCTGGTGCCCAAGACGAGACCGGGCGGGAGCGAGCCCGCCAACTTGAGCGGCGTCTGCCCCCCGAGCGACACGATGACGCCCACCACCCGGCCGCCGGCGCCCTGTTCGGCTTCAAGCACGTTGGCCACGTCCTCGGCGGTCAACGGTTCGAAGTACAACCGGTCCGAGGTGTCGTAGTCCGTCGAGACCGTCTCGGGGTTGCAGTTGATCATGACCGTCTCGTACCCGGCGTCGCGCAGCGACATGGAGGCGTGCACGCAGCAGTAGTCGAACTCGATGCCCTGCCCGATGCGGTTCGGGCCCGAGCCGAGGATGATCACCCGCTCGCGCTCGGAGGGTCGGACTTCGTCCTCCTCCTCGTAGGTTGAGTAGTGGTACGGCGTGAACGCCTCGAACTCAGCCGCGCAGGTGTCGACGGTCTTGAAGGTGGCCCGTACCCCTAGGGCGAGCCGATCGGCGCGCACCTCGGCCTCGAGGCGCTGGCGGAGGTGGGCCAGTTGGGTGTCGGAGAAGCCGAGGCGCTTGGCCCGGCGGTAGGCGGCCGCGTCGAGCTCGGAAGCCGCCACGATCTCGGCGCGCCCCTCGGTGATCCGCTGCAGCTGGCCGATGAACCACGGGTCGATGCCGGTGCGGGCCACCACGGTCTCCGGCGCGACGCCGCGGCGGAGCACCGCCTCGAGCTCGAAGATCCGGTCGGGCGTGGCCACCGACACCCGGTCGAGCAGCTCCTCGTCGCTGAAGTCATCCAGCACCGCTTCGCTCGGGTCGGCGTTGAGGCCGGACCGCCCCTGCTCAAGAGAGCGCACGGCCTTCTGGAGGGACTCGCAGAAGGTCCGCCCGATGGCCATGACCTCGCCCACCGACTGCATGCGGGTGCCCAACTTGTTGTCGGCGCCGGGCAGCTTCTCGAAGGCCCAGCGCGGGATCTTGGTGACCACGTAGTCGATGGTGGGCTCGAAGGAGGCCGGCGTGGCCCGCGTGATGTCGTTGGGGATCTCGTCGAGGCGGTAGCCGACCGCCAGCCGGGCCGCGATCTTGGCGATGGGGAAGCCGGTGGCCTTCGAGGCCAGGGCCGAGGAACGCGAGACCCGGGGGTTCATCTCGATGATGACGCGCCGGCCGGTGGCCGGGTCGACGGCGAACTGCACGTTGGAGCCGCCGGTCTCGACGCCCACCCGGCGCAGGCAGGCGAAGGCGTCGTCGCGCATGGCCTGGTACTCGACGTCGCTCAACGTTTGCGCCGGAGCCACGGTGATGGAGTCGCCAGTGTGCACCCCCATGGGGTCGAAGTTCTCGATGGAGCACACGACCACGCAGTTGTCGGCGGCGTCCCGCATCACCTCGAGCTCGTACTCCTTCCAGCCGGCGATGGAGCGCTCGACCAGGATCTGGCCCACCGGGCTGGCGGCCAGCCCCTCGGTGGCCAGTTGGGCGAAGTGCTCGGCGTCCTGGGCGATGCCGGTGCCCTGGCCGCCCAGGATGAAGCTGGGCCGCACCATGATCGGGTAGCCGATCTCCCCGGCGATCTCCTCGGCCTCAGCCAGGGAGTGGGCGAAGCCCGAGGGCGGCACCTCGAGCCCGATCTCCTCCATGGCCGCCTTGAACTTGTCGCGGTCTTCGGCCGTCGAGATGGCCTCGGGCCGGGCGCCGATGACCTCGACGCCGTAGCGCTCGAGCACCCCGGCCTCGACCAGCTGCATGGTGAGGTTCAGCGCGGTCTGACCGCCCAGGGTGGGGAGGAGCGCGTCCGGTCGCTCCTTCTCGATGATGGCCGCCAGGACCTCGGGGTCGAGCGGCTCGACGTAGGTGGCGTCGGCCGTGGCCGGGTCCGTCATGATGGTGGCCGGGTTGGAGTTGGCCAGCACGACCCGGTACCCCTCCTCGGCGAGCACCCGGCAGGCCTGGGTGCCTGAGTAGTCGAACTCGCACGCCTGACCGATGACGATCGGCCCCGAACCGATCACCAATATCGACTTCAGATCCTCGCGGCGCGGCACCCCTGGGTCCTCTTTTCCGTCCCGCTCAGCGCTGTCCGGCGCGGGTGAGCGTCTGACCCATAAGGGCGCGGAACTCTTCGAACAGATAGCGGGCGTCGTGGGGTCCGGGGGCCGCCTCGGGGTGGTACTGCACCGAGAACGCGGCGGCGTTGGTGGCCCGGAAGCCCTCGATCACCCCGTCGTTGAGGTTCACGTGGGTGACCTCGGCTCCGGGCACCGAATCGGCGGCCACGGCGTAGTTGTGGTTCTGGCTGGTGATCTCCACCACCCCGGTGTCGGTGCGCTGGACCGGATGGTTGGCGCCGTGATGGCCGAAGGGGAGCTTGTAGGTCGAACCGCCCAACGCCGTGGCCAGCAGCTGGTGGCCGAGGCAGATGCCGAAGATGGGGACCCGGCCGACCAGGTCGGCGATGGTGGCGGTCGGGCCGGGCAGCGCGGCCGGGTCACCGGGACCGTTGGAGAGGAAGACCCCGTCGGCCTCGAGCGCCAGGACCTCGGAGGCCGAGGTACCGGCGGGGACCACGGTGACGGTGCCGAGCTCGGCCAAGCGGCGCACCATGGTGGCCTTGACCCCGAAGTCCAAGGCCACGATGCGCAGCGCGCCACTGCCGCCGTAGACGGTCGGTTCGGTGGCGGTGACGGCGGTGACGAGGTCGGTCCCGTCGGTGCCCACGGCCGCGGCGGCGGCTGCTCGCAGCTCGGCCTCGGGGGCGGTGCCGAACGCGCAGGGCAGCGCGCCAGCCTCACGCAGGTGCCTGGTCAGCCGGCGGGTGTCGACCCCGGTGACGGCCGGGATGCCGTGCCGGACCAAGAAGGCCTCGAGGCCCTCGGTGGAACGCCAGTTGGAGGGGACGGTGGTGAGATCGCGCACGACGACGCCGCGGCAGTGGGGTACGGCCGCCTCGTCGTCCTCACCGTTGGTCCCGTAGTTGCCGATGTGGGTGCTGGTGAAGGCCACCACCTGCCCGGCGTAGGAGGGATCGGTGATGACCTCCTGGTAGCCGCTCATGGCGGTGTTGAACACCAGCTCGCCGGTGGACACCGGTCGCGAGGCGCCGGCCGCCTCACCGGCGAAGACGGCACCGTCGGCGGTCACCAGCAGCGCCGGGGCGCGGGTCATGGGCGTCACCGTTGGGCCACCGCGTCGATGACGACCGGCTCCCCGCGCAGGATCGTGTGGCGGACCGCGCCGGTGAAGGTCCGGCCGGCGTAGGGGGTGTTGCGGCTGCGGCTGGCCAGCTGCGCCGGATCCACCGTTGTGGTGGCCGAAGGGTCGAAGACGCACAGGTTGGCGGTGGCACCGACCTCGATGGGCCCGCCGTGCGCGCTGTGCCCGGCGCCCCGGGCGTCGGTCGGACCGAGGTGGGCGATGGCCGCCGGTTGGGTACTCATCAGCGCGAAGAGGCGCTCGGCACCCAGCCGCGCCGACAGCACCTGCCAGGCGATGGGGAGAGCCGTCTGGAGGCCCAGCATGCCCGGAGGTGCCTGGTCGAACGGTGCGTCCTTGGCTTCGGGCGCATGGGGGGCATGGTCGGTGGCGATGGCGTCGATGGTGCCGTCACAGAGTCCTTCGATCACCGCCGCCACGTCGGCGTCCGCTCGCAAGGGAGGGTTGACCTTGAAGACGGGGTCGTAGCCCTCGACCTCGGCGTGCGTGAGCAGCATGTGGTGCGGCGCGGCCTCGGCGGTGATCGCCCGTCCCTCGGCCTTGGCCCGGCGGACGAGCTCCACCGAGCCGGCGGTCGAGAGATGGAGGAAATGGACCGGGGCGCCGGTCAGCCGGACCAGCGCGATGTCCCGGGCCACCATCGACTCCTCGGCGGCCGCCGGGATGCCGGGCAGGCCGAGCCGGCTGGACCAGCAGCCCTCGTGCATGGCCCCGCCGCCGGCCAGGCACTCGTCCTCGCAGTGTTGGGCCAACGTGACGCCGAGGCCCTTGGCGTAGTCCAGGGCGCGGCGCATGAGGCCGCCGTCCTGGACGCCCGCGCCGTCGTCGGTGAAGAGGTGTACGCCCAGCTCCGCCAGCTCGCCGAGGGGGGCCAGCGAGGTGCCGGCGCGGCCCACGGTGATGGCGCCGGCCACGGCCACCTCGGCCAGTGCGCTCCGACCGAGGGCGAGCACGTCACGGGCCACCCCGGCCGTATCGATGGGCGGGTCGGTGTTGGGCATGGCGACGACGGCCGTGTAGCCGCCCAGCGCGGCGGCGCGAGCCCCGCTCTCGACCGTCTCGGCCTCCTCGCGCCCCGGTTGGCGCAGATGGGCGTGCAGATCGACCAGACCGGGTCCGATGAGGCAGCCCTCCGCGCCGAGCACGACGGCCCCCTTCGGAGCGTCGATGGTCGCGGCCAGGGCGACGACGGAGGAGCCGGCCACGGCCAGGTCCAGGCGCGCCAGACCGTCGGCGGTGAGCACCGAACCGCCCCGGATGACCAGCTGCACCTCAGGCACTGAGCAACTCTCCTGACTCTCCCGGCCACTCCCCGCCGAGGAGGAGGAACAGGATGGCCATCCGGACGGCCACTCCATTGGTCACCTGCTGGGTGACCACGGTGCGGGGCAGGTCGGCCACGTCCGAGGCAATCTCGACGCCGCGCACCATCGGCCCCGGGTGGGTGACGATGGCGTCGTCACCGAGCAACCCGACGCGCCGGGCCGTGAGCCCCCACCCGGCGGTGTACTCGCGCAGGCTCGGGACGAACGAGCCGCTCCCCCGTTCGGCCTGCAGCCGCAACAGGGACACGACGTCGGCCTCGGCCAGGGCGGCGTCGAAGTCCGGCGCCACCTCGACCGGCCAGCCCTCCAGCGAGGGCGGCAGCAGGCTGCCCGGTCCGGCCAGGGTGACGTGGGCTCCCAGGGCGGAGTAGGCCAGTATCTCGGAGCGGGCCACCCGGCTGTGGCGGATGTCACCGACGATCAGCACCTTGAGGCCCTCGAAGCAGTCGATCCCCAGTTCCTCGGGCGCGGCGCCCTTGCGCTCGGCCAGGACCTGGCGCACGGTGAAGCAGTCGAGCAGCGCTTGGGTGGGGTGCTCGTGCCAGCCGTCGCCAGCGTTGATCACACGGGCCCGGGTGGCCCAGCGGGCGACCTGGTGCGGCGCGCCCGAGGAGGCGTGGCGGATGATCAGCGCGTCGATCCCCATGGCCTCGACCGTCTCGACGGTGTCGCGCAGTGATTCACCCTTCTTGACCGAGGAGTTGGCCACGGCCAGGGAGAGGACGTCGGCCGACAGCCGCTTGGCCGCCGTCTCGAAGGAGAGGCGGGTCCGGGTCGACTCCTCGAAGAAGAGGGTCGCCACCACCTTGCCGCGCAGCGTGGGGACCTTGGGCACCGAGCGGCGCTCCACTTCGGCGAAGGCCTCGGCCACGCGGAGGACCTCGGCGATGCCATCGGTGCCGAGGTCGGCCACCGAGAGGAGGTGGTAGGGGCGGGTCACTTGTTCTCCAGCGTCCCGATCCAGACCCCGTCGTCGCCGACGTCGACCATCTCCTCGCGCCGGGTGGGCAGGTTCTTGCCGACGTAGTCGGGCCGGATCGGCAGCTCCCGGTGGCCGCGGTCGATCATGACGGCCAGCTGCACGGCCCGGGCCCGGCCGAAGTCGTTGAGGGCGTTGAGCGCGGCCCGGATGGTGCGGCCCGTGAAGAGCACGTCGTCGACCAACACGACCACCTTGCCGGCCAGGTCGCCGGGGATGTTGGTGACCGCCTCGGGCAGGACGGGGCGCAGGCCGATGTCGTCGCGGTAGAACGCCACATCGAGGCTGCCGAGAGAGAGCTCGGTCCCCTCGATCTGCGCCAGCGTCTCGGCCATCCGGGTGGCGAGCGGGACGCCGCCGGTCTGCAGGCCGACCAGGACCACGTCTTCCAGGCCGCCGTTGCGCTCCAGGACCTCGTGCGACATGCGGGTCAGGGCGCGCTGGACGTCGGAAGCGGTGAGAACTTGGGAGTGGGCCACGAACACGCCCCCGAGGGGTCGCGTGTGACTGCGTTCGCGTTCGGCCACTGCTCCTCCTGTCCGTGTGAGCCTCACGGGACTCACTTCACGGTCAGGTAGATACCTTATCGCGCCTCGTGAGTGGCGCGACCGGCTGCGTGTGGGGTGGCGCTGGCGATCCTCGTCGCCGCGCGACTCAGCAGCAGTGTCCCTGCTGCACAGGTGAGGTGGGGATCTGCCCGGCCACCGTCGAGATCACCCCGGAGCGGGCATTGATCATGCGGATGGCGTCGTTGAAGAAGTCGGCGACGTAGATGTCGCCCTGCGAATCGACGGCGGCGCCGAGGGCCAGCCCGAACGTGGCCGCGTCGGCCGGTCCCCCGTCGCCGGCGGTCTGTCCGGGCTCGGGGAACGTCTCGTCGCCGGTGCCAGCGACCCGGATCACCCGGCCGCTGTGCAGGTTGATCTCGAGCAGACGCCGGCCGTAGGCCTCGGTCACGAAGAGCCTGTTGTTGGGGCCGATGGCCAACCCGGTCGGATCGTGGTCACCCCCGGTACCGGCCAAGGCGGGATCCTGGCGGGTAGAGAAGATCGTCGATGTTCGGCCCGTGGCGGCTGAGGTCTCGCGGACAGAACCGCAGCCGGTGGTGACGAAGATATTGGAGAAGGCGTCCACTGTGACACCGACCGGTGCGCAGGGATGGGTGGCCGCCTGGCAGATCCCGTCCAGCGGGCCGCAGTGGATCCCCGGCCCGGCCGCCCGGCTGATGAGGCCGGTGGCTATCGAGACTTTCTGCACCTCGTCGTTGGCGGCCTCGGCGATGTAGAGATCGCCGTCGGGCCCGAAGGCCAGGGAGTCGCTGAGCCCGCTCATGCCGCCGACCCCGCCGAAGTTCAGCGAGGCCTTCGTGGCCGGCCCTCCGTTGCCGCTGTTGCCGGTGCGGCCGTCCCCGGCCACGCTCGAGATGACCCCGTCGGCCGCCGAAACCTTGCGGACGCGATTGGCGTCCTCGAAGTAGACGTCACCGTTGGGCGCCACCGCCACGCCGCTCGGGTATGAGACCTCGGCCAGCGGTCCCGGGCCTCCGTCGCCGGCAAATTCCGGCGTCCCCGTTCCCGCCACGATCTCGAGCTGCTGGGTGGCCCGGTCGACTTCGAGCACCCTGCTCCCATCGGTGAAGTAGAGGTTCCCGGCCCGGTCGACGGCCACCCCGGTCGGGCCGGTCAGCTGGTATGACGTGGCCAGACCGAGTGAAGGGCCGCTCACCCTCCCCTGCCGCGGTGGATTTGGCGGGCGCGACGCCGGCCGGGGTTTGGACGGGGCACCTCCCTGGAGCGCCGTCCCCACCACGGCGGCACCGGCGAGCATGGCGGTGACGAGCGCGGCCCAACGGCCCCAGCGTCGCCGTTGTAGTCTCCGCGCCTCTTTGATCAGGGCTTCGGTTCGCTCCGCCTCGGTCCGTCCTGCCTCCGTCTTCTCCGGCTCGGTGACCTCGGGCGGTATGAAAGTGAGCGCCATCAGAGACCCTGGATGATCTGGATCAGTTCGTCGGGTTGATAGCCCTGCTCACGGGCGTACTGCACGAGGTCCCGCACCCGCGTGACGATGGCGCTGCGCGTCGGGGCACCGGTGACGGTGATGCCGTGCCCTCGCCGGAACTCGACGAGCCCTTCCTCGCGAAGTTGCCGCATGGAACGCAGCACCGTATTGGCGTTCACGCCGAGGACCTTGGCCAGATCCCGCGCCGGAGGCAGTCGTTCCCCGGGGGCAGCCTCACCGTCGGCAATGGCTCTACGGATCTCCGCGGCCACCTGCTCGTGCAGCAGGGTCGGGTCACTCGGGTCGACTTGGAAGGTCGGCATGGTGCTAATAACATTAGCACTACACCGGTGGGAGTGCCATGGCACCGTGGAGCGGTGACCAGCCGGCGATCAGGCGGGCTTCACCTCGGCGGCGATGGTGGAGAGGATGCCGTTGACAAAGGACCCCGAGTCATCGGTGGAGTAGGTCTTGGCCAGCTCCACCGCCTCGTCGATGATCACGGCCATCGGTGGGCCGTCGGCCTGGAGGAGCTCGGCCACGGCCAGGCGGAGGACCAGGCGGTCGATGACCGCCATGCGGTCGATGGGCCAACCCACCGACGCCGCGGTGATGCGGGCGTCGGCTTCGACGCGGGTGGCTTCGGCGCCTTCGAGCAGGGTGCACACGTACGCATCGGGCGCCACGGGCAGGCCTTCGAGCACGGTGAGGGGGCTCTCCCCCTTGAGCTCGGCTTCGTAGAGGAGGGACAGCGCCCGCTCCCGCTGCTGATGACGTGGTGCGCCCTGATCACCCGCCACCTTGGGCGCCGGCACGAGCTCAGGCCCGCGTCAGGTACTCGCCGCTACGCGTGTCGACCTTGATGTTGTCGCCGGGGTTGACGAAGAGGGGAACCTGGACGGTGAGACCGGTCTGCAGGGTGGCCGGCTTACGGGCGCCCGAGACCCGGTCCCCCTGGACGCCGGGCTCGGTCTCGGTCACGGTGAGCTCGACCGAGGCGGGCAGGTCGACCCCGACGATCTCGCCGTCGTACATCTGCAGGTTGACCTCGTCGCCCTCCTTCAGGTAGTCGGGGGCGGTGCCCAGCAGGTCAGGTGCGGCCTGCATCTGCTCATAGTTCGAGGTGTCCATGAAGACGAAGTCGGCGCCGTCGCGGTAGAGGAACTGCATGTCGCGCTTGTCGATGATGGCCTGGTCGAGCTTCTCGTCGGCCCGGTAGGTGCGCTCGATGACCGCCCCGCTGCGGACGTTCTTAAGCTTGGTGCGCACGAAGGCGCCACCCTTGCCGGGCTTGACATGCTGGAACTCCACCACGCTGAACAGGCCCTCGGGCAGGTTCAGGCTCATGCCGTTCTTCAGATCGTTAGTTGAGACTGCCATGGATGTCCTTCGTGAAACGGGTGAGCGGCCTACTCCCGCCCTCGGTCACCACCAGGGTGTCCTCCACGCGGACGCCACCCAGGCCGGGGAGGTAGACACCGGGCTCGACGGTGACGACGAAGCCGGGGGCGAGGATAGCAGTGCCCAACTGGCTGACCGTCGGCGCCTCGTGGATGTCCAGCCCGACGCCGTGCCCGGTGCCGTGCTCGAAGCGGTCGGCCCAGCCGGCCTCGGCGATGATGTCGCGGCACACGTCGTCGATCTCCTTGGTGGAGACGCCGGGCCGCACGGCGGCGGCGCCGGCGGCCTGCGACGCCCCGACCACGGCGAAGACCCGGGCCAGGTCGCCCTCGGGCTCGGCGCCCACGCAGAACGTGCGCGTCATATCCGAGCGGTAGCCCTCGAAGGTGGCCCCGAAGTCGACCACCACCGGGTCACCGCGGCGGATGGCGCGCGCTCCGGGATGGTGGTGCGGCTTGGCCGAGTTCGGTCCGGCCGCCACGATGGTCTCGAAGGCCACGCTCTCGGCGCCGCCGCGGCGCATGGCCGTATCGAGGGCCAGGCCGAACTGCTCCTCCGTCACGTCGTCGTCAAGCATGGGCAGCACCTCGTAGAGGGCGGCGTCGGCGATGGCGGCCGCCCGCTCCATGCGGGCGATCTCGGCCTCGTCCTTGACCTCGCGCAGGGCCTCGACCGCGTTGGAGGTCGGCACCAGCTCGGCCGAGCTCAGGAGTTCGGCCCAGGTGCGCTGGCCGGCCCACGTGACGTTGTCGGCCTCCAGCCCGATGCGGGCGGCGACCGACACGTACTCGGTCACGGCCCGGCGCTGGTCGGCCAGGCCGCCGATCGTGATCTCCACGTCGGCCCCGGCCCCGCTGACCTGTTCGGCGGACTGGGTCCGGTAGCGGCCGTCGGTCGTCAGCAGGGCTCCGGCCGCGGTGACCACCAGGACGGCGGCCGAGCCGGTGAACCCGGTCAGGTAGCGCACGTTGGGCAGCGTGGTGACGACCAGTGCGTCGACGCCGTCGAAGCGGGACCGCAGGGCGTCCAGGCGGCCGCGGACCGACATCGGCGGGAGTGGTGACGTGGGCGGGGGTGTCATGGGGCTCCCTTCAAGAGCGAGGCGACGGCGTCGATGGCCAGCTCGTAGCCCAGTCCGCCGAACCCGGCGATGCACCCGGCGGCGACGGGGGCGAGGACCGAGGTGTGGCGGAACGGCTCGCGGGCGGCCGGATTGGAGAGGTGCAGCTCCACCGTGGGACCGGCGAAGGCGGCGACGGCGTCGTGGAGGGACCACGAGGTGTGACTCAGCGCGCCGGCGTTGATGACCAGGGCATCGGCCCGGCCGCGGGCGGCATGGACGGCCTCTACGAGGTCACCTTCGTGGTTCGACTGCAGGTGTTCGAGGGTCAGCCCGTGCCGGGACGCGGCCGCCTCGGCCCGGGCCACGTGGTCGGCCAGGGTGGCGGTGCCGTAGATGGCCGGTTCCCGCTCGCCGAGCAGGTTGAGGTTGGGCCCCGAGAGGAGCACGACGAGGCTCACGGCAGTGCTCCCATGTCAGCCAGGGTAGCGAGGACATCGGACTCGGCCACACCGCGGACGGCCTCGATGCCGTTCGGCCCGTCGAGGACGAAGGTGAGGTCCTGCTGCGCCTTCTTGTCCCGGCCCATGAACGAGACCAGTTCGTCGGCGTCGGCGCCGGGCGGCAGATCGGTCGGGAGGTCGAACCCGCCCACCACCGCCCGGTGCTCGGTGACCCGGGCCTCGTCGATCCGGCCCAAGCGCCGGGCCAGGAGCGCGGCGAAGATCAGTCCGATGGCGACCGCCTCGCCGTGGCGCAGGTCCCAGTCCCGGTGGTCGCGCAGGGCGGCGCCCTCGAGAGCGTGGGCCAACGTGTGCCCGTAGTTCAGGATCACCCGACGGTCGCCCTCGCGCTCGTCGGCGGCGACCACTCCGGCCTTGAGGGACACGCAGCGTGCCACCTGCTCGACCAGAGGTTGGTCGGGCTGCGGCCCCTTGCCCAGCAGGGCGTACTTGGCCATCTCGCCCCGCCCGCAGGCCCACTCGCGCCGGGGCAGGGATTCGAGCGCGGCCGTGTCGCACAGCACGGCGCTCGGTTGCCAGAAGGCGCCGACCAGGTTCTTCCCCTCGGGCAGGTTCACCCCCGTCTTGCCCCCGATGGCCGCGTCCACCTGCGCCAGCAGCGAGGTGGCGATGTTCACGTATTTGGTGCCCCGGTGGTACGTGGCGGCGGCGAACCCGGCCACGTCGGTGACCACGCCGCCTCCGACGGCGATCACCAGGTCGGCCCGCGACAACCCGAAGCGGGCGAACTGGCGCGTCAGGTCCTCCACGGTGGCCAGCGACTTGCTGGCCTCGCCGTCAGGGATGAAGAAGGTCTCCGAGGGGACGCCGGGGTCGATGTCGCGCAGCCACCCGGCCTCGTGCACGGCCACCTGGGTCACCATGGCGGCCCGCTGGATCCCACCGGGCATGACGCCGAGCAGCTCGTGGCGGGCGTCGGGGCCGATCAGGACGGGGTACGAGCGGTCCCCCAGGTCGACCATCACCTCGCGGGTCACGGGGCCTCTTGGCCGGTCATGGGGCGACCGCCCTCGCGGTCTCCATGACACGCGAGGCCACCGCTTCGGGCGAGAGGCCGTCGACGTCGATGGTCGCCGCCGCCACCTCGGCGTAGAGGGGGCGGCGCACCTCGCTCAGCTCGGTCAGCGCGGCGAGCGGGTCGTCGCCCAGGAGGGGACGGCCGGCACCGTCGCCGACCCGGCGGGCCAACGTCTCGACGCGGGCCCGCAGCCAGATGACGGTCCCCGAGGCGGTGAGCAGGGCCCGGTTGGCCGGACGCAGGACGGCGCCGCCGGCCACCGACACCACGGCGGGGCGGGGGCTGGCGCAGGCCAGAGCCAGGGCGTCGGACTCGGCGTCCCGGAAGGCCGGCTCGCCGTCCCGGGCGAAGAGCTCGGGCACGGTCAACCCCGTCGCCCGCTCGACCTCGGTGTCGGAGTCGAGGTAGTCCCACCCGAGCTTCCCGGCCACCAGCTCCCCCACCGTCGTCTTGCCCGCGCCCATCATGCCGACCAGCAGGATCCGGGGGGTCACGGCTCGACGGCCCAGTCGCCCTCCACCGGGCCCGGGGCCGCCGACGGGGTGTTCCCCAGGGCGGCGACGAACCCGTCGCGGTTGCGGACGACCTCGGCCAGCGAGTCCCCACCGAACTTGCGCAGGGCCTCGGCGGCGAGGACCAGCGCCGTCATCGTCTCGGCCACCACGCCCATGGCGGGGACGGCCGTGACGTCGGTGCGCTCGCGGAAGCTGACGGTCGACTCCTTGGTGACGACATCGACCGTCTCCAGCACGGGTCGGTTGAGGGTGGCCAGTGGTTTCATGGCGACCCGGGCCACCAGGAGGTCGCCGTTGGAGATCCCGCCCTCGATGCCGCCGGCCCGGTGGGTGGGGCGGACGTAGCCGGCCGCGCCGGCGTTCGCGTCGAAGCGGATGGCGTCGTGGGCCTCGGAGCCGCGGCGGGCGGCGTTGTCCCAGCCCTCGCCGATCTCGACGGCCTTGACCGCCTGGATGCTCATGAGGGCCTGGGCGAGCAGCGCGTCGAGCTTGCGGTCCCAATGCACGTGGCTGCCCAGGCCGACCGGGACGCCGTAGGCCAGGACCTCGGCCACGCCGCCCAGCGAGTCCCCCTCCTTGGCGGCGGCCTTGACGGCGGCCACCATGGCGTCCTCGGCGGCCGGATCGAAACAGCGGACCTGACTGGCGTCGACCCGGCCCAGGTCGCTCGGGCCGGGGCGGGGGCTGCCGGGCGGGGTGGTGGCCTCGCCCAGCCCGATGATGTGGCTCACGATGCTGACGCCCAGGTGGGTGAGGAGGAGCTTGGCCAGCGTGCCGGCCGCCACCCGGGCCGCCGTCTCCCGGGCCGAGGCGCGCTCGAGCACGTCGCGGGCGTCGTCGAAGCCGTACTTGAGCATGCCGGCCAGGTCGGCGTGACCGGGGCGGGGCTGGGTCAGCGGCGTGGTCGGGAAGCCCGGGTCCGGTGACATCTCCTCGGTCCACTTGGGCCACTCGGAGTTGGCGATCTCGATGGCGACGGGTGAGCCGAGCGTGCGACCGTGCCGGATGCCGCCGACGAGGGAGATCTCGTCGGCCTCGAAACGCATGCGCGGGCCGCGGCCGTAGCCGAGCCGGCGACGGGCCAGTTCCTCCGCGATGTCGTCGGCCCGTACGGGGAGGCCGGCCGGGAGGCCTTCGACCACCACCACCAGGGCGCGGCCGTGCGACTCTCCGGCGGTCAGGTAGCGCAGCACGCCGTCACGCTACCGGACGGTCGATGGCCCTCTTGAGCTGCTGGCGCGGCGGGAAGGAGCGCTGCCGAGATCGGCCACGAAGCACGGGATGTCGGCGTTCTCATCGAGGTGGTAGCTGGCGCAGACCCGGTGGTAGCCGTCGGCGATGACCATGGGCGCCGACCGGCGCAGGTCGCCGCGGACGAGGAGGACCGGGGAGAGGGCGTCGCCCTGGCGCACCTTGTTCAGGTCGGCCACCACGTGGGCGTTGTCGGTGGGGAGGAGGGCGAGGGCCGAGGCCCGCAACAGGTCCTTGGCCTTGCGGCGCTGGACCGGCGCCGCCTTGAGGGCGCTCACCAGGCGCTTCACGTCCTGGGCCGAGACGACGAGGCTGAGGAAGTCGGCGGCGGCGGGGAAGTCGTGCGCCTCGGGCTCGTCCTTCCAGTGCTCCGCCCTGGGCTTGGGGGCGGCGGGGCGCTTGGGCTTGTCGGTGCTCTTCTTGGCCATCGCGTCCCCCTTGGCGTGGTGGCGGCCGGCGCTCAGCTGTAGAAGGGGTTCTCCCCTTCACCGTGGTCGGTGACGTCGACCACCCGGGTGAGCTCGAGCACCTCCTCGAGCAGTGTGGTCTCGATCCCCTGGCGGAGCGTCATCTGCGACATGGCGCATCCCTGGCAGCCGCCGGAGAGGCGGAGGTAGGCGGTGCCGTCGGTCTCATCGAGCGCAATCAGGTCGGCCCGACCGCCGTGACTGGCGATGGAGGGGTTCACGGCCTGCTCGAGGACGTTGACCACCCGCTGGGCCAGATGGCCGGTGATGCCCTGGGCCAGGACTTCGGTCGGGACACCCGGGGAGGCCTCCTCGAGGGTGGGCGTGTTCGGGTTGACCAGCACCAGGCCGCCGTCGCCCTCCTCGGACCACTCCAGGCGGGCGCCCCGCAGGCGGTCCGCGCTGGCCGCCGGCACGACGACGGTGATGTCGCCGTCGGCGTGCACCTCGTCCTCCTCGGCGGCATCGGAGGTGGCCTGGAAGAACAGGTCGTAGACGAACGCCCCGGCCTGGACGCCGCGCACCTCGAGCCAGAGGGCCAGGCCGGCCGGCTCGGGCTCCTGGTCCAGCGCCTCGCGCACGATGCGGTGGGCGTCGGGGGTCAGCGAGACCAGCGGCGTGCTGGTGGTGGTGGCGGTCAGGTCTTCGGCAGTGGTGGCCATGGGGACAGTCTACGGCCTCCTCGCGGGCGGCCTACGCCGCTCCGGTCACCGTGAGGGTGAGCGGGACGGTGACCGGATTGGGCTGGGCGTTCTGGGTCTGCACCTCCACCGAGCCGTGGTAGGTGCCCGGGGCGAGGCCGCTGGTATCGAGAACGATGGGGAGCGTGGTCGTGGCGCCGCCGCCGGCCACCGTGCCGCTCGGGGCGGCGGCCCCGGGGTCGACGGTGGCCCACGGGACGTTGCTCTGGGCGCTGAAGACGTAGCCGCACGTCTTCGAGGCGTCCGAGAGGGTGAGGGCGGTGGTCGCCGTGATGCCGGAGCCGACGCTGACGTGGAGCGCGGCCGGGGTGGCGACCATGGCCGGCGTGCCGTGCCCGCTGCCGAGCACCAGGGTGGCCGGCACGCTGACGACGGTGGTCGGGTCGGCCAGGTCGCGCAGGAGGACGACCCCGTGGTAGGTGCCCTGGTTCATGGGCGGGTACCCGCCCAGCGCGTTGGCGTTGGCGTAAGAGGCCAGATAGAGCGGGGTGGTGGTGCCGGCCGCCTGGGCGCCTTCGGTCGAGACCAGGGGTGGGGCGGCCACCGTCCCGAGGCCGCTACCGGGCGGATCGATGTCCTGTGACAGCCAGCTGCTGGTCTCGCTGTAGAAGAAGGCGGACCAGTGCAGCACGCTGCCGACCGGGCCCGAGTTCGTGATGCGCAGCGTCTGGCGCGATTCCGGGTCGGCGGCGAGCGCCGGGGCGATGCCGCCCACCTGACCGGCCAGGCCGTCGTTCCACACGGTGGCGTCGCACGACGGCGCGGCGGCCTGACCCTTCGGGCCTTGGGCCGACTCGGAGAAGCTGAGGGCTCCCGGCGACACCGAAAGGGCCGCCGGCGGGGTGACCGAATAGGACACGATCAGGACGGCGGGGCGGCCGGCACCGGTGACCGTGATGGAGCCGGTGTAGCTGCCCGGACGCATCCCGGTGGGGTCGGCGGACCAGGACAGCGTGCCGTTGGCGCCGCCCGTCGCGTGCAGCCAGGGCGCGCTGGTGGCGACGGCGTAGGTGGCGGCGCTGCTCACCACGACCGGCGTGGTGGTCGGCGGGCCGGCCGTGTAGCCGTAGACGGTGGCCGTGTCCGGGGTCAGCGTGACCTGGGCCGCCTGGGCCACCAGGTCGGCGCCCAGGTTGGTCGCGTTGTACGAGCCGAGCCCGCTGGCCATGTCGTAGCCGGGACCGGCGGGATAGAGGCCGCTCGGGTTGCAGCCCGACGGGCAGTCCGAGGTGTCGTACTGGGCACTGTTGGAATCGCTCGTGATGTCGTAGAAGTCCCGGGCGTACGCGCCGGGGTCGGCCGCCACGGCGTAGAGGTCGGGGTTGAGGAAGCCGAGGCGGGGCAGGCCGTGCGCCCGGGCCTCCTGGTCCCACAGCAGGTAGGCCGCGGCGGTGAGAGGCGTGGCCAGGCTGGTGCCGCCCACGGGGAACCAGCCCCCCAGGCCGTCGGGGAGCGCCGGTGGGGGCGGCAGGGTGATGGGGAGCTCGATGGGCAGCAGCTGGCCGAGGAGGTCGCAGTTGGCCGTGCCGCAGTAGATCGAGTACCCGAGGGAGCCGACGTCGTTGTGGAACTGGAGCTTGGTCTTCGTCTGCAGCCCGAAGTCGGGGTCGGCGTCGGCCGAGAGGTCGGGGAGCTCGCGGCACAGGGTCCCGGCCGGGGCGCCGCAGGCCGACGGGCGGGTGCCCGGAGTGGTGGTGATCGAGGGTACGGCGGCCTGCCAGGACGGCATGGACCAGTAGGTGCTCTGGCCGCCCCCGCCGGCGCCGGCGTCGTTCCAGGTGTCCTCGTCGCGTCCCTGGCCCAGGCCGAGCGCGGTGCGCTGGCCCAGGTCGGTCCCGCCCACGCCGGTCACGTACGGCGAGGCGGCCTCGGTCATCACGCTGATGCTGTCCCCGGTCGGCGGCGGCGTGCCGCGGCAGTCGACCGCACCCGAGTCGCCGGCCGCCTCGAAGATCTGCTGGCCCTGGGCGGCGGCCTCCTCGGCCAGGACATTGAGGAGGCGGGCGTAGGACGCGCCGGCGTTCTCCTCGCAGTTGCCCCAGGAGGACGAGAGCACCGGCGAGTTGTCGTCGGTCACGAAGGCGTTCCAGAGGTCGAACTCGGCGGTGGTGGTGAGCGGCGCCACGTAGACGTCGAGGGTGGAGAGCTCGGGCAGCATCTCGAGCATGGCGGTGACGTCGGACATGACCTCGACCTCGCCGGCGGCGGGGGGGCCGCCGGAGCCCCCATCGACGAGGCGGCGCTGGACCGTGGTGCCAGGGTCGTTCAGGCAGCTCTGGACCGTCGCCACGTTCGAGTCGTGGTAGTCGTCGAACTCGACCAGGGAGGCGGTCATCCCCTGGCCCAGGTAGCCCTGCCCGTAGAGGCCGTCGAAGCCGTAGGCGCGGGCGAGCTCGGGTGCCGTGTATCCAGCGCCGGCGATCTGGGCCACGCAGGGCGCGCTGCCGCCGTCGATGCCGGTGTCGGGGATGGCCGTCGGGAGCGCGCCGGCGGCCGCCGCGGTCCCGACGGCGGCGCGGGCGGCCGCGGTCGGGAAGGCCAGATTGTCCTGGGGGACGGCCAGGCTGTCCAGCCCGACCAGGCCCGACACCAGACCGCTCAGGGCCGGCGGCAGCGTGAGGTCGGTGACGTTGGAGACGAACGTGGTGAGCGCGGCGGGGAGGCGCAGGCGGTCGATCACGGTGTTGAAGGTGCGCTCGATGAGGCCGGCGGGGCCCGAGAACTCCACGTAGAGATGGTTTGCGGCCACGGGGGCGACGTTGAAGCCGAGCGCGTCGAGGACCCGGGTCACCGTGTTGACGTGCGCCGTGCTGGCGCCGAAGTAGGCGGTGAACCCCTGCGGGTTCAGGAACTGGTGGTAGGTCGGGCTGCCCTTGGTGTACTCGGCGGACAGGTAGTCGGTCAGGGCGGCCCGATGGGGCAGCGTGAGGGGCGCCACCACGGTCATGGTGCTGGAGGGGGCGAGGGCGCCCAGCTTGGTGGCGGCCGCCACGACCGAGGGCACGGTGCCCTCGAGGAGCTTGGCCACCGGGGCGAGGACGGGGGGCGTGGCCGACAGGCTCGGGGCCTGGTCCACGCCGAGGCCGCCCGCCACGGCCGCGCTGGTGCACAGCGCCATTGCGCCGACCGAGGCAAACCGCAGTCGCCTGTGCATGCGCCCTCTCCCACCGCTGACTGGCCGGCGCCGCGACCGCGGCCGGTCGGAAAAGTGTGGCACCCGGTTCGCGAACTGTCCAAGGGAGGGGTTGGTGCGAGGGC
>DASXZJ010000138.1:0-18252 GCA_036502025.1 Acidimicrobiales bacterium | reverse complement strand
CGGGCTCGACAACGTGGACGTACCGGCCGCCACCGAACGAGGCGTCATGGTGGTCAATGCCCCGACCTCGAACATCCTCTCGGTGGCCGAGCAGGCCATGGCCCTGATGCTGGCGCAGGCGCGCAACGTGCCCCAGGCCCACGCCGCGCTGGTGGCCGGCCGCTGGGAGCGCTCGAAGTGGGAGGGCGTCGAGCTGCACGGCAAGGTGCTCGGCGTGGTCGGCCTGGGCCGGGCCGGCTCGCTGGTAGCCCAACGGGCGCTGGCCTTTGGCATGGAACTCATCGGCTTCGACCCCTTCGTCTCGCCCGAGCGGGCCAAGGCGATGGGGGTGCGCCTGGTCAGCATCGAGGAGCTGGTGGGTGAGGCCGACTTCGTTTCGATCCACACCCCCAAAACGCCCGAGACGCTGGGGCTGTTCGGTCGCGACCTTTTGGCCAAGGCCAAGCCGGGCATTCGGATCATCAACACCGCCCGCGGCGGCATCGTCGACGAGGAAGCGCTGGCCGAGGCCATCGCCAACGGGGTGGTGGCCGGCGCCGGCCTCGACGTCTTCGCCACCGAGCCCTGCACCGAGTCGCCCCTGTTCGCGCTGCCCCAGGTGGTGGTCTCCCCGCATCTCGGCGCCTCGACCGAGGAGGCCCAGGACAAGGCCGGCGTCACCATTGCCGAGCAGGTGCTGCTCTCGTTGGCCGGGGACTTCGTCCCCTACGCCGTCAACGTGGCCGCCACCGACGTCTCGGACGTCGTGCGACCATTCATGCCCCTGGCCGAGCAGTTGGGCCGGTTCTTCGCCTGCCTGCACGACGGCCTGCCCGACGGCCTCGAGATCGAATGCCAGGGTGAGCTGGCCGCGGTCGGCACCGGGATCCTCACCCTCTCGGCCCTCAAGGGGATCTTCGCCGGCTCGACCGAGGAACCGGTGTCCTACGTCAACGCCCCGCAGCTGGCCGAGCAGCGTGGGCTGACCGTGCGCGAGACGTCCACCGCGACGTCACGCGACTACAAGTCGCTCATCACCCTGCGCTCGGCATCGCACTCGGTGGCCGGCACCTTGAGTACGGCGGGCCTGCACACCGAACCGCGGATCGTCATGGTCGACGATCACGTGGTCGAGGTGGCACCGCTGCCTCACATGCTCATCGTGCGCAACGACGACCGCCCCGGCATGATCGGCATGGTGGGCACCGCGCTCGGTGAGGCGGGCATCTCGATCTCGTCCATGGCGGTAGGCCCCAGCCCGACCGCGGCCACGGCGATGATGGTGATATCGACGACGTCGCCGGCGTCCGATGCCGTGGTCGATCAGTTGCGGGGCGACGAGGGCATCCTCGACGTGCACCGCGTCAGCTTGTAGCCGGGCCTCCACGCCGCGGCACGTCGGGCCACGTGTCGAGGCTGCCGATGACCGGGTCCGCGCCGTGCAGTGCCTGGCGGGGCGATCGGTCTTGGAGCACCTGGCGCACGGCGGCGGTGACGGCGGCCAGGAGGGCCAGGCGGATCACGATGGTCAGCCCGCGACGCATGGTGAGAGGGTAGTCCGGCCGGTAGCCTGCCCAGCCGTGCCCACCCTCGAGAGCGTCGCCCCCATCCTCCCGACCGCCGATATGGAGCGCACCAGGGGGCACTACGAGCGACTCGGTTTCTCCGTGCGGGTGCACGACGGCGGCTACGGGACGGCCACCCGGGACGGGATCAACCTCCACTTCCGTCTCATCGCCCCGGGCGAGGTGCGCCAGGCCGGGGCGATCTACCTCGCCGTCGACGACGCCGACGCCCTCCACGCCGAGTGGGCCGCCGCCGCCGTGGGGGAGACCAGTGACCTCTTCGATCCCGGTTTCGGCGTGTGGGAAGCGGCCCACACCGACCCCGACGGCAACCTGATCCGGTTCGGGTCGCCCCGGCCCGGTGGCAACGTCCCTTGACGATGGTGCCGCCTGATGGGACAATCGTGGTCACCATGTTGAGGACGCCTGCGACCAACCTGCTGCTTACCTGACGGCGAACGCCACATAGCGTTCGCTCGCAACCTCCTGCGCCACTTCGGCCAGGGGGTTTTTTGTTGGGCCGGTGCAGGCTGGCCTGCGGGACACTCACACCGAAGGGAAGGATAGGAAGCGATGACGAAGGAACAGAGAGGGAGTGGTGACGACATGGAGCGGGGTCACCTGGCCCTGCCCTGTGACCCGTCGCCCATGCCCTTCGGCCGGTACCGCTCGCATGTGCCCCTCGTGCTGCACGACCGGACCTGGCCGGACCGCCCGTTCACCCGGGCACCCCGCTGGGCCAGCGTGGACCTGCGCGACGGGAACCAGGCCCTCATCGACCCCATGGACTCGGACCGCAAGCTGGCGCTGTTCAAGACGCTGGTCGACGTCGGCTTCAAGGAGATCGAGGTCGGGTTCCCCTCGGCCTCGCAGACCGACTTCGACTTTCAGCGCCTCATCATCGACGAGGGGTTGATCCCCGACGATGTCGAGATCCAGGTGCTCGTCCAATGCCGTGAGGAGCTGATCGAGCGCACCTTCGAGTCGTTGGTGGGCGCGCCGCGTGCAGTGGTGCACTTCTACAACTCGGTGTCCGAGCTGCAGCGCCGGGTCGTCTTCGGCCTCGACAAGGCGGGCATCGTCGACATCGCAGTGAATGCGGCGATGCTGTGCCGGAAATTCGCGCAGCAGGTACCCGGGACCGACATCCGCTACGAGTACTCGCCCGAGAGCTTCACCGGAACCGAGCCCGAATTCGCGGTGGAGATCTGCGAGGCGGTTATGGACGTCATCGAGCCGACCCCGGCTCGGCCGATCATCCTCAACCTCCCGGCCACCGTGGAGATGTACAGCCCCAACGTCTACGCCGACGTCATCGAGTGGTTCGGTCGCACCGTCAAGGACCGCGACGCCATCGTGCTGAGCCTCCATCCCCACAACGACCGGGGCACCGCGGTGGCCGCGGCCGAGCTGGCCGTGCTGGCCGGAGCGGACCGGGTGGAGGGGACGCTGTTCGGCAACGGCGAGCGGACAGGCAACGTCGACATCGTCACCCTGGCCATGAACCTCTTCTCCCAGGGCATCGACCCCGCCCTCGACTTCGGCGACATCGAGAAGGTGCGCCGGGTGGCCGAGTACGCCACCCGCCTGCCGGTGCACCCACGGCACCCCTACGCCGGCGACCTGGTGTACACCGCCTTTTCGGGTTCGCACCAGGACGCCATCAAGAAGGGCATGGCGGCCATCGGTGACGACTACCCCGAGTGGGAGGTGCCGTACCTCCCCATCGATCCCAAGCACACCGGGCGCACCTACGAGGCCATCATCCAGGTCAACAGCCAGTCCGGCAAGGGCGGCGTGGCCTACCTGATGGACGCCGACCACGGGCTCGACCTGCCCCGCCGACTGCAGATGGAGTTCTCCAGGACCGTCCAGGCCATCACCGAGGCCAGCGGCACCGTGATCGGCTCGGGCGAGATGTGGGACGTCTTCTCCCAGACCTACCTGCCCGAGGACGCCGGCCTGCGCCTGGTCGGCAGCGAGGTGTCGACCGGCCAGGGCCACACCACGGTGACGGCCCAGCTCCTGGTCGACGGGCAGCACCGGACCATCGTCGGCGAGGGGAACGGCCCGATCGACGCCCTGGTCGCCGCGCTGGCGGCCGATCTGGGCATCGACCTCGAGGTCAAGGACTACTCCGAGCACGCCCTGACCGAGGGTTCGGGTGCCTCCGCCGTGGCCTACCTCGAGTGTGCCGGCCCCGACGGGACCACGTGGTGGGGCATCGGTCGGGACTCGTCGATCCTCGACGCGTCCCTCAGCGCGGTGGTGTCGGCGGCCAACCGCGCCCGCACCGGATGATCCGACCGGCGGTCGAGGAGGACCTGGGTGAGCTGCTCGCCATGGTGCGCGAGCTCGCCGAGTTCGAGGTCCTCTCCGATCAGGTGGTGTGCACCGAAGCCGACCTGCGACGGGTGCTCTTCGGCCCCGACGCCATCGTGCACGACACCGTGGTCGTGGCCGAGGACGGGTCCGTGGCCGGCCACGCCCTGTGGTTCCGCACCTTCTCGACCTTCCTCGGCCAGACCGGCATCTGGCTGGAGGACCTCTACGTCCGCCCGGCCCACCGCCGCCGGGGCCACGCCGGCGCCCTCATGGAGCATCTGCGCTCGCAGACCGAGGGGCGCGTGGAGTGGGAAGTTCTCGAGTGGAACACCGAGGCGATCGACTTCTACCAGCGCCTGGGCGCCCGGCCCATGGCGGGCTGGACCAAGTACCGGTGGTTTCTTCAGCCGTAGCCGCCGCTGGGGATGTAGGGGCTGGGTGGTCCGGGCATGCCGCGCACCATCACCGGGCCGTAGGGCTGCAGCTCAATCCCGGCCTGAGTCAGGACGCGGATGGCCCACTGCTGGGCCGAGGTCAACCAGTTGACCTCGATGGTCTCGCCCTCGGGAGCCTCGGCCAACATGGTGCGCAGGATCAGCGCGGCCGACTCCTCGTTGCGGGCGCCGAGGGTGACGATCCGGTCGTCCTTGGCCACGCCGTAGGCCTGGTCACGGTGCAGGAGGAGGCGGTTGCCCTCCTCGGCGAGCATCGCCTTGACGTCGACCGTCCGGGCCGATCCCCGCACGGTGCGGTCGACGGCCGTCACCACTTCGAAGTGGGCCTCGGTCACCTCGGCCCCCTCGACCCGGGTCACCTCCGCCGGTCGTTCGACCACCCCGGGGCGGAGCGGGCCCCAGGCGGCGACGACCGGGTGCAGCTCGAACCCGAAGCTCGAGTAGAGGGCCATTGCCTTGGGGTCGCGCGAGCACTGGATCGTCCCGGGGCTGTCGGGGTCGCCGTGGGAGAGGGCCAGCCGGAGCAGCTCGCGGCCGAGCCCGCGCCCCTGCCGGCCCGGCACGGTGCCCAGTTGGGAGAGCATCCAGTAGTCCTCGCGCACGAAGGCCTGGGACATGCCGACGACCGTCCCGTCGTCGTCGGCCACCCATGAGCCGCCAGGGTCGGTCTCCAAGAAGTGCCGGGTCCGGTTCTGGCGCCGTCGCTCGTCCTGCAGCGAACTGCCCGTGACCGGAAGCCCGTAGCGGGCCCGCATGGCCAGGAACCCACTGTCGAAGGCCTTGACCGCGCCCGGCACATCCTCCTCGGCCATGGGCCGCAGGGTCATCATGATGTGATCCTCCCACGCGGCGCTACGGGCGCTGCTCCGATGCGTTTGACCCCCGGGGCCGGTGGGGGTCACCATGCGGCATGGCTCGCGCGCCCTCGTCCCCTCACATCCTGGCGGTGGCCCGGGGTGACGCGCCGGCCGATCTGCTGTTGCGTAGCGCGCGAGTCCTCTCGCCCTCCACCCGGGAGTGGGTGAGCACCGATCTGGCCATCGCCGACGGCGTGGTGGCCGGCTGGGGCCGGCGTGAGGCCAGAGAGGTGATCGATCTCGACGGCGCCGCGGTGACGGCCGGGTTCGTCGACGCCCACATGCACCTGGAGTCGACCAAGCTCTGGATCGACGAGTTCGTGCGCACCGTGCTGCCGCTCGGTACCACGGCGGTGGCGGCCGATCCGCACGAGGTGGCCAACGTGTTCGGGATTCCCGGCGTCGTCGCGCTGATCCAGGCCGCCCGCGTCCTGCCCTTCACCTTCGGGGTGTGCGCCAGCAGCTGCGTGCCGGCCTCTCCCTTCGAGAGCCCGGGCGCCGAGCTGTTCGCGGCAGACGTCGCCGCCCTCCAGGACGACTACTCGGCCATCGGGGTGGCCGAGGTCATGAACTTCCCCGGGGTCGTCGCCGGCGACCCCGAGATGCTGGCCCGCATCGCCACCGCCGGTCGCCGGCGCGTCGACGGTCACGCGCCCGGGCTCTCGGGCCCGCGGCTGGACGCCTACCTGGCCGCCGGCGTGGAGTCCGACCACGAGTGCACCGTGCTCGACGAGGCGGAGGAGAAGCGGCGCAAGGGCATGTGGATCTTCATCCGGCAGGGGTCGGCCAGTCAGAACCTGCGCGACCTGATCCCGACGGTGCTGGCGCACGGGACCGACCATGTGGCGCTGTGCAGCGACGACCGGGAGCCCGACACGCTGCTTGAGGAGGGGCACCTCAACGACTGCGTGCAGCTGGCCGTCGACGCCGGCGTCAGCGAGATCGACGCCCTTTTGCTGGCCACCATCAACCCGGCCGAGTACCACGGCTTCACCGAGCTGGGCGCGCTCGGACCGGGGTATCAGGCCGACCTCCTGTGCTTCGACACGCTGGCCGGGTTCCGACCCTCCCTGGTCTTCCAACGCGGTCGCCTGGTCGCCCGCGACGGCGCGGTGCTGCCCGGGGCGGTGGCGGATTCGCCCGTGCCCGCCTTCATGCTCGGCTCGGTGCACCTGCCCACGCCGCCGCCGGCGGCCGCGCTGGACTACCCCGTCCGACCCGGGGCCCGGGTGCGCACCATCGGGGTCCGGGACGGCTCCCTGACCACGACCTCGCTCATCACCGACCCGTCCGATCCCAGGGCCGGGGTCGCCCGTCTGGCCGTGGTCGAGCGGCACCACCTGACGGGCCGCATCGGTCTCGGCTGGGTGCACGGTTTGGGACTGCGCCGCGGGGCCCTGGCCTCCACCGTGGGCCACGACGCCCACAACGTCATGGTCGCCGGCACCAGTTCGGCGCAGGGACCGGTGGCGATGGCGGCCGCCATCGCCCGTTTGGCCGAGCTCGGGGGCGGCCAGGTGGCGGTCGACGATCAGGGGAAGGTGCTGGCCGAGCTGGCCCTGCCCATCGGGGGGTTGATGAGCGACCGCCCGGCGCCAGAGGTGGCCGCTGGCCTCCACCACCTGGTCGAGGCGGCCCGCTCGCTCGGGACGACCATCCACGCGCCGTTCATGCACATGAGCTTCCTGGGCCTGTCGGTGATTCCCGAGCTGCGGCTGACCGACCAGGGCCTGGTCGATGTGGGGAAGTTCGAGCTGGTCCCCGTCGCGCTCGGCTGATCAGGCCGAGGGCATGAAGGCCGGCCGGCGCGCCTCGTAGCCGGCGATGTCGTCGGCGTGGCGGAGCGACAGACCGATGTCGTCCCAGCCGTTGAGGAGGCGCTCCCGGGTGAACTCGTCGAGCGGGAAGCTCTCGGCCAGCCCGAGCGCCGGGGCCTCGATGCTGCGGCGCGCCACGTCGATGGTGATCTCGAGGGTGGGGTCGGCGCTGACCGCGTCCAGGAGCGCCCGGTCGACCTCTTCGGAAACCTGCACCGGGAGGAGTCCCTGCTTGGTGCAGTTGTTGCGGAAGATGTCGGCGAAGCGCGAGGACACCACCGCTTCGAACCCGTAGTCCATCAGCGCCCACACGGCGTGCTCGCGCGAGGACCCGGTGCCGAAGTTGTGCCCGGCCACCAGGATGGTGGCCCCGACGAACTCGGGGTGGTTGAGGACGAAGTCGCGGTCGTCGCGCCACTCGGAGAAGAGGCCCGCCCCGAAGCCGGTGCGTTCGACGCGCTTGAGCCAGTCCGAGGGGATGATCTGGTCGGTGTCGACGTCGGTGCGGTCGAGTGGCACGGCCCGGCCGGTGACCATGATGACTGGCTTCATCAGTCGAGATCCTCGGGCGTGGCGAACGTCCCGGCCACCGCGGTGGCGGCGGCGACGGCGGGGGAGACCAGGTGGGTCCGCCCGCCGCGTCCCTGGCGACCCTCGAAGTTCCGGTTCGAGGTCGAGGCACATCGCTCGCCCACGGCCAGCTTGTCGGGGTTCATGGCCAGGCACATGGAGCAGCCCGGCTCGCGCCACTCGAAGCCGGCGTCGACGAAGATCTGGTCGAGGCCCTCGGCCTCGGCCTGCGCCTTGACCCGGTGCGAGCCCGGCACGACCAGGGCCCGCAGCCCGGCGTGGACGTGGCGGCCCTCCAGCACGGCGGCGGCGGCCCGCAGGTCCTCGATGCGAGAGTTCGTGCAGGACCCGAGGAACACCGTGTCCAGCGGCACCTCCCGCATGGGGGTGCCGGCGGTCAGGCCCATGTAGACCAGGGCGCGGGCGGCCGCCTCGCGCTCACCGGGGTCCGCCATGGACTCGGGGTCGGGCACCGAGCCGTTGATCGGCGTCACCTGAGCCGGGTTGGTGCCCCAGGTCACATGGGGCGAGAGGGAGGCGCCGTCGATCACCACCTCCTTGTCGAAGGTGGCCCCCTCGTCGGTGGTCAGGGTGCGCCAGTGGGCCAGGGCGGCGTCCCACTCGTCGCCCGCGGGCGCGTGGTCGAGCCCCTTCAGGTAGGCGAAAGTCGTCTCGTCCGGCGCCACCAGGCCGGCCCGGGCGCCGCCCTCGATGCTCATGTTGCACAGCGTCAGGCGCCCCTCCATGGACAGGGCGCGGATGGCCGAGCCCCGGTACTCGATCACGTGTCCGATCCCGCCACCGGTGCCGATGGTGCCGATGACGGTCAGGGCCACGTCCTTGGCCGTCACCCCGGCCGGCAGCTCCCCCTCGACCGTGACCGCCATGGTCTTGGGCCGCACCTGGGGCAGGGTCTGGGTGGCCAGCACGTGCTCGACCTCGCTCGTCCCGATGCCGAAGGCCAGCGCGCCGAAGGCGCCGTGCGTCGAGGTGTGGCTGTCACCGCACACGATGGTCATGCCCGGCTGGGTCCAGCCCTGCTCGGGGCCGATCACGTGGACGATGCCCTGGTTGGGGTCGCCCATCGGGAAGCAGGTGATGTCGAACTCGGCGGTGTTCTCGTTCAGCACCTCGAGCTGGCGGGCCGAGATCGGGTCGGCCACCGGCTGGTCGATGTCGGTGGTCGGCACGTTGTGGTCGGCCGTGGCCACGGTGAGGTCGGGCCGGCGCACCGTGCGGCCGGCCAGCCGCAACCCGTCGAAGGCCTGGGGGGAGGTCACCTCGTGGATGAGGTGGAGGTCGATGAAGAGGAGATCGGGCTCGCCGTCCTTGGCGTAGACGACGTGGGCGTCCCAGATCTTCTCACTGAGCGTGCGCGGGGCCATCAGCTCTCCACCGCCACGATCTCCACGCGCAGAAGGCCCCCCGGCGCCTTGTACTCCACGGAGTCGCCGGCGCTCTTGCCCAGCAGCACCTGCCCGAGCGGCGCGCTGGGGGAGAGGACGGGCAACCCGCCCTGGCGCTCCTCGATGGAGCCCACGAAGAACTGCTGGGTGTCGTCCTCGTCGTCGCCCTCGTAGCGCAGCGTCACCGTGCTGCCGGCGCTCACGCTGCCGTCGCTCGGGGCGGAGTCGTCGACCACCTCGGCCGTCTTGAGCAGCGCCTGGAGCTGGCGGATGCGGGATTCCATCTTTCCCTGGAAGTCCTTGGCCGCGTGGTAGTCGCCGTTCTCGCTCAGGTCGCCCAGCGCCCGGGCCGACTCGATCTGCTCGGCGATCTCCACCCGGCCCCGGGTCGTCAGATCCTCCAGCTCGGCCACCAGGCGGTCGTAGGTGCCCTGGGTGAGCTTGGTCGATTCGGCGTCTTCATTGGTGATTGATGGGTTGGTCACGGCGCGTCCTTCGGGTGGGGTGTGCCGGGGGTGCCTGACACCTCGACGGCGGTCACCAGGCTAATCGCCTACCGGAGTGGCTGGGAGCGCCGGTCGGGGGGCGTGAGCTGGCGTTGTTGACGGAGGCCGCTCGTCGCGGGAGACTGGGAAGGCTATGTACCGCCCCGAGAGCTCAGTAGGCATTATTCACTAGGCGCGCCACATCCCCGCGCGCCGTCGAACCGTCCACTGCGTGGGCGGTTTTTCAATTCTCAGACCACAATTCCCGGACAAAGGCAGGAGCAGTGAGCCCAGGCAGCACACCCGGTCGGATCGCCGTCATCGGCGGGGACGGCATCGGTCCAGAGGTCTGCGCCGAGGCCCTCAAGGTGGTGGCGGCGGCCGGGGTCGACCTCGGGACCACCCATTTCGACCTGGGCGCCGCCCGCTACCTCCGCGACGGGGCGGTACTGCCCGACGAGGTGCTCGACGAACTGCGCGGCTTCGACGCCATCCTGCTCGGGGCCATCGGGCCGCCCGTGGGCGACACCTCGGTGCCGCCCGGGACCCTCGAGCGCGGCCTCCTCCTCCGCCTCCGCTTCGAGCTCGATCTGTTCGTGAACCTCCGCCCCTTCGCCGGTGTCCCGGGCTCGGTCGCTCAGGGGGCCGACTTCGTCGTCATCCGGGAGAACACCGAGGGGACCTACGCCGGCGAGGGCGGGTTCCTGCGCAAGGGCACCCCGGCCGAGGTCGCCACGCAGGGCTCGGTGAACACCCGCTTCGGGGTCGAGCGCTGCGTGCGCTTCGCCTTCGAGCTGGCCGACCAGCGCGACGCGCACCACCTGACGCTGGTGCACAAGACCAACGTGCTCACCTTCGCCGGGGACCTCTGGCACCGCACCGTCACCGCGGTCTCGGCCGAGTACCCCGACGTCGCCTGGGATTACAATCACGTCGACGCCGCCTGCATCTACCTGGTGGAGCAGCCGTCGCGCTACGACGTGATCGTGACCGACAACCTCTTCGGCGACATCCTGACCGACCTGGCCGGCGCGGTCAGCGGTGGGATCGGCTTCGCCGCCTCCGCCAACCTGAACCCGGCCCGCACCGGGCCGTCGCTCTTTGAGCCGGTTCACGGCGCGGCGCACGACATCGCCGGGAAGGGGATCGCCAACCCGCTGGCCGCCATCCACTCGGCCGCTCTCATGCTCGAGCACCTGGGCGAGCACGACGCCGCCGGCCGCATCATCAAGGCGGTGGCCGAGCAGACCAACGCCATGTCCAACCCCGACTTCCCGACTTCCAACGAGCAGCTGTCCACGACCGCCGTGGGCGACGCCATCGCAGAAAGGCTCTGATCAATGCCCATCACCCCGACCGAGAAGATCTGGATGGACGGCGAGCTCGTCGACTGGGCCGACGCCACCGTGCACGTGCTCACCCACACCATGCACTACGGCTCGGGCGTCTTCGAGGGGATCCGGGCCTACCCGACCTCGCGTGGCGTGGCCGTGTTCCGCCTGGGCGACCACATCCGCCGGCTCTTCGCTTCGGCCAAGATCTTGATGATCGAGGTGCCCTACAGCGTCGAGCAGATCGTGCAGGCCACCAGGGAGGTCGTCCGGGTCAACCAGATGAACGACGGCTGCTACCTGCGCCCGCTCATCTACCTCGGCTACGGCGAGATGGGCCTCAACCCGCTGCCCTGCTCGACCAACGTCTCCATCGCCGCCTGGCCCTGGGGCACCTACCTGGGCGACGAAGGGATAAGGAACGGCGTGACGTGCAAGATCAGCTCCTGGCGGCGCCACGACCCCAACGCCGTCCCCACCGCGGCCAAGAGCACCGGGATGTACGTGAACTCCTCCCTGGCCAAGGTGGAGGCCCTCAAGGCAGGCTACGACGAGGCCATCCTGCTGGCCCCCGACGGCAACGTGAGCGAGTGCACGGGCGAGAACATCTTCATCGTCCGCGACGGCGTGATCGTCACCCCGCCCACCTCCGACGCCGGCGCCCTGGCCGGCATCACCCAGAACTCCATTGAGACCATCGCCACGGACCTCGGGTTCGAGGTGCGCCACGAGGCCATCATCCGCACCGACCTCTACCTGGCCGACGAGGCCTTCCTCACCGGCACGGCGGCCGAAGTGGTGCCGATCCGCGCCGTCGACGACCGGGTGGTCGGCCCGGGTACCCCGGGTCCCATCACCCGGGCCGTGCAGGAGACCTACTTCGCCACCGTGCGCGGCGAGGTCGACCAGTACAAGGACTGGTTGGACCATGTCGACTGAGTCAGTCGAGTCAGGCCGGGGCGGCCCGACCGAGCACGCCCACGGCGGGGCACGCCACACGCACGCCGAGGGGCAGATCCACCACGCCCACGATTACGTGCTGGACGAGCTGCCCGAATCGGTCGACATCTTCGACACCATCCTGCGCGACGGCAGCCAGCAGGAGGGGCTGTCCCTCACGGTCGACGACAAGCTGCGGGTGGCCGAGCAGCTCGATCACCTCGGCGTCACCTTCATCGAGGGCGGCTGGCCCGGGGCCAACCCCAAGGACATCGAGTTCTTCGCCCGCGCCGCCAAGGAACTCCACCTCTCCACGGCCACGCTGGTGGCCTTCGGTTCGACGCGACGTGCCGGCGCCAAGCCGGAGGACGACGCCGTCCTCGCCAACCTCATCGACGCGGGCGCACCGGTCGCCTGCATCGTGGCCAAGTCCTGGGACCGCCACGTGGCCGAGGCCCTGCGCACCTCGCTCGAAGAGGCGGTCGCCATGGTGCGCGATTCGGTCCGCTTCCTGAAGGCGCACGACCTGCGCGTCTTCCTCGACGCCGAGCACTTCTTCGACGGCTTCCGCCGCAACCCCGACTTCGCGCTGTCCGTCCTGGCGGCGGCCGAGGAGGAGGGCGCCGAGGCGCTGGTGCTCTGCGACACCAACGGCGGCACGCTGCCCGACCAGGTCGGTGAGGCGGTGGCCGCGGTGCGGGCCCGCACCAGCGCCCAGCTCGGCATCCACTGCCACAACGACACCGGGTGCGCCGTGGCCAACTCCCTGGCCGCCGTCCAGGCCGGGGCGACCCAGGTGCAGGGCTGCATCAACGGCTACGGCGAGCGGTCCGGCAACACCGACCTCTCGGCCGCCATCCCCAACCTCTCCCTCAAGCTGAACATCCGGACCATCCCCTCCGACCGGCTGGACCGGCTGACCCCGGTCGCCCACCACATCGCCGAACTGGTCAACATCGCCCCCAACCCCCAGCAGCCCTACGTCGGGCACTCCGTGTTCGCCCACAAGGGTGGCCTGCACGCCAGCGCGGTGGCCCGCAGTGCCGACCTTTACGAGCACATCGTGCCGAATGCGGTCGGCAACGGGACTCGGGTGGTCGTCTCGGAGATGGCCGGCCGTTCGACGCTGGCCATGAAGGCGGCCGAGCTGGGCCTCGAACTCGACGGCGAGGTGCTCGGCCGCGTGCTGGACGAACTCAAGCGCCTCGAGCACGAGGGCTACCACTTCGAGGTGGCCGACGGCTCACTCGAACTGCTGCTGCGCCGCGCCGGCGGCTGGGTGCCCGACTTCTTCATCGTCGAGTCCTTCCGGGTCATCACCGATCACGAGGAGCGACCGGGGACGACCACCACCGTGCCGATGGGTCTGACCACCGAAGCCACCGTCAAGGTCCACGTCGGCGCCGAGCGCATCGTGGCCACGGCCGAGGGCAACGGCCCGGTCAACGCCCTCGACGCCGCCCTGCGCGGCGCCATCGGTCCCAAGTTCCCCGCGCTCGACTCCATCCACCTGACCGACTACCGGGTGCGCGTGCTCGATACGGGCTCGGGCACCGGAGCCGTCACCCGGGTCCTGGTCGACAGCAGCGACGGCGAGGTGACCTGGACCACCATCGGGGTGTCGGAGAACATCATCGAGGCCAGCTGGCAGGCCCTCTACGACTCGGTCGTCTTCGGCCTGCTCCACCAGGGCGTTCCCGCCTAGCCTGGCCCCAGGGCGACCCCGAGGCCGTGCGCCGGGCGAGGAAAAGGGGATGCGATGACACTGCTGAGCCAGCTGGTCGGGACCCTGGCCAAGATGCCGCCGGCCCGCACCCACGATGTGGGCGTCGAGCGGGACCTCACCCAGAAGATGCCCGACGGGGCCACGCTGCTGGCCGACCGCTGGTATCCGAGGAACCCGGCCCGCGGGGCTCCGCCGGTGGTCCTGCTGCGCTCCCCCTACGGGCGCCGGCAGTTGAGCATCCTGGGCCGGCTCTACGCCGAGCGCGGCTACCAGGTGGTGATCCAGAGCTGCCGGGGTACCTTCGGCTCCGACGGTGACTTCGTCCCGTTCCGTCACGAGGGAGTCGACGGCCGCGCCACGCTCGAGTGGGTGGCCGCACAGCCCTGGTTCGACGGCCGCCTCTTCACGTTCGGGCCCAGCTACCTGGGGCTGACCCAGTGGGCGATCGCCGAGGACGCACCCGACTTCGTGAAGGGCATGGCGCTGACCGTCACCTCGTCGAACTTCCGCCACGCCATCGTCTACCCGGGTGGCTCGTTCGGTCTGGAGTCGTTGTTGTGCTGGATCCACCAGACCGCGCACCAGGAGGAGAGATGGTGGCGCGTCCTGGGCGCCCAGGTGGCCACGGCCAAGGTGGTCCGGGCGGCGGCGGCCATCTCACCTCTCGAGGGCGGCGACCGGTCGGCCGTCGGCCGGCGCCATGACTTCTTCCAGGACTGCCTGGCCCACGAGGCACCGGACGACACCTGGTGGGACCTGGTCACCTACGGGCACGACCTGTCCGCCGTGCCGCCGGCGACGCTGGTGGGCGGCTGGTACGACCTCTTCCTGCCGGCGCAGGTGGCCGACTTCGAGGCGCTGCGGGCGGCCGGGCGACCCGCCCGACTCACCGTCGGGCCCTGGACCCACGCCAGCCTGCCCGGGATGGCCGCCGCCATGCGCGACGGCCTCGAGTGGTTCGACCAGCAGGTGGCTGCCCCCTCGGCGCGCCGGCCCCGCGCCGCGGTACGCCTCTTCGTCATGGGTTCGGACCAGTGGCGCGACTTCGAGGAATGGCCACCGCCGGCCGACCGGCAGACCTGGTACCTCGGTGGCGGCGGCACCCTGGGACCGGAGGCCCCGGGTGAAGCCGCCGGGGACGCGCCGGACCGCTACCGCTACGACCCGGCCGACCCGACCCCGAGCCGGGGCGGGCCGGCCCTCCTGGCCAAGAACGCCGGGCCGCGGGACCAGCGGCCGCGGGAGAGTCGCGCCGATGTGCTCACCTACACCAGCGCCGTCATGGCTCACGACGTCACCGTGGTCGGGCCGCTGACCGCCACGCTGTACCTGCGCTCCTCGCTCGAGCACACCGACTTCTTCGTGCGGCTCTGCGACGTCTCGCCCAAGGGGAAGTCCACCAACGTGAGCGACGGGATCGTCCGGCTCACGCCCGGTGCAGTGACCGCGGGCGAGGATGGCACGTTCAAGCTGGAGATCGCCATGTGGCCGACGGCGCAGACCTTCAAGGCGGGCCACCGGATCCGCCTCCAGGTCTCGAGCGGGGCCCACCCGCTCTTCGCCCGCAACCCCGGCAGCGGGGAGCGTCTGGGCACCGCCGCCACGCTGCGCCCGGCCGACCAGGAGGTCTTCCACGACGCCCGGCGTCCCTCGTGCCTGGTGCTTCCCGTGGTGGCTCGGTAGTGTCCCGCGCATGACCCAGCCGACGTTTGTCCCGATCAGCGAGGCCGACCAGGTCCGGCCGGCCCGCCACCTGCACGTGCCCGGCTCCTGGACGGCGGCCCGCCCGGCCGAGCTCGTGGGGCCGACGGCCGCCCGGGGGCGCAGCGTGGGCACTCCGGGTCCCGACGCCGGCTTCGCCCTGCGGCTGTCCCGGCGCTTCGAGCCTGAGCTCAAGCTGAGCCGGGGCGAGCACGCCGACGACGTCCTCCTGGGGTGTGCCCTCATCGCCTCGCGCCGGGCCGCCCTGTTCGGACGGGCCCCCAGCATCTACGACCTCCAGCTGGCCCTCAATCTCTGGTCCTTCCTGGTCGACGCACCGGCCGCACTCGTCTCGGCGCGGCGGGCCACCTTCGCCTCGGTCTCCCATGACTACGTGGCCCAGCGGGCGCTGGTCGACGCCATCCCCGAGGAGACGCTTCGGCTGACGCCGGCCGACGCCCTGGGCGCCGCACTCCACTAGGCCGCGCCGGTGATCGGGGGACAGGCGGCGACCCGGGGCCGGGTGATCGACCGCCTCGAGATCGACACCCACGCCTTCACCTTCACGGCGCGGGCGGCCGGGCCGGCGGACGGTCGCCGCGTCCTCCTCCTGCACGGGTTCCCCCAGACCTCGTGGTGCTGGCGGGCCCAGCTCAGCGCGCTGGGCAACGCCGGGTACCGGGCCGTGGCACCCGACCAGCGGGGCTACTGCGCCGGGGCCCGCCCGCCGGCGGTGGCCGACTACGCCGTCGGCCACCTGGTCGGCGACGTCATCGCCCTGGCCGACGCCATGGAGATGGACACCTTCGACCTGGTGGGCCACGACTGGGGCGGCCTGCTGGCGTGGGTGGTGGCGGCCCGCCACGCCGGCCGGGTGCGCTCGCTCGCCGTGGCCTCGACCCCCCACCCGCTGGCCCTGCGGCACGCGCTGATGGGCGGGGATCCCAAGCAGGCTCGCCGCTCGCGTCACACCGACGCCTTCCGCCGGCCGGCGGAGCCCGAGCGGCTGCTCCTCGGCGAGGACGGCACGGGGTCGGGCCTACGTGACCTGCTGGCCGAGGCGGGCCTGCCCGACGCCGACGGGCGCGAGTACGTGTCGGTGCTGACCGAGCCGGGGGCCCTGGAGGCGGCGCTGAACTGGTTCCGGGCCATGGGCGACGGCGGCCTGGGCGACCTGCCCCTGGTCAAGGTGCCCACCCTCTACGTCTGGTCCTCGGGCGATGCCGCATTGGGCAAGTCCGCCGCCGAGGCCTCGGCCAACTTCGTGGCCGGCCCTTACCAATTCGTCGTGCTCGACGGCGTGAGCCACTGGATCCCCGAAATGGCCCCTGAGGAGCTGTCCCGCCTGCTCCTCGCCCACCTGGCCTCGACCTAGGCACGAACGGGCCGGGCCGGCCTCTGAAACAATGACCCCCGTGGATGCGCCCCCCTTCGCCCTAACCCCCGAGCACCGCCAGATGCGCGACACGATGCGCCAGTTCGCCGAGGAGCGGGTGGCGCCGAACGCGGCCGAGGCGGACCGGAACTCCGAGTTCCCCTGGAAGTCCTTCGAAGCGTGTGTCGAGATGGAGCTGCCGGCCCTCGGCATCCCCGAGGCCTACGGCGGGTCGGGGGCGGACATGGTGACCCAGGCCATCGTGATTGAGGAGCTGGCCCGGGTCTGCGCCTCGACTGCGCTCATCGTCATCATCTCCAAGCTCGGCATGCTGCCGGTCATGAACTGGGGCAGCGAGGAGCTCAAGGCGACCTACCTGCCCAAGGTGGCGGCGGGGGCGTCGCAGGCCAGCTACTGCCTCTCGGAGGCCGACGCCGGGAGCGACGTGGCCGCCATGCGCACCCGCGCCGTGCGCGACGGGGACGAGTACGTGCTCACCGGCTCGAAGTACTGGATCACCAACGCCGGTATCTCGGACCTCTACGTCATCTTCGCCAAGACGGATCCGGAAGCGGCCGGCCGGGGCATCTCGTGCTTCCTGGTCGAGAAGGACTGGGGCGTCACCATCGCCAAGCACGAGGACAAGCTCGGGTTGCGGGGCAGCCCGACCGGCGAGGTGGTGCTCGACGGGGTGCGGGTGCCGGCCTCGCACCGCATCGGCGAGGAGGGCCAGGGCTTCACCATCGCCATGCACACCCTCGACCGCAGCCGGCCCGGTATCGGCGCCCAGGCCATCGGCATCTCGCAGGGGGCCATCGACTACGCCGCCTCCTACATGAAGCAGCGGCACGCCTTCGGCGCCCCGATCGCCGACCTGCAGGGGTTGCGCTTCATGCTGGCTGACATGGCCATGCGCACCGAGGCGGGCAGGGCCCTGCTGTATCGAGCCTGCGCCATGGTCGACGACGACCCGACCGGGGAGCTGACGTCCTTCGGCGCCATGGCCAAGGCTTTCGCCTCCGACGTGGCGATGCAGGTCACCATCGACGCCATCCAGCTGCTGGGGGGCTACGGCTACACCAAGGACTTCCCGGTGGAGCGCTTCATGCGCGATGCGAAGGTGACGCAGATTTACGAGGGGACCAACCAGGTGCAGCGGGTGGTCATCGCCCGGGAGCTGCTCAAGTAGGAGTTGCCGGGGCCTGGGTCCGGCCCCGGACGCGCCGCCGCCGGGTGACGGATCACCCGGCGGCTGGCCGTACTCGTTGTCCGAGGGAGGTCACGTCACGTGGACGGCCCCCACGATGTTGTTCACATGGATGCCCAATCCGGGCAGTGAACCCGGGAAGGTGGCGTCGCCGAAGGCGAAGAGGCCGCCGTCGCTCCCGACCAGCAGGTAGCCGTGGCCGTCGGCGCTCGGCACCAGGGACACGATGTTGCTCACGGCGATCCCCATGCCCGGCAGTGAGTTGAAGAACCCGGCACCGCCGAAGTTGTACACGGCTCCTCCCGAACTGGTCAGCCAGTAGCCGCCTCCCACCGGGTTGGCCGTGATGGCGACGATCCCACCGGTCGGCGCGTTGCCCAGGTTCTCGGCGTCACCGAACCCGTAGACGCCGCCGGTGGCCCGCACGACCCAGTAACCCTGGTTGTCAGGGGTGGCGGCGATGCCCGAGACGTTGGACACGCTGATGTGAAGGCCCGGGAGGGATCCCTCGAAG
>DASXZJ010000137.1:0-9486 GCA_036502025.1 Acidimicrobiales bacterium | reverse complement strand
CCACGATCCCTCGCACAACGACCGCGAGATCGACCGCATCCTGACCCAGGCCCGGCGGCTGCCTGAGGCCAAGGACCTCGAGGACATCTCTTCGGCCCACGAGGGTCAGTCAATCGACCTCGGGAAGGCGTGAGTGTCGGGCCTCGATGAGGCCCGGTTTCGCGAGGTCCTCGGTCACTTCGCCACCGGCATCACCATCGTCACCGCCAACGAGGAGGGTGTCCCGGTCGGTTTCTCCTGCCAGTCCTTCGCGGCGCTCTCGCTCGACCCGCCGATGGTGCTGCTGGCGCCGGCCAAGAGCTCGACCAGCTGGCCCCGCATCGCCCAGGCCGGTGCCTTCTGCGTCAACATCTTGGGCCAGGACCAAGAAGCGGTCTGCCGTGCTTTCGCCGTCTCGGGGGGCGACAAGTTCGAGGGCGTGAACTGGACGCCCGGGGTGACCGGTGCGCCCATCATCACCGGCTCGCTGGCGTATGTGGAGTGCACCTTGGGCTCCATCTACGAAGGGGGCGACCACGAGCTGGTCACCGGTCACGTCGTCGCCGTGGAGGCAGGGGAGGGCGCACCGCTGCTCTTCTACCGCTCGGGCTTCGGCCGATTCGTGTCCTGATCCGACTGCTACCTTCGCTCCCGTGCCAGAGCTGCTGCCCTCATCGCTGATCCAAGACGTCGTCCTCGTCCGGCCCGACGTCCACGGCGACGAGCGCGGTCGCTTCGTCGAGACCTACCGGCGCAGCTGGCTGCCGCTGGGCCGGGAGATGGTGCAGGGCAACCGGTCCGAGAAGCAGGCCGGTGCCGTGGTCGGGTTGCATTACCACCTGCACCAGGCTGACTACTGGTACCTGCTGCGCGGCCGGGCGCGGGTCGTCCTGCACGATCTGCGGGTGGGCTCGGCGACCGACGGGGCGACCGAGATGATCGACCTCGACGGCGACATGGACCAGGGCCTCTTCATCCCGCCCGGGGTGGCCCACGGGTTCGCCGCCCTGAGCGACCTCCTGCTGTGGTACCTGGTCGACAGCTACTACAACGACTCCGACGAGCTCGGCCTGGCCTGGGACGACCCCGCCGTCGGGGCCGACTGGGGCCTGACCGGGCCCATCCTCTCGAAGCGGGACCAGGTCAATCCCCGGCGCGACGACATCGCCGAGGGCCTCCGCCCGCGTATGGTCATGCGCACATAGGCGAAGACGGACAGGACGGACAGGGGGCGGCGGCCATGCGATTCGGGATCTTCTACGAGCACCAGCTGCCGCGCCCGTGGGGGCCCGATGCCGAGCACAAGCTCCTGAAGGACGCGCTGGACCAGGTGGAGCTGGCCGACCGGCTGGGCATCGACTACCTCTGGGAGGTCGAGCACCACTTCTTGGAGGAGTACTCGCACTCCTCGGCGCCCGAGGTCTTCCTGGCCGCGGCCAGCCAGCGCACCAGCCGCATACGGATCGGCCACGGGATCGTGGCGCTCCCCTTCGGCTTCAACCACCCGGCCCGGGTGGCCGAGCGCATCGGCACCCTCGACCTCGTCTCGGACGGTCGGGTCGAGTTCGGCACCGGCGAGGCCAGCTCGGAGATGGAGCTGGTGGGGTTCGGGGTCGACCGGGCCTCCAAGCGGGCGCAGTGGGCCGAGGCCCTCGACGTGGTGACCCGCCTCATGGTCGAGGAGCCCTTCGCCGGTCACCAGGGCGACGCGCTCTCCATCCCGCCCCGCAACGTGGTGCCCAAGCCGCACCAGAAGCCGCACCCTCCACTGTGGGTGGCGTGTTCGCGACGCGAGACCATCCACCTGGCCGCGACCAAGGGCATCGGCGCGCTGTCGTTCTCCTTCATTGAGCCCGAGGAGGCCCGCGGGTGGGTCGAGGACTACTACGCCACGCTCTCCTCGGAGGAGTGCATTCCGGCCGGGTTCGCGGTCAACGCCAACGTGGCGTGCGTGCTGCCGTTCATGTGCCACGAGAAGGAAGGGACGGCGATTGAGCGGGGGCTCGACGGCGGTCACTTCTTCGGCTACTCCCTGGCTCACTACTACGCCTTCGGCCAGCACCGCCTCGGGGCGGCCGGGAGCAATACCAACGTGTGGGACGAGTTCATGGAGAACCGGTCCCGCTTCGGCTTCGACCGGGCCGTGGCCGCGCAGGAGGGCCAGGTGCTCGGGGCCAAGCTGCTGGAGCAGGGCATGGGCGCCCTGCGGGGGGCCATCGGCACGCCGGACCAGATCAGGGACCTGATCAGGCGCTACGAGGCGGCCGGGATCGACCAGCTGATCTTCGTGAGCCAGGCGGGCCGCAACCGCCATGAGGACATCTGCGAATCGATGGAGCTCTTCGCGCGTGAGGTGCTGCCCGAATTCGCGGAGCGGGCCGACGAGGTCGACCAGGCCAAGGCGGAGCGGCTGGCCGAGGTGAAGGCGGCGGCCCTGGCCCGGCGCCGGCCGCCGCAGGTGCTGGCTGAGCCGTTTGTGGTGCCCGCATTGCCCGCGCCCTGAGGCGCGGTATCTTGCCGCCGTTTCATCCTGTTGAATAGAGGTGATGCTGTACGCGGGGATCCTGATGGCGGTCGTGGCCGCGGCCCTGGTGGGGACCATCGTCACGCGCCGTTGGTCACAGGACGACGAGCACAGCGTCGAGGGCTACCACCGCCAGCTGCACACCCTCGAACACATCAGTGTCCACCCTCCCGAAGCGGACCAGAACGGCGGTTCGGGCGTCGAGGCGACACCCGCCTCGGCCGAGAGCGCCCTCCGGGCGGGGGGATCACGCACCGTGCGGGTGACCGACGCGCCGACGCCGCTCGTCCCCCCGGTCCCACCCGTGCCACCGATAAAGCCCCCTCCGGTGACCACCTCCGACGAGCCGGTCACCTTCGACGACGCCGCCCCTCCGGTAATCGTTCCGGTGCAGGTCAAGGGGCTCCCGGGCAGCGGGGACAAGGCCATTGGCTTCATGAACCGGCGGCCACGCCGGCTGGCCGGGCCGGCGCTGGCGGTGATCGTGGTCGGCGCGCTGGTGGTCGTCCTCCTCATCACCGGCTCACACAAGGTCCCGACGCCGGCACACCACGGCGGCGCGGCGACGACCGGGTCGACTTCGCACAAGCCCCCTCACCACCACGCCACGGTCAGCACCGTCACCACGACGCCGCAGACGGTGTCACTGCTCAACAGCACGGCCCACGCGGCCACCTTCTCGGTACCGACCACCGACTACACCCTCAACCTGGCGGCGACGTCGAGCCCGTGCTGGGTCGACGCGGCGAGCGACGCCACCGACGCCGCCGCGGGTTCCAACATCTTCTCGGGCGTCCTTGAACCGGGGCAGCAGCATTCGGTGTCCGCCAGCGGGCCGGTGACGGTCGAGGTCGGCGCGCCGTCCACGTTCATCGTCACGGTCAACGGGACGATCGTCGGCCTGCCGGTGGGCTACCAGACCCCCTTCGCGCTGCACTTCATCCCGGCCGGTTCTCCTTCTTCGACGGGGACGAGCACCACGACTTCGACGACTACGTCGGGCTGAGGCCGAGGGAGTCGAGCAGGAAGGCGAAGACCAGGGCCTCCTCCTTCCAGGCGTCGTAGCGGCCGGACGGCCCACCGTGGCCGGCACCCAATTCGGTCTTGAGCAGGACTTTCGTGGTGGGGGAGACCGTGCGCAGCTTGGCCACCCACTTGGCCGGCTCCCAGTAGCTGACCCGGGGGTCGTTGAGCCCGGTGGTGACCAGCAGGTCGGGATACGTGCGCCGCGACCCGTCTTCGTTGACGCCGCTGACGTTGTCGTAGGGGGAGTAGGACAGCATCTCGAAGTAGGCGTCGCGGTCGGCCAGCGGATTGCCCCACTCCTCCCACTCGCCCACGGTGAGCGGGAGCTCGTCATCGAGCATCGTGGTCACGATGTCGACGAACGGGACCTGGGCCACCAACGCGGCGAAGAGCTCGGGGGCCGTGTTGGCGACGGCACCGATGAGGAGACCGCCGGCCGAACCGCCGCGGCCGGCCAGCGCGTCGGGACGGGCGATGCCCTCCGCCACCAGATGGCGGGCGCAGGCGATGAAGTCGCCGAACGTGTTGGTCTTGTGCTCCATCCGGCCGTCCTCGTACCAGGAGCGGCCCAACTCGCCGCCGCCGCGCACGTGCGCGATGGCGAAGACCAGGCCGCGATCGAGCAGGGACAGCCGGTGGTGCGAGAAGGCGGGGTCGATGGAGATCTCGTAGGCGCCGTACCCGTAGAGGAGGCAGGGGGCGGGCCAGGTCAGGTCGCGGCGGTGGACCAGCGAGATCGGGACCTGTGCCCCGTCGCCCGCGGTGGCCCACTGCCGGGAGGTCACGTAGAGGGCCGGGTCGAAGTCGCCCAAGACCGGCTCCTGCTTGAGCAGCGTCTCGGCCCGGGTGTCGAGGGTGATCTGCAGCACGGCCGACGGCGTCACCATGGAGGTGCGGCCGAATCGCAGGGACCTGAGCTCGGGCTCGGGGTTGAGGCCCAGCCAGGTCGACGACGGGCTCTCGGTCGAGGGGACGATCCAACTGGCCGCCAGGAGGTCTCCCCCGAGCGGGTCGCCGCTCGAGCCGGCAGCTGCGGCGAGCGGGAGGATCCGCACCAGGGTCTCGGCCGCGGCGCGCTCGCTGAGGACCAGGGCGCCCGCGAAGGCCTCGACGTCCTCGATCCGCACACCGGGCCGGTGCCGGACGATCTCCCGCCACTCTGCCGAGGTGCCCAGTGCGGTGTCCGGCGCGGCCAGGACCCGGAAGTCCTTGGCGTCCTCGTTGGTGAGGACGACGAACCACCCGGGCTGTCCGCCCAGGCCGGCAAGATGGTCCACGGCGTATTCGAGACCCTCGCGCCGGGGCATGACGACCCGGGGCTCGCCCGTCGGATCGTCGGCCGGAAGGGCCAGCCACTCGGTGCTGTTGGTGCTGTGCAGGGCCACCAGCACGAAGGCGCCGTCGCGGGTGCGGCCGGTGCCCATGGAGAAACGCCGGTCGTCCTCCTGGAGGACCAGGCTGTCGGCGGAGGGATCTCCACCGAGCTGGTGGCGCCACAGCTGGAACGGGCGCATGGCGTCGTCGTAGCGGACGTAGAAGACCACCGCCGAGTCGCTCGACCAGGCCAGCCCGTACCCGGTCTCGGGCACCACCTCGGGCGCCGAGACACCGTGGCCGCCCGGGCTGAGCACCTCGAAATGAAGGTCGTAGCTCTCGTCGCCCTTGGTGTCGGTCCCGTAGGCCAGCACGCCGTGATCGGGGCTGACCACCGCCGTCCCCACGCTGAAGTACTCGTGCCCTTCGGCCAAGCGGTTCTCATCGAGCAGGATCTGCTCCTCGGCCCCGGGCTCGCCGGCGGGGGGGAGCTGATCGGCCGCGCCGGCGGGCCGGCGGCAGTGGATGCCGTAGCTCTTCCCCTCCTCGGTACGGCCGTAGTACCACCACGGTCCCTGCCGGGCCGGGACGGACATGTCGGTCTCGAGGATGCGGGCCTTCATCTCCTCGAAGAGCGACTCGCGCAGGCCGGCCAGTGGGGCCAGCGTCTCCTCGAGGTAGGCGTTCTCGGCTTCCAGATAGGTGAGCACCTCGGGGTCCTCCCGCTGGCGGAGCCAGAACCAGGGATCAGACCGGTCGTCGCCATGAGCGGTGAGCGTGCGGGGACGCTGCGGGGCTGTCGGAGGGGTCGGTGTGGGAGAGGTCGGCGCGGGTGGGGTTGCCATGGGCCGAGCCTGCCACGCCCCAGGCGACACGGGGGGCGACACGGAGGCCGACGCGGGAAGCGAATTCGCCCGTTTCGGCTGGCCCAGGCAGTTGTTACTATCTACATAGGAGAAATCTCCCCCACGACCTCAGGAGCCTCATGGCGACAGCGGATCTCGACCTTGGTCGCTACCAGCTCGGCTGGAGCGACGCCGAGGACTACATCTTCAAGCCCAAGAAGGGCATCAACGAGTCGATCGTGCGCGAGATGTCGGAGATGAAGAACGAGCCGGAGTGGATGCGCAACTTCCGGCTGAAGGCCCTGAAGCACTTCGAGCGCAAGCCGATGGCGCCCTGGTTCGCCCAGCGGATGCCCCAGCTCGACTTCAACGACATCTACTACTACATCAAGCCCACCGGCGGTCAGGTGAACGACTGGGACGACCTCCCCGACGCCATCAAGAACACCTACGAGAAGCTGGGCATCCCCGAGGCGGAACGTAAGTACCTGTCGGGCGTGACGGCGCAGTACGAATGTTTGGTTGGGTCGACAAAGGTCTGGACGACGCGCGGCATGCGACCAATCAAGGAACTCGGCGCTGGCGACGAGGTATTCGCGCTCAACGAGGACTCACGGCTCATTGAGGTCGCTCGAGTGATGGCAGGAGGCCAGTCGGGCGAGAAGGAGATCCTCGAGATCACAGCCCGAGGCCGGACGATCCGCGCCTCGGGCAACCACCCCTTCTTGGTGCTGCGCGACGAGCCCGAGCCGGGGGCGAGGAGCGCTCGGGTCGTCTCTCGATGGGTGCCGGCGGAGGAGCTCGCCGAGGGAGATCTGGTGGCCATCGCGACCGACCTACCGGAGTTCGGCCATAACGCTCCCATGATGCTCCCCGATGACGCCCGAGGTGACCTGTTCCCGCGAGTCACCAGCGACGACATGTGCTGGTTCCTTGGCCTGTTTCTGGGCGACGGATACCTGAAGCACTCTGACGGGTACACCACTGTCGCCATCGCCGTGGATAAGACCGACACCGTCCTGGTCGAGGAAATCCGGCGGGTGGCGAAGGTCCTCTTCGGCCTCGATTTCTCGCTGAGCGCTGACGGGTACCGTCTGCAGGCGCGAGGCACGGCGGCGCTGGCCCAATACCTCGAACTGAACGGCCTGGGTGGGACGTCGCACACCAAGCGCATTCCGGAATGGGTATTTGCACTCCCATCTTCCCAGCGTGTGTCATTCGTTGCCGGCTTGCTCGATGCCGATGGCTACGTTCGCATGCTCGGCGATAAGGCAAAGGATCTTGTATTCACCAGTGTCAACCATGACCTGTTGGCAGCGGTCAAGGAGTTGCTTGCACTTTCAGGTATTTGGAGCAGCATCGTGCTCTCAATCACCAGCAAGCACCCGTTCGATCGCGACCGAATTATGCAGGCATTCCGCCTTCATGTGTCTGGACGATTTGATCGTATTCCTGCGAGATCGCCTCGGCGTAGCGATCGGATGTCTAAAAAGATGTCCTTCAAAAGCTACCGCGGATCAAAGACCGGTCCGTATTTCGCCCACACGAGCGAGATGCTCGGATTCGTAAAGGTCGAGAAGATCGAGCGGCTCGGGGTCGAACCCGTCTACGACATTGAGGTCGAGGGCCACCACAACTTCGTGGCCGAAGGCTTCGTGGTCCACAACTCCGAAGTCGTCTTCCACCGCAACCGGGCCGACCTCGAAGAGCAGGGCGTGCTCTTCTGCGACATGGACACCGCGGTGCGCGAGTACCCCGAAATCGTCCAGAAGTGGTTCGGCACCCTGATCCCTCCGGGTGACAACAAGTTCGCCGCGCTCAACTCGGCGGTCTGGTCGGGCGGGTCGTTCATTTACGTGCCGCCGGGTGTCAAGGTCGACATGCCGCTGCAGGCGTACTTCCGCATCAACGCAGAGAACATGGGCCAGTTCGAGCGCACGCTGATCATCGCCGACGAGGGCTCGCAGGTGCACTACATCGAGGGCTGCTCGGCTCCGGTGTACTCCACTGACTCCCTCCACTCGGCCGTGGTCGAGCTGGTGGCGTTGCAGGGGGCGCGGATCACGTACACGACGATCCAGAACTGGTCCAACAACGTCTACAACCTGGTGACCAAGCGGGCCCGGGCCGAAGCCGAGGCTCACGTCGAGTGGATCGACGGGAACATCGGTTCGCGTCTCACCATGAAGTACCCGTCGGTGTACCTGATGGGGCCGAAGGCCTCGGGTGAGGTCCTGTCGGTGGCCTACGCCGGAGCGGGTCAGCACCAGGACGCCGGAGCCAAGATGTTCCATGTGGCCCCTGAGACCTCATCGACCATCGTGTCCAAGTCGATCTCCAAGGACGGCGGGATCACGACGTATCGGGGCAAGGTGCACGTCGACAAGGGCGCCACCGGGGCCAAGTCGTTCGTGCGCTGCGACGCGCTGCTGCTCGATGACGACTCCACGTCGGAGACCAAGCCCTACATGGAGGTCGGCGAGCGCGACGCCCGCATCGGTCACGAGGCCACGGTCTCGAAGGTGGGCGAGGACCAGCTCTTCTACCTGATGAGCCGGGGGCTCTCGGAGAGCCAGGCCATGGGCATGATCGTCAACGGCTTCATCGAGCCGGTCACCCGGACGCTCCCGATGGAGTACGCCGTCGAGTGGAGTCGCCTCATTGAGCTGCAGATGGAGGGCTCAGTCGGCTGACCTGCGCCTCCGGGGGTGGCGTGGCACCATGGTGCCGTGCCAATGAGGGAGGAATGCACCCACTTCCAGAGCCGCACCTACGCCTCGGGCGAGGCGGCGCGCTTCTGCCGTCTGGATCTGGCTCCCGAAGCGCCCTGGCGCTGCCCGGAGAATTGCCCGTCCTACCACCGTCGGCTGGCCGACGTCGGCTGGGTGCACGGGTCGCTGGTCGAGCCGGCCCTCGAAGAGGAGCCGATCGTCGTCGGCGGGGACGTCTCCGCCGTCCTCGGCTCGGCCGAGGACATCATCAACGACGTCGCGCCGGGGATCCTCGACGAGGTGCGGGCTCAGGACGCCCGAAACGCCCGGGCCGCCAACCGCTGGTGGCGCCGCAAGCGCTGAGTCAGTTCAGCGGCCGGTGAATTTCGGCGAGCGCTTCTCCATGAAGGCCATCATCGCCTCGACCAGATCGTCGGAGGCCAGCATCCCGGCGTTCCAGGTGGCCACGTACTCCAACCCCTCGGCCACCGTACGGCCCTCATTGGCGGCGAGCACCGACTTGGTCCCCTGCACGGCGATGGGGGAGTTGGCGGCGATCTCCTGAGCCAGCGCGTGCGCGGCCTTGTGGACCCCGTCGGCATCGGCGGCCACGTCGTTGACCAAGCCGATCTCCTTGGCCCGCTGGGCATCGATGTCCTTGCCGGTGAAGGCCAGCTCGGCCAGGTGCCCCGCGCTGATGATGGCGGGGAGCCGCTGCAGGCTGCCCAGGTCGGCCACGATGGCGACCTTGGCCTCGCGCACCGAGAAGACGGCGTCGGCCGAGGCCAGGCGGATGTCGCAGGCCGAGATGAGGTCGACTCCGCCTCCGATGCAGTAGCCGTGCACGGCGGCGATGACCGGCTTGGGGCATTGGGCCACCGCGGTGACCGAGGCCTGCAGGCGCAGTACTCCGGCGCGGGTGCCCCGGGCCCGGGCCGCAGCCGAAGCCGGGGTGGAGGAGGGTTTGGCGTCGCTCTCGCCGCCGGTGAGCAGCCCACCCATGGCCTTGAGGTCAAGCCCGACTGAGAAGTGGGGCCCCTTGGCGGCCACGATGACCGCCCGAACCGCCGGATCGTCGCCCACCACC
>DASXZJ010000136.1:0-6801 GCA_036502025.1 Acidimicrobiales bacterium | reverse complement strand
CGCATCATCAACATCCACCACAGCTTCCTGCCGTCGTTCGCCGGCGCCCGCCCGTACCACCAGGCCTTTGCCCGGGGCGTGAAGCTGATCGGCGCCACCTGCCACTACGTCACGGCCGAGCTCGACGAGGGACCGATCATTGAGCAGGACACCCGCCGCATCGACCACGCCGACAGCCCCGAGGAGCTGCGCCGGGTCGGCCGGGACATCGAGCGTGCCGTGCTGGCCCGGGGGTTGCGCTGGCACCTGGAGGACCGGGTCCTCCTCAACGGCGCCAAGACGGTCGTGTTCGCCTAATAATGGGCTTGTGACTGATCAGCCCGTCGACTTCCCCAAGGGCATCGGGGCACCCGCCACCCGGGCGTTGCTGAACGCCGGATACACCAATCTGTCGCAACTGGCCGGCGTGCCCGTGGCCGATCTGAAAGCCCTGCACGGCATGGGGCCTAAGGCGCTGCGGGTGCTCCAGGATGCCCTCGAGACGGAGGGTGGATCGCTGGGATAGTCCTGAGATTTATCTGGTGATCCTGCGGGGCGTCACATCTGAGCTCCGCCCCAGCGGCCGGCTCATGGTTTTCCGAGGAAGGGCACAGGGCAGGTTCAGGTGAATTGGCCATGCTTGACCGATCATGGCGGCTCTGGTCTCCCGACGGCGCTTCCTCACCGGTCTCGGGGTGGCGGGAGGCGCGGCGGTCCTCGGGGGGGCGGGCTATGGGATCGACACCTGGGTCACGGGATCATCGTCAGCCCCGCCGAAGGGGACGGTGTCCGCTTTCCGCTCACGGCCCGATCTGACCCCGCCCACGGTCGAGGTCATGGCCCAGGCGGATCGGGTGGCACCGGGCTACGTCTTCCTGGACCCGGGGGCCGGGAGCGGGCAGTTCGGTCCGCTCATCATGGACAACCTCGGCCAGCCGGTCTGGTTCCACCCGGTGGGCCCGTCCGCATCGGTGTCGCCGCCGGCGCTCCCGGGCCCGGTGGCCACCAACTTCCAGGCCACGAGCTACCAGGGTCGACCGGTCCTGACCTGGTGGGAGGGGAAAGTGATCCTGCCCGGCTTCGGCCAAGGCGCCTACAAGATCTACGACGACCGGTACCGCAAGGTCGCCACGGTGGAGGCTCAGCGCGGGCAGCGCGGCGACCTCCACGAGTTCGTGATCACCGCGTTCGGGACGGCGTTGCTCAGCTTCTACGAGATGGTGCCGACCGACCTCAGCTCCGTCGGGGGGCCGCGGCGGGGGGTTCTGCTCGATTCGGGGTTCCAGGAGGTCGACATCGCCAGCGGCGCGCTCCTCTTCGAATGGCGGGCCAGCCGCAACATCGCGCTGAACGAGTCGTACAACCCGGTCTCGGCGGCGGGCACCGAAGCCGCCCCGTGGGACTTCTTCCACCTCAACTCCATCGACGTCGATACCGACGGCCACTACCTGATCTCGGCCCGGCACACCTGGGCGGTGTACAAGCTGCACCGGACCACCGGGGCGGTGCTTTGGCGTCTGAACGGGAAGCAGTCCGACTACACCGTGTCCCCCGACGCCCACTTCTCCTGGCAGCACCACGCGCGGCGCAACAGCGACGGCTCGATCAGTCTCTTCGACGACGGGGCCGGCACCTTCCAGTCCGAGGGGCGGTCACGCGGACTGCTCCTGGCGCTCGACGACACGACGAGCGCCTGCACCGTGCTCGAGGAGTACCGCCAGCTCGGCGTGGATGCGACCTCGAGCCAGGGCAGCACCCAGATGCTGCCGAATGGGAACGCCTTCGTGGGGTGGGGCTCCGAGCCCTACCTCACCGAGTTCGCGCATGACGGGAGTCTGCGCTTCGCCGCTCAGCTCCCCGTCGCCGGCGTGAGCTACCGCGCCTTTCGGTTCCCCTGGAAGGGCACGCCCACCGAGCGGCCGGCGGTGGCAGTGGGCCCCGGTGAAAACGGTCGGCCCACGGCCTACGCCAGCTGGAACGGGGCGACCGAGGTGACGGCCTGGCGGGCCCTGGCCGGATCCCGGAGGGACTCGCTGCAGCCGGTGGCGCGGGCCAGGCGGACGGGGTTCGAGACCGCCATCGCGCTGCCACCGCAGGACGCGGCGCAGCCGTTCGTGGCCGTGGCCGCTCTCGATGCCCACGGTCGCACGCTCGGCCGGTCGGCTCCGTACGCGACGTAGCGAACGCTCTAGCCCTTCACCGCGCGGATGATCTCGTCGGTCACCGCGTCGGGGTCCTCCAGGGGGAGCATGTGGCCGCGCTTGTCGAGGGTGACCAGCCGGGCGCCTTCGATCTCGTTGACGATCTCCCAGGCCCGATGCGGGATGGTCAGGCGGTCGCGGCTGCCGACCATCACCGTGGTGGGCACCTTGATGCTGGAGAGGGCCGGCTCGCTGATGAGGAGGTTCATCTCGGACATACCCAGGAAGAAGCCGGCCCGGACGGCCGGGTTGCAGGCGGCGAAGGTGTCGGCTGTGAGTTCCATCTGGGCCCGGACCGGGTTGAGCCCGAAGACGCCCCGCACGAACCGGTAGCCGTTGGTGGTGCGCAGAGCCCGCGTGATGACGGGGGAGCCCAGGAAGGCGGCCGTGACCCTGGAGGACTGCTTTGCGGCGGCGTTCACGTGGGCGGCCGCGGTGGCGACGAGGACCAGCGCCCGCACCCGCTCGTTGAGGACCGCTTGGCGGTAGGTGCCGAAACCCATGACGGTCATGCCGCCCATGGAGTGGCCGCTCAGCACGGCGTCGGTGACGTCGCGGTCGATCAGCACGGCGGCCAGGTCGTCGGCCAGGGTGGCCACGGTCAGCGGCGCCGTACCCCGACTGCTGGCGGCGTGGCCGCGCTGGTCGTAGAGGATGACGCGGTGACCGGACTCGACCAGGCGCCGGGCCACCGGGACCCAGATGGCGTGGCTGCAGCCCCAGCAGTGGGGGAGGACCACGGTCGGGCCGCTCCCCACGTCCCACACGGCCAGGTTGGCCCCGTCGGGGGTGGCCACGTTGTGAACGGCCGGCTCCTCGATGGGACCCCACCCGAGCTCGCTGACGTCGTGGTCGTAGGAGGGCAGGCTCTTCTCGGCCTGGCTGGCGGCGGACAGGCGCCGGTAGGCGGCGGTGCTGGCGCCGGCGGCCGCGATCGCCCCGAGGACGAGCAGGCGCCGGCTGCGGGGCCGGCGTTTGGCGTCTGAGGACTTAGAGGAAGAGGAGCGGGCCATGGGAAGACGCTACCTATTCGCCGGAGAGGACGTAGTCGGCGGGATCGAAGGTGCGGGTCCGGCGGATGAAGCGGAAGGTGTAGTCGGGCCAGAGGGTGGTGTTGCGTCCCGCATCGTCGAGGTACCAGCTCGAGCAGCCACCCGAGTTCCAGACGGTGGGGGCGGCCTTGGCCTGGACCTCGGCGCCCCAGCGGTCCAGCACGTCGGGCCGGACGTCGACGACCTTGGTGCCGGAAGCATCCAGGGCCTCGAGGGCGCCGACGACATGGGACACCTGGGCCTCGATCATGACGACCAGCGAGGTGTGGCCGATGCCGGTGTTGGGCCCGGCCAGCATGAAGAAGTTGGGGAAGCCGGCGATGGTGGTGCCGCAGTAGGCCTGCATGCCGGTGCCGGCCCAGTGCTCCTTGAGCGAGTGGCCGTCGGCGCCGAAGATCTGCGCGGCGGTCGGGTTGTCGGTGATGCGGAACCCGGTGCCGTAGATGATGGTGTCGACCTCGTGCACCGTGCCGTCGGCGGTGACGATGCCCTCGGGCACGAGTTCGAGGATCTTCTCGGTCTCCACCGACACGTTGGGGCGCTGGAGCGCGGGGTAGTAGTCGTTGGACTGGAGCAGGCGCTTGCAGCCGGGCGTGTAGGTGGGGGTGACCTTGGCGCGGAGCTCGGGGTCCCTGACCTGGCGGGCCAGGATGCGACGGCCGAGGCCCTCCATGCGCTTGAGCATGGGGCTGTTGCGGATCAGCATGGTGGCGAGCAGCAGCTCACCCATCCAGTAGATGCGGAACCGGGAGAAGCGTTGGGTGGCGGGCATCAGGCGGTAGGCGGCGCGCTCGAGGCCCAGGGTCGGGCGGTTGCGGTGGGGGAAGACCCAGGGCGGGGTGCGCTGGAACAGGGTGACCGAGCCGGCCGACTGCTGCACGATGGGCAGGAACTGGATGGTCGAGGCGCCCGTGCCGATGATGGCGACCTTGCGCCCGGTCAGATCGTGGTCGTGGTTCCACTGGGCCGAGTGGAAGGTGGTCCCGGCGAACGAGTTGGCGCCGGTGAACTCGGGGATGGCCGGCTGCGAGAGGCCGCCGGCCCCGCTGATGAGGAAGTCGGCCGTCAGCTCGCCCCGGGACGTGGTGAGCCGCCAGCGCGAGTGCTCGGCGTCCCAGTGAGCGCCTTCGAGCGCGGTGTTGAAGGCGATGCGGTCCAGCACGCCGAAGTCACGCGCCGTCTTCTGGAGATAGCGCTCGATCTCGGGCTGGGCGGAGAAGGTCTCGGTCCAGCCCGGGTTGGGGGCGAAGGAGAAGGAGTAGAGGTTCGACGGCACGTCGCACCGGCAGCCCGGGTAGGAGTTGTCGAACCAGGTGCCGCCCACATCCGAGCGCCGCTCGAGGAGCAGCAGGTCGGCGCCGTAGCCGGCATTGGAGAGGCAGATGGCCGCGCCAAGACCGGCGAAGCCGGTGCCGACGATGGCGATCCGGACATGCTCGGGGAGTACGGGGTCAGGACGCCGCGCGGAGGCTGGAGTGCTCATAGCCCGTTATTGTAAAGGAAATCAGCTATTGACACAATCCCTTATTTCCTGAAAGATAGGGGGTATGGCTACCACCATGGAAAGCACAACGACCACCACCCCTGCGGCTCCCCGGTCGATCGATCAGCGTATCGAGCGGCTGTCGACCGCCTCGCTCAAGCGCATCGTGGAGCCCGACAACGATGTGGCCGGTGAGGTCGGCCCGGGTCAGGTCCTGCCCGACGGCCTGCTGTCGGTGGCCGACCTGCCCGAGGTGCTCCACGCGCTCACGCCTGCGCAGAAGGTCACCCTCTCCCGGGAGGAGTTCGCCTCCATCGTCGAGACCGGCATCCGGTTCGAGTCGGTCCTCATGGCCGGCTTCTCCATGGAGATCGTCGGGCGCCGCGACCTGACCGACCCCCGGGTGAACTACCTGCTGCACGAGATGGGGGAGGAGACCCGCCACTCCAGGTTGTTCGTGCGCCTGCTCACCCAGATCCGGCCGACGGCCAAGAACCCGCTCGACACCCCGATCTTCCGCCTGGCCGAGAAGATCGTCCTGCCGTTCCTCATGAACATGCCGGCTTTGTTCTGCCTGCTGGTGCTCAGCGGCGAGGAGGTGCCCGACCTCATGCAGAAGCTGGCCTCGGAGCACGAGGACACCGATCCCATGATCAAGGCGGTCAGCAAGTACCACCGCCAGGAGGAGGCCCGTCACCTCGCCTTCGCCCGCATGCTGTTCCCCGAGCAGTGGAAGGCAGCCGGGCCGGTGGAGCGCTTCCTGGTGCGGTACGTGGGTTCACGGATCGCCATCGGGATGTTCGACACGATCGTGCACCCGGGGGTCTACGCCACGGTCGGGCTGCCGGCGTGGAAGACGTGGAAGGCGGTGAATGCGAGCGTGGGGCGTACGGCGTTGCGTCACAAGGCGCTGCGGCCGCTGTTGACGCCTTTGTTGGAGGCGGGGGCGTTCGTGGGTGGTCGGGTGCCTCGTGGGTGGCAGCTGGCGGCGGGGGTCGACGCCCGGGGGCGGGACCTGGTGCCCGTGGCTGGGGTTGGGGATGAGGTGGGGGCTGGGGTGGGGGCTGGGTGAGCGTCAGTCTGGAGGGGGTCACCAAGGGGGATCGCACCCGGCAAAGCCTGCTGGCGGCGGGGATCACCCGCTTCGCCCGGGAGGGCTTCCGGGGCACGTCGGTGGCCGACGTCTGCCGTGACGCCGGGCTGTCCACCACGGCGTCCTACCCGTACTTCGCCAACAAGGAGGCGTTGTTCGTGGCGGCCGTCGACGAGGACGTGGCCGAGCTGCTCAACGACGCTCTCTCACTGGTGGTCGTGCACGCCGAGCCCGAGCACTGGGGCCGCATCATGATGCGGGGCCTGGTCGACGGGATGGCGGCTCACCCGCTGGCCCGGCGCATCGTCTCGGGGCTGGAGCCCGAGTTCACCATGCGGTTGCTGGACATTCCCGCGTTGGACCAGCTGCGTAAAACGGTGACCGAGCTCATCCGGGTCCAGCAGGCGGAGGGGGCCGTGCGGGGTGACATCGTCCCCGAGCAGACGGCCAATGGGATGGTGGTGATCGTTATCTCGCTGCTGATGGCGACCATGCAGACTGGTAGTGGTGGGAACGCCGGGTTCGAGCTGGTGGCCGACGATGTCGAATACGTGTTGCACGCGGCGACGCGGCCGGCTGGTTGAGTTTGGGGTTGAGGTTGGGGCTGGGTTTGGGGGTTGGGGTTGGGCGTAGGTCCAGCGTCCCGATAGCGCTTATTTAGGCGGGTGCGGAATTCGCACAGAGATGACCTGACTGCTTTGTGGTCATGGCGGGAGCGCCCCGGTAGTTGAATTCCGGAGTGGGTCGTAATTTCGACTCACTCCTGTATCGACACCTGGATGGTGCCCAGGTTCAAACGGGGGTGACCTCGGTCTGCACAACGGACTGCTGCAGCAGGCGGTCCACGGCTTTCACGCTGAGTGGCCGGGCGAACAGGAACCCCTGTCCGATGTTGACGTTCTCGGCTTCCAGCCTCCGGCGCTGCTCTTCGCACTCGATGCCCTCGGCCACAGTCTCGAGCCCCAGGACCTTGCCCAGTTGGACCAGGGTGTG
>DASXZJ010000135.1:0-5494 GCA_036502025.1 Acidimicrobiales bacterium | reverse complement strand
TCTTGGCAATCGCCTCGTCGGCATCCTCCACGGCTGTCTCACTCACCACGTCGCCTACGATGAATCGGTCGCCTGGGGACACCGTCCAGAGAATGAACTCGCCCGGGCTGCTTGACATTTAGAGACGTGGGATGTCTAGGCCCCGCACCCACCCGGGACAAGAATCCCGGGCGCGTGCCACGCGTGCCGCGTCACCGCGGCGCCATGCCGAGCCGGCCTTACGCCCCCGCCTCCGCCGCGCCGCTCTCCTCGGGGGGCGCCTCGATGGCGTTGCCGAAGGCGTCCTCGGCCGTCGGCGCCGCGCCGAGCCAGCTGGCGTCGATGGACGGGTCGAACGGGTCGTCGCCGACCCCCTCGCCGCTCATGTCACGCAACCAGGCCGCCAGGTCCTCGGTGTCCGAGTCACCCGAACCGAGGGCCCAGAACGGCATGGCCTCGGCGTCGGGCATGTCCAGGCGGATGTGCCGGTAGTGCTCCATGCCCGAACCGGCCGGGATGAGCTTGCCGATGATGATGTTCTCCTTGAGGCCGAAGAGCTGGTCGCTCTTGCCCTCGATGGCCGCCTCGGTCAGCACCCGTGTCGTCTCCTGGAAGGAGGCGGCGGAGAGCCAGCTCTCGGTGGCCAGCGAGGCCTTGGTGATGCCCATCAGCTCGGGCCGGCCCTCGGCGGGCGTCTGCCCCTCCTCGACCAGCGTGCGGTTGACCTCGGCGTAGATCTGGTTGTCGACGCGCTCACCGGGCAGGAAGGGCGCGTCGCCCGGCTCGGCCACCAGGACCCGCCGCAGCATCTGGCGCACGATCAGCTCGATGTGCTTGTCGTGGATGGACACACCCTGGTCGCGGTACACCTTCTGCACCTCTTCGACGAGGTACTGCTGGGTCTCGCGGATGCCCTTGACCTCCAGGAGCTCCTTGGGGTCCTTGGGACCCTCGACCAGCGCGTCGCCGGCCCCGACCTCCTGGCCGTCGACGACCTCTAGGTGGGCGCGGGGGGCCACCAGCGTGGTGGCCTCCTCGCCGTCGTCGGCCACCACGGTGACGTGGCGACCGATCTCGTCGTCGTCGATGCGCACGACACCCGAGTGGTGCGCCAGCACGGCGGCACCCTTGGGGGTACGGGCCTCGAAGAGCTCGACCACGCGGGGCAGGCCGTGGGTGATGTCCTCACCGACCACACCACCGGTGTGGAAGGTACGCATGGTCAGCTGGGTGCCGGGCTCACCGATCGACTGGGCCGCGATGACCCCGACGGCCTCGCCGAGCTCAATCATGATCCCGGTGGCCAACGACAAGCCGTAGCAGGCCGCGCACACGCCGTGCGGCGACTCGCAGGTCAGCACCGAGCGGGTGCGGATGCGGTCGACGTCGGAGTCGTCGCGCATGGCGGCGATGTTGACGTCGTCGAGCAGCGTGCCCGTGTCGTAGATCGTGCCGTCCGACAGCTTCACCGGCTCGGTGAGCAGGCGGCCGAAGGCGCGTGTCTCGAGGTAGTTGCGGTGACCCGGCCCGTCGGGGGCGACGCCCTCGATCCAGATGCCACGGGTGGAGCCACAGTCCTCGATCCGGATGATGAGCTCCTGGGCCACGTCGACCAGCCGGCGGGTCAGGTAGCCCGAGTCCGCGGTCCGCAAAGCGGTGTCAGCCAGGCCCTTGCGGGCGCCGTGGGTGGAGATGAAGTACTCCAGCACCGAGAGGCCCTCACGGAAGGAGGACTTGATCGGGCGGGGGATCATCTCGCCTCGGGGGTTGGAGACCAATCCCTTCATGCCGGCGATCTGGCGGATCTGCTGGCTGTTCCCTCGGGCCCCGGAGTCGACCATCATGTCGAGCGGGTTGAAGGCGATGGTGGCCAGCTGGGCCTCCATGGCCCGTCCCACCTCGGAGTTGGCCGACGTCCAGATCTCGATCTCCTTCTGGCGCCGCTCGTCGTCGGTGATGATGCCCCGCTTGAACTGCGTCTCGGCCTTCTCGGCTTCCTTTTCGTAGCGGTCCAGGATGGCCTGCTTGTCCGGCGGCGTCTGGACGTCGTTGATGGAGATGGTCAGGCCCGACTGCGCCGCGAAGCGGAAGCCGAGCGCCTTGATCCGGTCCAGGCTCGCCGCCACGGCGTTCTTGGGGTAGTTGGCGGCCAGCTCCTCCACGATGGTGCCGATGGGGATGTTCCGCTTGCCCACCACGTCGTTGACATAGGCGAAGCCCGGCGGGAGCGCCTCGTTGAAGAAGACGCGTCCCGGGGTGGTCTCGTAGGTGAGCACGCCCTCGGCGTCGGCCTGCACCCCGGCTGCGGCCAGCCGCCGGGCCAGCGCCGAGTCAGGGCTCGGGCGCAGGGTGATCGGGACCTGGAGGCCCACCTCGCCCTCCTCGAACGCCGCCTCGATCTCGTGGATGTGGCGGAAGGCCCGTCCCGCTCCCGCCCCCTCCTCCACCCGCAGGGTGAGGTAGTAGGCGCCGAAGACCATGTCCTGGGTGGGCACGGTGATCGGGCGGCCGGTGGCCGGGGACAGGATGTTGTTGGCCGACAGCATGAGGACGCGGGCTTCCGCCTGCGCCTCGGCCGACAAGGGCAGGTGCACGGCCATCTGGTCACCGTCGAAGTCGGCGTTGAAGGCGGTGCAGACCAGCGGGTGGACCTGGATGGCCTTGCCCTCGACCAGGACGGGCTCGAAGGCCTGGATGCCCAGGCGGTGCAGGGTCGGCGCCCGGTTCAGCAGCACCGGGTGCTCCCGGATCACGCCTTCCAACACGTCCCAGACCTGGGGCCGGCGACGCTCGACCATGCGCTTGGCCGACTTGATGTTCTGGGCCAGCTCGGCGTCGACCAGCCGCTTCATGACGAAAGGCTTGAACAGTTCCAACGCCATCAGCTTGGGCAGGCCGCACTGGTGGAGTTTCAGGTTCGGGCCGATGACGATGACCGAACGGCCCGAGTAGTCGACCCGCTTGCCGAGCAGGTTCTGGCGGAACCGGCCCTGCTTGCCCTTCAACATGTCCGAGAGCGACTTGAGGGGGCGATTGCCCGGCCCGGTGACCGGACGGCCGCGGCGGCCGTTGTCGAACAGCGCGTCGACCGCCTCTTGGAGCATCCGCTTCTCGTTGTTGATGATGATCTCGGGCGCGCCGAGGTCAAGCAGTCGCTTGAGCCGGTTGTTGCGGTTGATAACGCGGCGGTACAGGTCGTTGAGGTCCGAGGTGGCGAAGCGGCCACCGTCGAGCTGCACCATCGGGCGCAGGTCGGGCGGGATCACCGGCACGGCCTCGAGGATCATGGCCCGGGGGTCGTTGATGCGGCGGCCGTGGTCGTCGCGGCGGTTGAAGGCGGTGACGATCTTGAGCCGCTTGATGGTCTTCTGGCGGCGCTGGGCCGACAGCGGCCGGCGGCCGTCCTTGGCGTCGATCATCTCGCGCAGCTTGATCTCCTCGGCATCGAGGTCGATGCGGTCGATCAACTTGAGGATGTACTCGGCGCCCATGCCGCCTTCGAAGTACTCGTCGTAGCGCAGGCGGAGCTCGCGCCACAGCATCTCGTCCTCGATGATCTTGCGGCCGTGCAGGTTGCGGAACTCATCCAAAGACCGCTGGGCGATCTCGGCGTCGTCCTGGGCCCGCTCGCGGGCCGAGGCGATCTCCTTCTCGACGGCGCGCTGGCGCGCCTTGATCTCGGCGTCCTTGGCCCCGTCGGCCTCGAGCGCCTTGAGGTCGTCTTCGAGCGCCTTGAAGCGGCGGTCGATGTCGAGGTCGCGCTTCTTCTCAATGTCTGCGATCTCCTCGGCCATCTCGGCCTCGAGCGTCGGCAGGTCCTGGTGGCGCTTGTCGTCGTCCACCCAGGTGACCAGGTTGGCGGCGAAGTAGATGACCTTCTCCAGCTGCTTGGCCTTGAGCTCCTCGCGGGGCTCGGTGCCCATGAGCAGGTAGGCCAACCAGCTGCGGGTGCCCCGCAGGTACCAGATGTGGACCACCGGGGCGGCCAGCTCGATGTGGCCCATGCGGTCGCGGCGGACCTTGGAACGCGTGACCTCGACGCCACAGCGCTCGCAGATGATCCCCTTGAAGCGGACCCGCTTGTACTTGCCGCAGTAGCACTCCCAGTCCTTGGTGGGACCGAAGATCTTCTCGCAGAACAGGCCGTCCTTCTCGGGGCGGAGCGTCCGGTAGTTGATCGTCTCGGGCTTCTTGACCTCGCCGTTGGACCAGCCGCGGATCGAATCCCCGGTGGCCAGGCCGATGCGCAGCTGATCGAAGGTGTTCACGTCGAGAGCCATTACGAGAAGCTCCTCTCTGCGGCGCGCCGCTCATCTTCTTCGTCCGAGCCGCGCTCGTTGCGACTGATGTCGATACCGAGTTCTTCGGCCGTCCGGAACACGTCCTCGTCGAGTTCGTGCATTTCGATCTCCCGGCCGTCGACGGCCAGGACTTCCACATCGAGGCAGAGCGACTGCATCTCCTTGATGAGCACCTTGAAGCTCTCGGGGATCCCCGGTTCGGGGATGTTCTCGCCCTTGACGATGGCCTCGTAGACCTTTACCCGGCCCAGCACGTCGTCGGACTTGATGGTGAGCAGCTCCTGCAGCGCGTAGGCGGCGCCGAAGGCCTCCAGGGCCCACACCTCCATCTCGCCGAAGCGCTGGCCACCGAACTGGGCCTTCCCACCCAGCGGCTGCTGGGTGATCATTGAGTACGGGCCGGTGGAGCGGGCGTGGATCTTGTCGTCCACCAGGTGGGCCAGTTTGAGGATGTAGACGTAGCCGACCGAGATCGGGTTGTCGTACACCTCACCGGTGCGGCCGTTGAACAGCTTGGCCTTCCCGTCGGTCTGGATCTGGACGTCGCCGTTGGCCGAGTCAGAATTCAGGGTGCCGAAGATCTTCTGGATGGTCGGGTGCTTCCCGGCGTCCTCGACCTCGTCCCAGTGGGCGCCGTCGAAGACCGGGGTGGCCACCCAGGCGGCCGGCTCGGTGCGCGGGCGCGTCTTGCGCGAGGCGCCGTCGCCCTTGGCGCTGGTGCCGACTTCGTCGTTGACCGTCACGCCGTCCCACCCGTGGCGGGCGGCGTAGCCGAGATGCGACTCGAGCACCTGGCCGACGTTCATCCGGCTGGGCACGCCGAGCGGGTTCAGGATGATGTCGACCGGGGTGCCGTCGGACAGGTACGGCATGTCCTCGACCGGCAGGATCTTGGAGATGACGCCTTTGTTGCCGTGGCGCCCGGCCAGCTTGTCGCCCTCGGAGATCTTGCGCTTCTGGGCCACGTAGACCCGCACCAGCTGGTTCACGCCCGGCGGCAGCTCGTGGGACTCCTCCCGGCTGAACACCCGCACGTCAATGACCTTGCCGTACTCACCGTGCGGCACTTTCAAGCTGGTGTCGCGCACCTCGCGCGCCTTCTCACCGAAGATGGCCCGCAGCAGGCGCTCTTCGGGCGTCTGCTCGGTCTCACCCTTGGGGGTCACCTTGCCGACCAGCACGTCGCCCGGCGCCACCTCGGCGCCGACGCGGAT
>DASXZJ010000134.1:0-14315 GCA_036502025.1 Acidimicrobiales bacterium | reverse complement strand
CCAGGGCCCGGGTGCGGGCGATGAGCGGGGCCAGTCCGTCGCCGCGGCGACCCACGCCTCCGCTGACCCCGGTCGGGGCCCGGAACTCGCCGAAGACCTGGCGGAGGGCCCCGGCCCACTCGCCCGTCGTCCCACCGGCGTGGGCCAGGGCGATGGTGGCCTCCATGATGTTGCCGTCCGGCCCCTCGTCCTCGGCCACCCGGCGCAGCGTGTCCAGGGCCTGGCGCACCGCGCCCTGATCGCGGGCGGCCCGCCACCGTTCGACGTCGGCGATCTGCTCGGCCTCGACCCGATGATCCACCCGCATCACGTTCTCGATCTCGCCGTCGCCGGTCAGGGGCGACGGTGCGGTCTCGGTGAAGCAGTTGACCCCGACCACCTTCTGCTCGCCCCGCTCGATGCGCCCCACCCGCTCGGCCTGGCTGCGCACCAGGCGCATCTTGAGGTCGTCGATAGAGGCGAAGGCGCCCCCGAGGGCGAGCACCTCGGCCAGCTCGGCGTCGGCCGCCTCGATGATCTCGGCCGTCTTGGCCTCGATCACCACCGAGCCCTCGAAGATGTCGCCGTACTCGAGCAGGTCGGACTCGAAGGCCAGGACCTGCTGCATCCGCAGCGACCACTGCTGGTCCCATGGGCGCGGCAGGCCGAGCGCCTCGTTCCAGGCCGGCAGCTGCATGGCGCGGGCGCGGGCGCTCTTGGACAGGGTGACGCCGAGGGACTCGAGCACGATGCGCTGCACGTTGTTCTCCGGCTGCTGCTCGGTCAGCCCGAGCGAGTTCACCTGCACGCCGTAGCGGAAACGCCGGAGTTTGGGATCTTGCACCCCGTAGCGTTCGCGACAGATGCGGTCCCACATGGCGGTGAAGGCCCGCACCTTGCAGGTCTCCTCGACGAAGCGGACGCTGGAGTTGACGAAGAAGCTGATGCGGCCCACCACAGCGGGCAGCTCGGAGTCCTCGATCTTGCCCGAGGTGCGCACGCCGTCGAGTACGCCGATGGCCGTGGCCAGCGCGTAGGCCACCTCCTGGGTCGGCGTGGCGCCCGCTTCCTGGAGGTGGTAGCTGCACACGTTGATGGGGTTCCACTTGGGCGCGTGGCGCACGGTGTAGGCGATGGTGTCGACGGTCAGGCGCAGGCTGGGCCCGGGCGGGTAGATGAAGGTGCCGCGGCTCAGATACTCCTTGACGATGTCGTTCTGCGTGGTGCCCGACAGCTGGCGCGGGTCGACGCCCCGGTCCTCGGCGTGGGCCACGTAGAGGCCCAGTAGCCAGGCCGCCGTGGCGTTGATGGTCATGGAGGTGTTCATCTCGCTGACCGGGATCTGGTACATCAGCTCTTCCATGTGGCCCCGGTGGACCACCGGGACCCCGACCTTGCCCACCTCACCGGCCGCCTCGGGCGCGTCGGGGTCGTACCCGGTCTGCGTCGGGAGGTCGAAGGCGATGGAGAGGCCCGTCTGGCCCTTGGCCAGGTTGTTGCGGTACAGCTCGTTCGAGGCGCGGGCGGTGGAGTGCCCCGAGTAGGTGCGCATCATCCAGGGCGCATCACGTGGCGTGTCCGTGCTCATCGCAGTCACCTCCTCGGGGTGGCGGATGTGCCGTCACCATTCTGCCCGCTCCGGCGCGGCGGCCTGGCGGCGGGCTGGCGGGCGGCGGGCTGGCGGGCGGCCGACTGCCTCGCCTTCCTAGCGGTTGTAGTCGTAGAAGCCCTGCTTGGTCTTGCGGCCGAGCTGGCCGGAGGTGACCAGACGGCGCAGCAGCGGCACGGCGGCGTAGTTGGGATCGCGGAACTCCTCGTAGAGCGCATCGAGGATGGCCAACGAGGTGTCCAGCCCCACCAGGTCGAGCAGGGCGAACGGCCCCATGGGGAATCCGCAACCGCCCTTCATGGCGGCGTCGATGCCCTCCTTGGTCGCCACGCCCTGATCGAAGAGACGCACCGCGTTGTTGAGGTACGGGAACAGGAGCGCGTTGACGATGAACCCGGCCTGGTCCTTGACCTCGACCGGGTCCTTGCCGCAGGCGCCGGCGAACTCGAGCGCCGCGGTCACGGTGGCGTCGGCCGCGGTGATCGGGCGCACCACCTCGACCAGGGCCATGGCGGGCGCCGGGTTGAAGAAGTGGATGCCGCAGACCAGTTCGGGCCGGCCGGTGGCCATGGCCATCTCGACCACCGGCAGGGTCGACGTGTTGGTGGCCAGGATGGCGCCCTCCTTGCAGACCGAGTCCAGCTCGGCGAAGAGCGCCTTCTTGATCTCGAGGTCCTCGACCACCGACTCGATCACCAGGTCGACGTCGGCCAGATGGCCCAGATGGGTGGTGCCCGAGACGCGGCCGGCGATGGCGGCGGCCTCGTCCTCGGTGCGCTTGCCCTTCTCCACCTGCTTGGCCAGTGACTTGCCCAGCCCGGCCACCATGGCGTCGGCGCTGGCCTGGCTGCGGCTGCGGAGCACCACCTCGTAACCCGACGCGGCCGCCACTTCGGCGATGCCCGAGCCCATGATCCCTGATCCGACGATTCCCACCCGTGCGATTGACATGGGGGCAGAGGCTACTGGCCGGTAACCGCTGCGGTCGAAGCCGGTCCCTGCGTGCAAGAGTGGCCCATGGCAAAGACGGGTCTGCTGGCCCTGGTCGGCGGGAGCGAATGGACCGAGGGCTGCACGTTCGACGCCACCCTGCTCGCCGCCTCCGGTGGGCTCGACGTGGTGGTGCTGCCGACGGCGGCGGCCTACCAGCACCCCGAGCGGGTGGTGCTCCAGGCGGCCGAATGGTTCGGGTCCCTCGGGGGCCAGGTCGAGGGCCTCATGGTGCTCGACCGGGCCTCGGCCAACGACCCCGGCATGGCGGCGGTGGTGCGGGGCGCCCGCTTCATCTACCTCTCCGGCGGGTCCCCCCTCCACCTGCGCTCGGTGCTGAAGGGCTCGGCCGTCTTCGACGGCCTGAGGGAGGCCTGGTCGGGCGGGGCGGTCCTGGCCGGCTCGGCCGCCGGGGCGATGGTGCTGACCGACCCCATGGTCGATCCGCGCGGGGGTGCGCTCACGGTGGGCCTCGGCCTGGTGGAACAACTGGCGGTCATCCCCAACTACGGCGACACCCACGAGGACGCCCATGGCCAGAAGCTCGAGCGCACCGTCACGCTGGCGCCGGCAGGGCTGCCGGTGGTGGGCCTACCGGAACGCTCGGCGCTACTGCGGGACGGGACCGGGAAGTGGAGCTACGAGGGATCGCGCCCGCCGGTGGTTTTCGTCGACGGCGCGCCGGGCGAGGGGCTCAGCGCGCTGAAGTAACCGGCGTCGGGGTCAGTCGCTCTCTTCGATGGTGACCGACTCGATGGTGATCTTCTCCTTGGGCTTGCCGGCACCCGGCGTGCCCAGCGCGTCGATGGTGGTGACGGTGTCGCCGCCGCTGACCACCTTCCCGAAGAGCGAGTACTGCGGGGGCAGGCTCACGCCGTGGGGCCCACTGATCACGAAGAACTGGCTGCCGTTGGTGTTGGGCCCGGCGTTGGCCATGGCCAGCGAGCCGATCTCGTAGCGGCCGGCGGCGGGGAGCTCGTCGGCGAACTTGTAGCCGGGGCCACCCGTGCCGGTACCGGTCGGGTCGCCGCCCTGGAGGACGAAGCCCGGTATGACGCGGTGAAAAATGACCCCGTCGTAGTAGTGATATCGGGAAAGGAAGACGAAGCTGTTGACCGTCTTGGGGGCGGCGACCGGGTCCAGCGCGATGACCATGGTGCCGTGTGAGGTGACCATGGTGGCGGTGTAGCGCTTAGCCGGATCGATGACCATCGGGGGCTCTTGATCGAATTTCCGCTGCTGCGGGCTGGATCCGTCGGCGGCGGGCGGGGTCGGTACGGCCATGGGTCAGCTCCCTGCTGGAGATGCTTCGTTGATGGTGACGGAGATGATGCGCTGGGTCACGTCGGGCGGCACGCCGGCGGTGGAACCCTCGCCGTTGATGGCGTCGACGACGTTCATGCCCGTGAGGATCCGCCCGAAGAGGGCGTAGGTGTTGGGCAGCTGCTCGCCCTCGGGCCCGGCCACGATGAAGAACTGGCTGCCGCCCGAGTTGGGCTGGCCGGTGTTGGCCATGGCCACCGAACCGAGCGGGTACTGCTGCGACGCGTCGGTGGCCTTGGGCGGGTTCTCGTCGGGGATGGTGTAGCCCGGCCCACCGTTCCCGGTGCCGGTCGGGTCGCCCGTCTGGTCCATGAAGGTCGGGATGACCCGATGGAAGATCACGCAGTGGTAGTAGCCCTTGTTGGCCAGGAACACGAAGTTGTTGACCGTCGTGGGGGCGCTCTTGGCGTTCAGCGCCATGGTGAAGGTCCCCGCCGTGGTGACCACCGTGGCCGAGTACAGCTTGGTCTGGTCCAGCGTCATGGGGGGCGCGGCGGCGTACTTCTGGGTGTTCACGGTGGCCGAGGTCTTGGCCGGGCAACCCGCCTTGACGGCCGCCGCATCGGCTTTGGCCTGGGCCGCCTTGTTGGCTGCGCTGCTGGCCACGGTGGTGGTGGTGCTGCCCGAGGCCTTGGTCGTCGAGGTGGTCGAACCGCTGGACGACTTCTTCTTGGGGGGGCTGCCGTTGCCGGCGACCAGGAAGACGATGCCGACGATGATGGCGGCGACGACGGCCAGGATGATCACGTTGCGGGTCTGGGTGCGGCGCTTGTGGGCCCTGGCCTGGGCGGCCAGCCGGGCCTCTCTCGCCGCCCGCTGGCGGGCTCTCTTCTCGCTGGGCACGGGCGGAGACCCTATCCTCCCTGGACCGACCGGTTGGATCGCGGCCGGCGGCGAACGTCCAAGCGGAACCTGCACCGGCCATTAGCGTCATGGGCATGCCGCTGGTCGTCCAGAAATTCGGTGGTACGTCGGTTGGGGACGCCGACCGGATCCGAGCCGTCGCCGACCACATCGCCCGGACGCGCCGGGAGGGTATTGACGTGGTGGCCGTGGTCAGCGCCATGGGCAAGACGACCGACGACCTGATCCGCCTGGCGGACTCGGTGAGCGCCAACCAGCCGGCCCGCGAGTACGACATGCTGGTAAGTGCGGGCGAGCGCATCACGGCGCCCGCCCTCTGCATGGCGCTGGCCGGCCTGGGGGTCGAGGCGGCGTCCTTCACCGGGAGCCAGGCCGGGATCATCACCGACACGGACCACACCCGGGCCAAGATCCTCGAGATCCGGCCCGATCGCCTGCGCCAGGCCCTGGCGGCCGGCCAGGTCCCCGTCGTGGCTGGCTTCCAGGGGGTCTCGACCGAGCACAACGTCACCACGCTGGGCCGTGGCGGCTCTGACACCACGGCGGTCGCCCTGGCCGCCGTCCTCGACGCCGACGCCTGCGAGATCTACACCGACGTGACCGGCGTCTTCACCGCCGACCCCCGGGTCGTGCCGACGGCGCACCGGATCAACCGGATCTCCTTCGAGGAGATGCTCGAGATCGCCGCCAGCGGTGGCCGGGTGCTCAACCTGCGCTCGGTGGAGTTCGCCCGCAATCACCACGTTCCGCTGCACGTGCGCAGCAGCTTCACCTGGGAGCCAGGCACCTGGGTGGTCGAGGAGGAGCCAGACATGGAAGAAGCCGTCGTCACCGCAGTGACCCACGACACCTCGGAGGCCAAGGTCACCGTGAGCGGGGTGCCCGACCGGCCGGGGATCGCGGCCCAGCTCTTCCGGGCCCTGGCCGATCGCTCCATCAACGTCGACATGATCGTGCAGAACACGTCGGTGCACGGCATGACCGACATCTCGTTCACCGTACCCAAGGCGGACCTGGCCGTATCGGTCGAGACGGCGCAGTCCCACTCCGACGACCTGGGGGCCTCGGGTGTCACCTCCGACCACGACGTCTCCCGGGTCTCGCTGGTCGGCGCCGGTATGAAGTCGCACCCGGGCATCGCGGCCACCATGTTCGAGACGCTGGCCAAGGAGGGGATCAACATCGACATGATCTCGACCTCGACCATCCGGACCTCGTGCATCGTGCGCACCGAGGACGTGGAGCAGGCGGTGCGGGTCCTGCACGCCGCCTTCGAACTGGGCTGATCGGGGCTGCCCTGATGCCGTCGTCGTCGTCCGGCCACACCCTGTGGTTGCTGCGCCACGCCAAGACGGCGGCCGATCCGCCCAAGGGCGGTGCGGACTTCGACCGCAGGCTCACCCCCCGCGGCCGGCGGGACGCCGTCGCCCTGGGGGAACTCATCGGGTCCGACGGAGCCGGGTTGGGGCAGCCCGGGGTGCCGCTCCCCGAGCTGGCGCTGATCTCGCCGGCGGCCCGGACCACCGCCACGGCCGAGCTCGTGCTGGCCAACCTGGACACGCCGCCGCGGACCGAACTCGTCCCGGCCTTCTACCAAGCCGACCCCGAGGAGATCCTCGACCAGCTGCGGGACCTCGACGAGGCGGTGGCCTCGGTCATGGTGGTGGGCCACAACCCGACCGCCCACGCCCTCGCGCAGGGCCTCATCACCAAGAAGGACGGCGCCGGCCGCGACCTGGCGACGCGCCGGGGCTTCCCGACCTGCGCCCTCGGCATCTACGTCTTCGACGTGGCCCATTGGCGTGACGTCGGTCGTCACACCGCCCGGCTGGCCGGCCTCTACATCCCGCCCTTCGGCGAGGGCTAGATCTGGGTCTGGGTCTGGGTCTGGGTCTGGGTCTGGGTCTGGGTCAGCCCAGGACGCGCAGGATGGCGGCATCGCCCTGGCCGCCGCCGCCGCAGAGGGCCACCGCGGCCGTGCTGGCGCCGCGACGGCGCAGCTCGAGCAGCGCGCTGAGAGCCACCCGGGTACCCGACATGCCGACGGGGTGCCCGAGGGCGATGGCGCCACCGTTGACGTTGACCTTGCCCTCGGGGATCTTGAGCTCGTCGACCGAGGCCAGGCCGACCGCGGCGAAGGCCTCGTTGATTTCGAACAGGTCGATGTCGTCCAGGCCGAGCTTGGCCTTCTGCGCCGCCTTGGCGATGGCCCGGGAGGGCTGGGTGAGGAGCGAGTTGTCGGGCCCGGCCACCATTCCGTAGCTCACCACCTCGCCCAGCGGCGTGATCCCCAACTCCTTGGCCTTGGCGGCCGACATGAGGATGACGGCGGCGCCGCCATCGGAGATCTGCGAGGCGTTGCCGGCGGTAATGGTGCCGTCCTTGGTGAAAGCGGGCTTGAGGGCGCCCAGCGACTCGGCCGTGGTCTCCGGTCGCACCCCCTCGTCGGTGTCGACCAGCAGTGGGTCGCCCTTCCGCTGGGGGACCTGCACCGGGACGATCTCCTCGGCCAGGCGGCCGTCCTTGGCGGCCGCGGCCGCCTTCTCGTGGCTGGCCGCGGCGAAGAGGTCCTGGCGCTGGCGCGAAATGCCCACCTTCTCGTTGTGCTGCTCGGTGGACAGCCCCATGGCGATGTGGTCGAAGGAATCGGTCAACCCGTCGAACATCATGGAGTCGATCAGGGCGGTGTCGCCGATGCGGAAGCCGGCCCGGGCGCCGGGGAGCAGGTAGGGGGCCTGGGTCATCGACTCCATGCCGCCGGCCACCACGATGTCGGCCTCGCCGGCCCGGATCATCTGGTCGGCCAGGTAAATGGTGTTCAGCCCCGACAGGCACACCTTGTTGATGGTGTTGGCCGGCACCGTCATGGGGATGCCCGCCTTGACGGCGGCCTGGCGGGAGGTGATCTGTCCCTGCCCGGCCTGGAGCACCTGGCCCATGAGGACGTAGTCGACCTGGTCGGGCGAGATGCCGGCCCGGGTGAGGGCCTCGGCGATGGCGAAGCCCCCCAGGTCCATGGCACTGAACCCGGCCAGGGCACCGGACAGCTTGCCGATCGGGGTGCGAGCTCCTGCGACGATGACGGCCTCAGCCATGACCTACCTCCGAGTCTGAACCGGCGAAGTTACCGGCTGGAAACTACATCCTATTGGGCAACTATCGTCACGGGCTATGAGCGAGATCCTGAAGGCTGTTCTTGCTGGTGCCCCGGCCGAAGAACTGGCTGCCCTGCCCGTGCCCGAGTTCTACCGGGCGGCCGTGGTGCGCCGGAGCGAGACCGGGATGTTCGACGGCATGGAGTCATCGGACAAGGACCCCCGCAAGTCCCTGCACATCGAAGAGGTGCCCCTGCCCGAGCTGGCGCCCGACGAGGCCTACATCGCAGTGCTGGCCTCCTCCATCAACTTCAACACGGTCTGGACCTCCATCTTCGAGCCGCTGCCCACCTTCGGTTTCCTCGACCGCCTGGCCAAGGAGGGCCCCTGGGCGGCCCGCCACGCCCTCGACTACCACGTGGTCGGCTCCGACGCCTCGGGCGTGGTGCTGCGCACCGGCTCGGCCGTGCGGAATTGGAGGACGGGCGACAAGATCACGGTCCACTGCAACTATGTGGACGACCAGGACCCCTCGGCCCACGACGACTCCATGCTGGCGGCCAACCAGCGCATCTGGGGCTTCGAGTCGAACTTCGGCGGCCTGGCCGACATCGCGGTGGTCAAGGCCAACCAGCTCATGCCCAAGCCGGCGCATCTGAGCTGGGAGGAGGCGGCGGTCAACGCGCTGTGCAACTCCACCGCCTACCGCATGCTGGTATCGCCCAACGGGGCCCGCATGACCCAGGGTGACAAGGTCCTCGTCTGGGGGGCCAGCGGCGGGCTGGGCAGCTTCGCCGTGCAGCACGTCCTCAACGGCGGCGGCACGCCCATCGGCGTCGTCTCCTCGCCCGAGAAGGTGGCCCTCCTGCACGACCTCGGCATCGAGGCCGTGATCGACCGCCGTGAGGCCAACTACAAGTTCTGGGCCGACGAGCACACCCAGGACGAGTCGGAGTGGCGGCGGTTGGGCAAGGACATCCGCGGCTTGGTCGGGGCCGAGCCCGAGATCGTCTTCGAGCATCCGGGTCGCCAGACCATGGGGGCGTCGGTGTTCGCCTGCAAGCGTGGCGGCACCATCGTGACCTGCGCCGCGACCTCGGGCTACATGATTGAGTACGACAACCGACACCTCTGGATGAAGCTCAAGACCATCAAAGGATCGCACTTCGCCAACTACCGGGAAGCGTGGGACGCCAACCAGTTGGTCTACGACGGCAAGGTCCTCCCGCCACTGTCCGCCGTCTACCCGCTCGACGACGTGGGTGAGGCCGCCTACCAGGTGCACCACAACCTGCACGAGGGCAAGATCGGCGTGCTTTGCCTGGCCCCCGCGGAGGGGTTGGGGATCGACGACCCGGTCAAGCGGGCCGAGGTGGGCGAGGACCGCATCACGCTCTTCCGGCGGCACGGGGTATGAGCGACTCCCTGCTGACCGAGATCGACCACGTGGCCATCGCGGTGAACGACCTCGAAGCAGCCATCGCCTGGTACGCCGAGGTCTTCGGCGCCACGGTGGCCCACCGGGAGCGCGTCGAGTCCGACGGCGTCGAGGAGGCCCTGCTGGCGGTGGCCGACTCCTACGTCCAGCTGCTCACGCCGATTCGGGACGACTCCCCCGTGGCCAAGTACCTGGCCGCCAAGGGCGAGGGGCTCCACCACATCGGCTACCGGGTCACCGATTGCGGGGTGGCGCTCCAGGCGGTCAAGGACGCGGGGGGACGGGTGATCGACGAGGCGCCCCGTCCGGGCTCGCGGGGAACGACGGTGGCCTTCGTCCACCCGAAGACCTCGTTCGGGACCCTGATCGAGCTGGTCCAGGAGTAGAGGGTCGACCGGCCGCCGTGCAGCACGCCGGCCCCGAGGCACTCGACACGATAGAGGCGCTGCTGGTCCAGCTACGGGCCGTCCCCTCGCTGGTCGAGAAGAAGCGGGGCGTCTTCTACCGCCATGGGAAGGCCTTCCTGCACTTCCACCAGGACCCGACCGGGATGTACGCCGACCTGCGGGTGCGGGAAGGCGACGACTTCGTGCGCCGTCGGGTCATCACTCAGAAGGAGCAGGCCGCGTTCGTGACCGCCGTACGGCGGGGCTGAGCTCTGGGCTGGGCTGCGCGGCCGACGGGGTCGAGCACTGCAGCCCGGACCGCATCCTCCCGGCCCACATGCAATTTCAGTAGTGAGTCGGAATTTCGAACGTACCTGCGGTTGCATCCGTGACGGCCGTGCCTGGCCCATAGGCGATTCACCAGCGAGTTCGAAATTCCGACTCACTCAAAAATCCACTTATCGGGGCACCTCCGATCTACCTGAGCACTCGCGCCGCTACGGGCCCCGGCTCACCGTCGCCTCCACCACCCGGCCCGGGTTGGCCGTGGCGATCCACATCTGGCTCCCGACCGCCAGCAGGGCGCGTGGTGAGCTGGCGAGCTCAACTGGGCCAACCCCGGGTGCGGGGAACAACGTGCGGAGGCGTTCGGCCGAGCCGTCGGCCAGCCAGAGCCTTCCTCCAGACACGGCGAGCGCCAACGGGTCGCCGCCGGTCCGGTAAGTGTGGATCACCCGCCGTGTGGCGGGGTCGACCCGCGCCACCGTCCCACCCGCCGCATTGGCCACCCACACCGAGCCGAGGCCGGTGGTCACGCCGATGGGTCCGGTGCCGGTGCTGATGGCATGGAGCAGCGGGATGCCCTCGGCACCCCCGGGTTGGACCTCCGTCAGTTGATCGGTCGTACCGGTCAGCCACAGAGCGCCGAAGCCGGCCGCTATGCGCACGGCACCGCCCGGCACCGGCACGGCCGACCCGACGTGCCCGTTGGCCGGGTCGATCGGGCTCACCGAGCCCGCCGTGAGGGAGGAGACCCAGATCTGCCCGCCCAGGACAGCCAGGCCCGACGGCCCCGCCGGGACCGCGACGGAGCGCACGACCTTGAGGGAACGGGCGTCCACCTCCTGCACGGTGTCGCTCACCATGTCAGCCACCCAGAGATCGCGACCAAGGAGCAGCAGGGCGACCGGCCGGCCCATGAGATGCACCGAACCCCGTTGGTGGCCCGTGGACGGATCGAAGCTGACCAGGAGGCTGCGCAGGTCGTCGGTGGCAAACCCGGCGCCGTCGCCCTCAGCCACGGCCGAGGCCGACGGGAGTTTGAAGAGCGTGTGCAGGACTGCGGTGGCCCGGGTCGCAGGCGGCGGCTTCGAGGACGTGCTGACGAAGACGACCACCAAGACGGCCGCCACCACCGCCAGACCGAGGACGACCACGAGGGGTCTGCTGCTTAGGCGACGCGGCCCACCCGCCCCACCCGAGCGCCTCTCCCGGTCGGCCCGGCTCTGCTCCAGGCGGCGCTGGCGCCGGTCGGAGGAGGGTGGCGGGGTGCTCGGCACGAGCGATGACCGTAGCGGTCCGGCCGGCCCTCCCCCGGGCACCGACCCTGGTCACCACGCCCACCCCGAGGGACCTACCCGCTGACCCCCTCGACCAGGGCGATCACCATGGCGACCTGCTCGGGCACCGTGCCCGATTCGGGACGGAGCACCAGCTCGGCATGGTCGGGGATCTCGTAGTCCGAGTCGATGCCGGTGAAGCCCGGGAGCTGGCCGGCGCGGGCCCGGGCGTAGAGACCCTTGGGGTCCCGCCGCTCGCACTCCTCGAAGGGAGTGTCGACGAAGACCTCCACGAAGGGCAGCCCGGCCTCGTCGTGCAGCGCCCGGATGAGCCGGCGGTCGTCACGGCAGGGGCTGATCATGGAGATGAGGGCCAGCGAACCGGACTCGGCGAACATCCGGGCCACCTCGCCCGCCCGCCGCACGTTCTCCCGGCGGTCGGCCTCCGAGAAGCCCAGGTCGCCGTTGAGCCCGTGGCGCAGGTTGTCGCCGTCGAGCATGAACGCCGGCTTCCCGCTGGCCACGAAGGCCTCCTCCACGCCGGCCGCGATGGTCGACTTCCCCGACCCCGACAGGCCCGTGAACAGGACCGTCGCCCCCACCGTGCCGAGCGCGGCCCGGCGCCGGTCGCGGGTGAGGATCCCCCCGTGGAGCACCACGTTGGGGCTGGCGTGGGCCGCCGCGATGACCCGGATCACCCCGGCCCCCACCGTCTTGTTCGTCACCGGGTCGATGATGATGAAGCTCCCGGTCGAGCGGTTGGTGGTGTAGTCGTCGACCAGCAGGGGCTCGGTGCCGCGGAAGGTGACCCGGCCGATCTCGTTGAGCCCGAGCGCCTCGGCCTGGTCGTCGCGGTGCAGGCCGTTGATCTCGAGGCGGTACTGCAGGGACTGGACCAGGGCCCGCACCGTCCGGGTGGTGTGCTTGAGCAGGTAGGTCCTGCCCTCGGCCAGAGTGCTCTGCACGTCCATCCAGCAGACGGTGGCTTCGACCTCCGACGTCATAGTCGGCCGGTTGTTGGGGCGGCACAGGACATCGCCCCGCGAGACGGCCACGTCGTCGGCCAGGGTGACCACCACCGCCATGGGCGGGAAGGCCTCGACCAGCTCGCCGTCGGCCGTGGCGATGGAGGCGATGTGCGACGTAGTGCCCGAAGGCAGGACCAGCACCTCGTCGCCCCGCCGCAGCACCCCGCTGGCCACCGTGCCGGCGTAGCCGCGGAAGTCCGGATTGTCCGCCGTCTGGCCGCGGATCACGTACTGCACCGGGAACCGCGGGTCGATGAAGTTCTCGTCACTGCCGATGTAGACCGATTCGAGATGGCTCAGCAGGGGCGAGCCGTGGTACCACCAGAGGTTCTCGGAGCGGTGCACCACGTTGTCGCCGCGCAGAGCCGAGACGGGGATGAACGTGATGTCGTGGATGTTGAGCCGGGCGGCGAACTCCATGAACTCGGACTTGATCCGCTCGAAGGTGTCCCGGTCCCAGTCGATCAGGTCCATCTTGTTGACGCACACCACCATGTGCGGGATGCCGAGCATCGACGAGAGGAAGGCGTGCCGGCGCGTCTGCTCGACCACCCCCTTGCGGGCGTCGATGAGGATCAGGGCGAGGTGGGCGCTGCTGGCGCCGGTCACCATGTTGCGCGTGTACTCGGTGTGCCCGGGGGTGTCGGCGATGATGAAGCGGCGCTGGGGAGTGGCGAAGTAGCGGTAGGCCACGTCGATGGTGATGCCCTGCTCGCGCTCGGCCCGCAGCCCGTCGGTGAGCAGCGAGAGGTCGGTCTCGGCATCACCCCGCTGCTCGCTGGTCCGGCGGATCGACTCGAGCTGATCCTCGAAGATGCTCTTGGCGTCGTAGAGGAGGCGGCCGATCAGGGTCGACTTGCCGTCGTCGACCGATCCGGCCGTGGCCAGGCGCAGGAGCTCGGCCATTAGAAGTAGCCCTCCCGCTTGCGGTCCTCCATGCCGGCCTCGGAGATCCGGTCGTCGGCCCGGGTGGCCCCGCGCTCGGTCAGGCGGGTGACCGCGATTTCGCCGATGATGTCAGCGATGGAGTCGGCGGCCGACTCGACGCAGCCGGTGCAGTCGGCGTCGCCCACTGTTCGGAAACGAACCTTGGCCTCGAACACGTCCTCGGTGGCCGGCGCCAGGTGCGACGTCACCGCCATGAGCATGCCGTCGCGCTGGAAGACCGGGCGTAGGTGGGCGAAGTAGATGGGCGGCACCTCGATCCCCTGGTCGCCGATGTACTGCCACACATCGAGCTCGGTCCAGTTCGAGAGTGGGAAGACCCGGATGTGCTCGCCGCGGTGGTGCCGCCCGTTGTAGAGGTTCCACAGCTCGGGGCGCTGGTTCTTGGGGTCCCACTGCCCGAACTCGTCCCGGAAGCTGAAGATGCGCTCCTTGGCCCGGGCCTTCTCCTCGTCCCGGCGCGCCCCGCCGAAGACGGCGTCGAACCGCCCCTCGGCGATAGCCCGCAGGAGGGTGGGGGTCTGCAGGCGGTTGCGGCCCGTCCCCTCTCCGGTCTCCACCGAGCGCCCGGCGTCGATGTCGTCCTGGACCTGGGCTACCAGGAGCTTCACTCCCATCCGATCGACGTGGCGATCCCGGAATTCCAGGACCTCGGAAAAGTTGCGCCCGGTGTCGATGTGCAGGACGGGGAAGGGGACGGGACCGGGCCAGAAGGCCTTGGCCGCCAGGTGGAGCATCACGATGGAGTCCTTGCCGCCCGAGAACAGCAGGACCGGCCGCTCGAACTCGGCCGCCACCTCCCGGAAGATGTGGACCGCCTGCGCCTCCAGCGCGCGCAGGTGCGTGAGCCGGTAGGTCCCCAGGGGCAGGGCCCCTTGAGAACCTCCCGAACCCGAACCGCTGCCGCTCACTACGCGCGGCGCACTCATAGGCCCCTCCGTCGCCGGTGTGTGAACCTACGCTAATGGGGATCGACCAACCCGCTTGATCACGGGCAGGCTGGTGCCGAGCCGCCATAGGTGAGCACTGACAAACGCCGGGCCTTCGAGCCTTAGGTCTAGATCGTGCCCCTATTGGTCGGTGAGGTTGCCGTGACGGC
>DASXZJ010000133.1:0-52874 GCA_036502025.1 Acidimicrobiales bacterium | reverse complement strand
GGCTCGCGCCGTCTCCGAGGCGCTGGCGTCCGACCAGCTGGACAGCATCGCCGCTGCGGTGGCCGAGGCTCTCAGGCCGGCCCAGGCCGAGGCGATCGCCGACGCAGTGGCCGAGGCCGCGAAGTCGGCTCGCCCGCCTGCGGCCATCCCCGCTCCCGACGCCGGCCGCAACACCCGCCCGGTCATGCCGCGGCGCACCCCACAGTACGGTCGGGCGCTCGACCCTCGACAGCCCGCCAGCCGGGGGGAGCTCCCCGCCCGCAGCGTCCCCCGGACTCGGCCGACCGCCGAGGAGGACGATTTCGACCGGGATCCCGCACCGAGGACGCGGGAAGTTCGTCGGGCCACCCCGCCGCCTGGACGCGCGCCGGTGTCAGCGCAGCCTCCGATCGAGGACGAGTACGGCATCGATGATCCCCCCGATGAGGGACCCGCCGACGACCGCCGCCGGCCCAACCGACCGTTGCGCGCCAATCGGTCTCGCCCCTTCCGGGGCTGACCGCCCCGGCCGCGCTGGGACCTAGGTAGCTCAGTTCTGCCATGCCGGCCGTTGTCGTATTCATCGTCGCCGCGGGCGCTGCCGCTGCCGCGTACGCGGCGCCGCTCGAGATCGCTCTGGGTGTGCTCCTGGGATCCTGGCTATTGGTGCCGGGGAGCCTCTGGCTTCCTGGAGCGCCGAGCCTTCTGCTCGTCGATCGCCTCGTCTTACTGGCGTTCGTCATCGGCCTTGTCGTGCGGATCCGGCGCGGTGAAGTTTCGGTGGATTCGTTGCGTCCTACCCGGATTCACGTCGTTCTGCTTGTCTACCTGGCGGCTTCGTTCGCCACAGGTGTCGCGCTGGCCGGCAGTGACGTGCCCCTGAAGGCGTCCCTCCATATATGGCTGGGCGTGCTCGACCAGCTGGTGCTCTTCGTAGTCGTGTTGGCCGTCGCGAGGACCATCGGCCCCCGCCGAGTCGCCCGCACCGTGGTCGCCCTGGTCGTTGTGACTGCGGTGATCGCGCTGTTCGAGCGGGTCCTCGGATCGGGTTGGTCATCCTGGTGGTTCCACGGCCTGCCCAAGCAGCAGAGCGCTCCCGGAGCCATCGAGCTCGGCACCCGAGGTGGCTCGTCACGAGCCCAAGCGGCGGCCCAGTTCCCTCTCGAGTACGGCTGGGTCACCGCGATCCTCCTGCCGCTGGTTGCTGCCGTGGGCCTGTCGTCTCGCCGGTTGTTGGTTCGTCTGGCTCCGGCGCTCGTCCTGGCCGGCGTTGTCGTCTCCGTCTCGCGGAGTCCAGTCATTGCGAGCACGGTCGCCGCGTTGGTGCTCCTCGTCGGAGTCCGCTTCGACCTCCGGATACGACTTCCCTTGTTGATCGCCGCGGCCATAGCGGTGCTACTTCTCGTGTTCGTACCATCGCTCACTGCCCCGTTCTCGTCCGCCAGCCACAGCGACTCCGCATCCATCCGGGTGGACCGCCTGCCGCCGATCATGCAGGCCGTCGCTCCCCACCCGTACCAGGGTCTGGGCCTAGGTGCACTTGCCACGCGGGGGCTCCCCGGCGTCGACAATAGCTACGTCCTTCTCTACGCAGAGATCGGGATCCTCGGCCTCCTGGCTTGGCTGGCATCGTTGCTGACTGCTCTTGGCGTCGGGCTGGCGGCCCTCCGGGCACCACCCGGCCCTGTTCGCGCCATCGCTGCAGGTTGCCTCGCGGGGATCGCGCTTGTTCCGGTTGCCGCCGCCTCCTATGACTTCGCCAGTGTGCTCCAATCCGGGTGGGCACTGTGGATCTTGGTGGCTGTAGCGACCGCCATCTGTGAGCTTGCGCCTCGCAAGGCGTCTGGTCAGAGGCGACGCTGGGCAGATCGAGTTCTGCTGCCGGTCGCCGGGTTCACCGCCGGAGCTGCGGTCTTCGCCCTCACACCTGTGCACGCCGCTTCCACCTATCGATTCGAGACCCAGACGGCCTACTGGGCGGCGACAGAGCCGAGGCCCGACGAGTACATCGGTCGCGTCTTGGTCAACACCGCTTGCGATGTCATGGCGGCTGCGCCTCGAACCGATGGCGTGACCATCAGCTGTAGGCGCATGGATCTCACGCAGCCGGCGTCGCAAGGAGTCGGTGAGGCGCGGATCCAGGGACCTACCGCCGATCGCGTACGGGCTACCGAGAGCGAGCTCAATGCTCGGGTCCACGCGGCGGTGCCTGGCTTTCGCGTGTTTCCTCTCGGTGGAATCCAGTCGGGTCGGCCGACCTGGGCCCAGACCGCGCCGGTGTGGTTGGCCGCCGGGGGCCTCATCGTCGGCCTGATTGCTCCGGCTGGTCGGCGTCGTCCGGACTCCGAGCGTGAGCTTGAACCAGTAGCTGCCCCGCTACTCAGCACGATCTGACTCGTAGCGGTAATACCGCGATCGGCTCATCCGGATACTCCCGCGCTGAGCAAGGTCCGCGGCCGTCGGACGTTGAAATAATCCCCCGTGCCCAGCACTGTTCACCCCCAGTGACCGTTGCTGCGGCTCCCGAGGTGGTCGTCGACGCCGACGTGCTCGGCCGGCGCAGGACCGGCGACGAGAGCCACGTTCAGAACCTTCTCAGGGAGCTGGCCGGAGTGGATCACGGAATGCGGCTGGTGGCCGTCGCGCGACGAGAAGAGGTGGTCCCTGCGGGGGTTGAGCCGTTCGTCCTCCCGGCTCGCAGCCGGGTGCAGAGGCTGGGCTGGTCCCTTCCTCGGGCCCTCAACGCTCTCCGGCCGCGTCTGGCCCACTTTCAGTACGTCATCCCGCCCCTCTATCGAGGACCGGCGGTCGTCATGGTGCACGACCTGTCGTTCGAGCGTATGCCCCAGCTCATGGGGTACCAGGACAGGCTGGCCCTTCGCACCTTGGTGCCCTTCGCGGTTCGTCGGGCGGACCGTGTGCTCACGGTCTCGGAGTGGTCTCGAGCGGACATCCTGGACTGCTACGGCCTGGAGCCCGAGCGGGTCGTGGTGACCGGGGGGGGACTCGACCCTGCCTTCACCCGCACGGGGGACCGGCCTGACCGCCCGCCGTACCTGCTGTTCGTCGGCGCCCTGCAGCCTCGCAAGGGACCGGTCGTGGCCCTGGACGCCCTGGCTCGCCTGCCCGAGGACCTCCAGTTGGTGATGGTCGGCCCGGTGAAGCGGGGGTTCGGGGAGGTGCGGGCGTCGATGGACCGGCTCCGGTTGAGCTCGAGGGTCGAGCTGGCCGGATACGTTTCCAAGGAGGACCTGGCGGGGCTCTATCGCGGAGCCGCCTGCATGATCTTCCCTTCGCACTACGAGGGGTTCGGCCTTCCCGTCCTCGAGGCGATGGCGTCCGGCACGCCGGTAGTGACTACGACCGCCGGGGCAATTCCTGAGGTCGCCGGAGACGCTGCGGTGCTGGTGCCGCCGGGCGATCCTGATGCCCTGGCGGCGGGTGTCCAGGTCGCCATCGCGGATCGCGACCGGTTGGTGGCGGCCGGACTCGATCGGGCACGGAGGTTTCGTTGGGCGAGCGTCGCTCAGAGGACACTCGACGTGTATCGGGAGGTGCTGTCGTGAGCGGCACGGAGGTCGGGGCAGTTGTTGTCACGCACGGACCCCACCAAGATCTCGCCGACTGCCTGACGGCGTTGGATCGCCAGGTCGACCAGCTCGTTGTCGTGGCCAACCTGCCCGGCCCGCTGCCCGTTCCCCCCGCGGCCGTGCTCATCGAGAACAGACGACCGGTTGGCTTCGCAGAGAACGCCAATCGTGGTGTGGCTGCCACCACCGCCCCGTGGGTTGTGATAGCCAATCCTGACGCCGTGGCTCGTCCTGACGTGGTCGACCGCCTCATCGGCTTCGCCGAGACCAAGCCCGCCGCTGGGGTCCTCGGGCCCCGCCTGGTGTATCCGGATGGCCGCCTCCAGTCGTCCAGGCGGCGGTTCCCAACTGTTTCCGGCACTGCGGTTCGCCGGACGCCCCTCCGCTTTGCGTTTCCGCCTGACCGCTGGCAGCAGGCGCATTACTGCACCGATGAGGAACCGGATCTGCCGGTGCCCGCGGACTGGCTCATTGGGGCTTTTCTCCTTCTGCGCCGCCGGATGTTTGACGAGATAGGCGGCCTCGACGTCGGATACCGCCTCTATGGCGAAGACATCGACCTTGGCTATCGGGCGGCCCGAGCCGGCTGGGAACGCTGGTTCGTGCCCGACGCGATGGTCCAGCACCGGTTTGCTGCCGTCATCGATCGGCGGTTCCTCCACAGGCACACGCTGTGGCACATGCGCGGCATGGCCCGGTACATCCAAAAGCACCCCGAGAGCATGCTCCGCTTCCGCTGATGAACCGGGTTCGCAGCCGGTGAGCCGATGATCTATGAGCTGAAGGTTCGAGCACTGAACAGTCCGCACGGCCACAAGGCCGCGCGTCGCTGGCGCCAGGTTCGCACCGGCGTTCCCCGCGCCACCCAGACCGCGGACTACATGCGAGGCCGAGTGGAGGGTCGCAGTGTTGTGGACGTCGGCTGCATGTGGAAGATCCACGGTGCGCACTGCTTCATGGCCGAGGACATGGGTGCGAACCGCATCGCTGGAGTCGATCTCTACAGCACTTCGGAGTTCGAACGTGCTCGCGAGGACCGAGGATCCAAGGTGGAGTTCTACGGTGCGGATGCCACCGAGCCAGGGGTCCTGAAAGAGCTCGTCGGCTCAGTCGACCTCGTGTGGTGCTTCGGCGTTCTCTACCACGTCCCGGATCCGTGCCAGCTCCTAAGAGGCCTCCGGGAGATCTGCACCTCCGAGTTGGTCCTCGAGACCTTCACCATTCCTGAGGTCCCCGGCGTGCCCCACGCGGCCTGTCTCTTTCCCTACTTGACCGACTCCCAACGGCGTTCGTGGGAAGGCCGCCGAGCCCAACCCCGGTATCCGATCACCAAACCACTTCAGGGCGCCGGAGGCTTTGACAACAACTTCTGGGGCCTGTCGACCACCGCGGTTGTCGCCGCCCTGAGGTTGGCGGGTTTCGTGGTGGATCACCACGAGCCTTCTCTGCACGGGACCCTGCGGACGGTCTTCTTCGCCAGGCCGGATCCCAACGGCGCCGTGGTGTTCCAGTCGCCGTGAGCTGACTGGGCGGTCGGTCAAATCTGCCGATGGGTCTGAGCAGGGAACTCTGGCACCACCGACGAACTATCGAGGGTGGCTGGCTCCACCCCTCGTGATCGCGCCACGACGACAGCTCGGACCCGCCGGATCGGGCCGAGTCCGCCGCCGGCCGATTTCTTCACGCCGACGTCAGGTGTCACCAATGGTCACGATGCCTCCCACGAGGACGAGCCGGGCCAGGACTGGTCGCGGGCGCTGTGGGAGGCACTGAAGCACCGGCCCGGCCGCAACCTGGTGCTCTCGCTGGCGATCGCGCTCTTGGCAGCGGCCCTGGGCGCGACCCTCATCCTTAAAGAACCAGCCAAGTGGTCCAGTAGCGCAACTCTCCTGATAGACGACCCCCAACAGCTCGCTACAGCTGGCGACGACGGAATCATCAACAAGCTCAACCAGCTCCGTCTCAAGTACGCTGGCCTCGTCTCGACGACAGCCATTGCCGGCCCGGTGGCTCAGCAACTCGGAGTCGACGAGGGGATGGTGGCCGGGTCCACCTCAGCCGTCCCGGCACAGGACTCGCTCATCCTCTACACCGAGGCCACCGCGTCGGACCCGTCAATGGCCCAGCGGATGGCTCAAGCGGTGGCCGACGAGCTGGTGAGCTACGTCTCGGACGAGAACTCCCGATTCCAGCTTCCCGCCAACCTCCAGTACACCTTCAGCGTCGTCAGCCCCGCGACCGGGGCTAACCAGATCGCACCCTCGCATACCCGCGCCGAGACCGTGGCCGCGGCGCTGGCCGCAGTAGCACTGATCGGGGCTTACGTAGTCCTCCAGCTGGTGGCGCCACGACGCCCACGACGCCTACAACGTTGATGCTTCGTTGTCATTCCGGCGGGGCCTCACGGACGTCGCGTGAGCCGGCCGAGCCAGCGGCCCGTGATGGCGACGCCGTGGGGGAGGAGCAGCTGCCGGCGTCGGAGTCGGGGCCCCTGCTGGGCGGCGAGCTCGGTGACGACACCGAGCGCTGGCCACATCGCCGGGTCTCGCCAGGCCGTCGGGCGCTCGCCGCGCCGGGCGAGGTCGCCCCATCCAGCTCCGAGGCGGCGATGGAGGGCCCAGGTGCCGGCCGCCGTCGATCGAGGCAGATGACGGACGCGGGCGGCGGGGGCATGAACGAGCCGGAACCCCGACGCGCCGGCCCGCTGGCACAGGTCGAAATCTCCGCCCGAGCGGAGGCCTGCGTCGAAGGGACCGATGCGCTCGATGACCCGGGTGGCGACGAAGAGGTTGGCCGTGGCGGCGAACCCCTCCTTGGCCACGCTGTCGCCCTGGCGAAGGTATTGAGCCCGGTCGTAGCGCTCCCAGATCGTCGGCGAAGGACTGCCACTCGGGACGACGTCCCCACCGACGAGGTCGCCTTTGTCGAGGGCCGCGATCCCCTCGGCGAGCCATCTACCTTCGGGCCTGCAGTCGGCGTCGGTGAAGGCGAGCACCGCCCCTTGGGCCTCGGCGATTCCGGTATTCCGCGCTGCGTACGAGCCGGGGCGGGGCTCCAGCAGCACTCGGTCCACGATCGGGTGCCCATTGGCGAGCTCGGCGGTCGCGTCGTGAGAGCCGTTGTCCACGACAATCACCTCCGAGGGCGGAGCATCCTCCTGGCCAGCCAGGGCGTCGAGGCACTGGTCCAGCACGCCAGCGCCATCTCTGACGGGTACGACAATGCTCACGAGTGGTGCGGGTGACACCGGGCGTAGGGTACTCCGGCCCTGTGGGCTCCACCGATCCGGTGCCCGACGTGACGGTGATGTTGCCTACCTATCGCCGCGCCCGGAGCTTGGCCCTGGCCCTCGCGGGGCTGGCGACTCAGCGGGCTCCAGGCGCACAGTGGGAGGTCATCGTCGTCGACAACGAACCGGCACCCGGGTCCGAATCCGTAGTCATCGAGGCGACTGGATCGATGCCGGTCCCGCTGCGTTATGTGCGCGAGCCGATCCTGGGTGTCTCGTCGGCTCGGAACCGCGGGATCGCCGAAGCGCGAGGAGCGGTGTGCGCGCTGCTCGACGATGACGTGGTCCCCGATCCTGGCTGGCTGGCCGCCCTGGTGGAGCCACTGCTGGCTGGTCGCTGTGAGGCTGTTGGGGGTCACGTTGTCCTCGATCCGATGGTTTCGCGACCGCGATGGCTGGACGAGGCGGGCCTTGGTGGGTATCTCACCCGGTTCGAGCCGGCTACCGAGCAGCGAGCTCTTCACGAGGGGGAGGTGCTGGTGACAGCAAGTGCCGCTGCTCTTACCGACCGTCTCCGGGACATCGGCGGCTTCGATTCGCGCTTCGGTCCGCGCGGTCGTCGGCACCTCGTCGCCGACGACGACTATCTGAGCCGCAGGCTCGCGGCCGCAGGATGCCGCCTCCGGTACGTCCCGGACGCCGTTGTCGTCCACGAGCTCCCGACAGAGCGGCTCTCCCGTCGGTACCTGCTCCGCCGAGCCTGGCTGCACGGCCGGTCTGAGTGGCTGCTCGATCGGGAGGTCCTCGAGCGGGGTCGCTTCAACGGGGCCGGGCCAGCCGTCAACCGACTCGCCTCGGAGGCCCGCCGCCGGTGGGCCGAGGGACTCAGCGATCCCGCCGTCCGGTTTCATCTCCTGTGCGATCTGGTGCGATCGGCGGCGTCAATCGGTGAGGGCAGCAGCTGGTGGTTCGACGGACCCGCCTCTGGTGGGAGCAGCCACTTCCACCGGGTCGGTGCGCAATGAGCGATACCGGCTCGTGGGATGGGGCCGCTCCAGCGTGCTCAGTGGTCGTCTGCACCCGAGATCGCCCCGAGATGCTCAGGGAGACGATCGTCAGGCTGGTCGAGAACCTCCGTACCTCTGATGAGATCATCGTGGTGGACTCGGCCTCTCGTCCTGGCTCAGTGAGGGCGGTCGTGGACAACCACAGCGACCGTGGGCGAGTACGCCTGCGCGTCGTGCGCCAGGACGTACCTGGGGCGTCCCGAGCCCGGAACGCCGGGCTGGCGGCCGCTCGGGCTCCGGTGGTGGCCTTCACCGACGACGATTGTCTGGTGACCGAAGACTGGACGGCCCGCATCGAGCAGCCCTTCCGTGACCCGGGAGTGGGGTTCGTCACCGGCCGGGTGCTCGGTGACCTCGATGTTCAGCTCCCACTTTCGTTGATGGTCGACACGGAGCTTCGCCGCTTCGAGGGACCAGGCGACCCGGCAACCTACGGTATGGGCAACAACGTGGCGTTCCGGCGGTCGGCTCTACTCGGAGTCGGAGGCTACGACGAGGCCATGGGTCCGGGCACGCCGATCCACGCGGCCGAGGACCAGGACCTCATGTGGCGGGTTGCGAGCGCTGGATGGGCGGGCGTCTACGACCCGACCGCGGTCGTCGTACACCGCCAGTGGAGAGGACGTCGCGGATCGTTGGCGCAATCGTTTCGCTATGGCATCGGCGCGGGCGCGGTGGCCGTCAAGGCCATTCGGATACGACGGCGAGAGGGCTGGGAGATCCTTCTCGCTCGACTGTGGCGCGATGGTGTCCTGCGGGCGCTACGCGATCTGCAAGCCGGCTACGAGTGGGGAGCTGTTGCCGGGCTGGTCAGCCTCCCCGGAGTGGCGGTAGGAGTGTTGCGCGGTGCACGTCTGAGTCTCGACGGCGAGCACTACGGCGATCAGTACCGCCACTCACGCAAGCGACGGGCATTCAGCGCAACAGGTACGGCGACGTAGGATCCGAGCGGATGGGCCCAAGAATTCGGCGATCGCTCCCGGCGATACTCCTGATCTGTGGGCTGCCATTGGCACTGCTGCCGATCACTCCCGCCCATGCAAGCGTCGGACCCGCCAGTCCTCGACTGTCTGGTGTGGACTTCCTTACCGGTTACCACAGCATCACGCCGTGGGCCTTCGACTTTCCACGCATCAAAGCCGATGGCGCCAACACCGTCTCCTTCGACGTCTGGTGGCGGGTCCCGGACTTCTCCTCGAACTCGGTCACTCCCGATTTCACCAAGGCCACAGCAGCTCCCGTGACGCCTACTGACACCGACGCTGACCTGATAACTGCCGCGCGCCAGGCCCACCAGGCGGGTCTCAACGTGGTCCTGACGCCGAAGATCGTGATCGGGTCCAATGTCAACAACAGCGGCTGGCGGGGCCTTTACAATCCTCCAAACCCGGCGAACTTCTTCACCAACTACGCAGCCATGACCAACCATTACGCGTCGCTGGCCCAGCAAGCCGGGATGTCGATGCTCGTTGTGGGAAGTGAGATGATCGCGAGCGACCGGTACACGAGCTATTGGCGACGCGTCATCGCCTCCGCCCGCCAACGCTTCACAGGCCAGATCGGCTACGAGGTGGATTGGCGGGAGATTTCCCAGTTCAGCTGGGGCGACGCCGTAGATGCACTGTTGCTCTCTGCGTACTTCCCTCTCTCCAACGACGAGAATCCGACGCTTTCGCAGCTCGAGGCTGGGTGGCATTCCTATCAAGCACCCGGCCAGACCACGACCCAAGACGCCTTCTCAGCCGTGGCCGACTTTGCCCGCCGATGGAGCAAGCCGATCATCTTCGGCGAGGCCGGGTACACGGCCACCACGTATCCCGCCGACCAACCCTGGTGGAACAAGCCCAATCCCACCGTCGCTCCTCAGTCCCAGTACCTGGCTTACGAGGCATTGCTGGACACCTTCGTCGGGCAACCCTGGTGGGGTGGCGTGCTGTGGTGGGCGTGGAATGACGGTGGTCCGAGGAGCCCCGAGAACAAGCCTGCCGAACGCCTTATCGGGTCCCAGTGCGCCGGGCCGCCCAGTACGGCGCAGCATGGCGAGACATTATTGGGGCCCTGCCACACCAAGCTCGCTTCCGTCGGATCGGCCCCGAGCAACTCGACGAAGGCTGTGGGCGGCATCGCCCTCGGCACCCTCCTGCTGGCGGTTGCAACCCTGCTTTCCCTCGGCTGGTTCAGACTTCCTCGCCGGCACAGGGCGGAAATGCGATAGCAGGTGGTCCGACACGACGCTCCGAGTGGAGATGACAACTTGACCCGTGCCCGGTTGGGTTTCAACGCCCTCGCCTTGCAGCCCGGAGGAACGGGTGTCCAGACCTACGTCCGGGAGTTGCTCTGGGCGATTCCTGATGCCGTGGTGGCCGACCTCCTGGCCGCGGTACGTGCCGACAGCGTCGACGACCTGCCGCCAGGGGTGAGGCCCAGGGTGCGTCCTCCGGTACGGGGCTATCGACGGTTTCTGGAAGGGGCTCGTTCCCTCGGTTCGGTCGACCTCGTTCACGGTCTGGACGTCCACATCCCTGCGAGACCTTCGGCGGCCACGGTCTCGACGGTGCACGACCTGAGCGTCGTCGACATTCCGTGGTCCTTCCCGCGTCAGCGACGCAGGGGCGAGCTGCTTGCACTTCGCCACGCGGTGCGGACGGCTGACGCGGTCATCGTGGACTCGGGCTTCACTGGCGACCGGCTGAGGGAGTCCTTCGGCCGCGAATCGGTCGTAGTGCCCCTAGCACCGGCGGCGGACATGGTGCCCGCCACGGAGGAGATGCTTGCGAAGACTCGGGAGAGGTTCGATCTACCTCCGCAATTCGTTCTCTTCGTCGGCTTGGGTGCCCGAAAGGACATCGACACTCTGGCCGACGCCTGTCGTATCGCCGACTTGCCGCTCGTCATTGGCGGGGCGGCGGGCCCTTCCGGAACCGTCCCAACCGGAACGCGGCACCTTGGCTACGTCGCCCGAAGCGATCTCCCTGCGCTGTACGGCTCGGCGACGGTCCTCGCCTACCCCTCTGTGTATGAGGGCTTCGGGTTGCCTCCCCTGGAGGCGATGGCCTGTGGCACCGCTGTGGTCGCCTACGACATCGCGCCTCTCAGGGATATTCTTGGCGAGGCGGCCGTGTTGGTGAAGCCAGCGCACAGTGGCGCGCTGGCCGACGCCATCCGAGCGCTGTTCGCCGACGAGGACCATCGCGATGAGCTCATCGTCAACGGACTTGCGCAGGCTCGCCGGTACACGTGGGCGGCCACGGCGGCGGGCACGGCAGCCGTCTACCGACAGCTCGGCATCAAATGCTGAGAGTTCGCCCTGGCGAGTCGAGCCCGAGAGTTGGCCTACGCGATCCCGTCGGGCCCGATCATCCGAGCAAGAGCGCGATTGACGAGTCCGGGGTCGCTGCGGAGCCGGCCGAGCTGCTTCCCGACCTGCTCAAGTGTGAGGATCGCGGAGACCCGGGCCGACGGCGCGAGCAAGGAGCGCAACACGGCCCCTCGCTTGGTCCAGCCCTCCCCGCGTTGCATCCGGATGTGCGCGGCGATGAAGCTCCGGCATTCGGCGGGGAGGCTCGGCGCGTGCTTGTCCAGGAACATCTCCAGACCTTGCGACTCGGAGGACGGATTCGATAGACGGCGTTCGGCGTGGAACACCTGGCGCACGAGGACGTCGTTCACCACGCCGGCTCGTGCTCGTCTCACGCAGCGCAACCACAGGTCCCAATCCTCCACACTCGGAAACGCTTCGTCGAGCCAGAGCTCGTCACCGAGCGCGCTACGGCGGGCCATCACGAAGGAGAAGCTGCCTGGAAAGTTCGCCCACTGCACCTGTTCAGCGGTGAACGTGCTCGGCCCGCGGAAGACCTCGGCGGCAGAGTGTGAGGGCTCGTGCTCGATCAGGTAGTTGCACGAGACGATGCCGAGATCCGGGTGCGCCTCGAGCTCCTCGACCTGCTTCGCCACCTTGTCGGGCTCCCACCGATCGTCGTCGTCGAGAAAGGCGATGAGCTCTCCGCCCGCCCGGCGGAGCGCCGTGTTCCGAGCCACGGCTGCTCCGCTGTTGGTCTCCAGGCGGAGGACGCGCACTCGGCTGTCGTGCGCACAGACCAAGGCGACTGTCTCTTCGGCAGGTCTCGACGACGCGTCGTCCACCACGAGAACCTCGAGAGAGCGGTAGGTCTGGGCGAGCACCGAGGTTAGGGCACCGGCTAGGCGGTGGGGGCGATCGTGGGTCGGCAGCACCACAGAGACGAGAGGTCGTGTGGCGGTGTTGGCCACCTCAAGCCCCGAATGCTTGCGTGAAGGCCTCCAGCCGGGCGCTGGCCGTGACAAGCGGAGCATGGTGGTGGAGGATCCTCTCCCTGCCAGCCGAACCCAGCTCAGCCCGCCGCTCGGGCTCGGCGAGTAGCGAGGCGACGGCGGGGACGAAGTGGTGGCGGTCGGCGACGACCGTGCCGGCATCCGGGGCCCCGAAGATGCCCTCGACGCCCGCTGGTGTCGTCACGACGGGTATGCCGTAGGAGAGTGCCTCGATGACCTTGATCTTCGGACCGCTCGACGACGGACAGGGAAACACCACGACGGCGGCCCTGGCCAGGACCTCGGAACTGGTCGACACCGCTCCGACGACCTCGACGCCAGGGACCACGCCGACCTCGGATCGGTCGAGGTGTCGCCCGGCAATGAGCAACGTGGACCCCGGAACCTTGTCGCGCACGGCGGGCCACATGTCGAGCAGCCAGGTCAGGGAAAGGCGGTTCGGCCGCCAAGACCAATCCGCCATGAGCGCCGCGACCGGCGCCTCGACCGGATCCAGTCGCGCTGTCGGTGCTGGGTAGCCGATGGGGACCACGGTGGCAGGTTGGCGAAGGCGTTCGGCCACGCGGCGCGAGTAGGCGAGCACGAGTCGTGCCCGGCGGCCGGCCCGATGCTCGCAACGAGCCGTTTGCACATCGCCCGGCGCCAGGCGCTTGACGGCCCACGCGTCTGCCAGGGCCCGGAAATGCACGGTCACGACTCGCCGGGGGAACCGGGCGACGGCAGGGAAGGATGGGACATGGTCTGCGACGGCTAGGGCGCCGGGAGCGGGTTCCCAGCCCATGTACGCCTGCTCGAAGCGGGGCTGCACCACGCTCCGCAGATGTGCCTTCCAAAGAGGTCCTGGGTGGCACGGCTGCCAGCGGCACCACGGCGGCAAGGGGCGGGGGGGCATCGCCGGATGCCACGTCCAAGCGTCAACGTCGTGCCCGAGGGCGATGGCGCCTTCACACCACGACCACAGGTCACGCCCGGCGGCAGTGCCCTCCGGGTCCGGGAACTCGCTCGCCGCGACCGAGATCTTCACGAGGCGCCCAGAGGCGTTAGCAGGGGCTGCGGCGATGAAAGACAGCAGGCACCGTGCGTGCCAACAGTCGGGCGTCGAGCCAGACAGACCAATTGTTGATGTACGCGAAATCCAACTTGACCATCTCGTCGTACGTTAGCCCGTTGCTGCCTGCGACCTGCCAGTAACCGGTGATGCCGGGCGGGACGCAGTGGCGTCTGCCGTCGAGGGCGCCGAACTCGTCCGGGTGGACCGCGAGGGGCCGAGGTCCGACGAGGCTCATCTGGCCCTTGAGCACGTTGAACAGCTGAGGAAGCTCGTCGATTGAGTAACGGCGGATGAAGCGACCGACGGCTGTGACTCGGGGATCCTCCTCCATCTTGAACAGCAACCCATCGGTGACGTTGTTTACCTTCAGCTCCGGAAGCAGATGCTCGGCGCCGACGACCATGGAGCGGAACTTGAGAGTGGCGAAGGTCTTGCCTCCCTGTCCGACTCTCTGCTGGTGAAAGAGGATCGGCCCACGGTCCTGCAGCCAGATGGCGGCGGCAGTCGCGGTCATCACGGGGGCCGCGAGCACTACGAGAACTGACCCGACGATGAGATCGAAGAGGCGCTTTCCGGGCACGGCACGAGCGCTTCGACTGACCGTCCCCAGAGTGATGAGGGGTAGCCCTCCCACCTGGGCGACCAGGCACGGGTGGAGGAACAGCTCGGCAAGCGGAGGCAACATGGAAAAGCTCAGGTCGAGGCCCTCGCAGCGCTCGATGCAATCGGCCACGACGCCGTCTCGGTCGCCGTCAGGCAACAGCACGACGTGGCGGATCCGATGCTCGGTAACGACCCTCGACAGGTCGTCCGGCAGGTGCCCTACACGCTTGGCGTCGACCGAAGGATGGAGCACGTCGACTGGCAGCAGGCCGGCCTCGGGGAAGGCGCAGAGCTTGTCCACCACCGTTTCGGCCATCTGATCTGCGCCGATAACCATGGTGCGACGCAGACCGTGGCCCCGCCTTCGGGCGGAGACGACCACCGCCCAGGTGACGGTACGAAGAGCCACCAGTCCCGTGGCAAGGAAGGCCGCCACCCGAAGCTCGGTCAGCGGCGCCAGGATGGCCGAGAGGACCACGACAACGGCGAACAGGGGCCCGACCAGCCGGGCCGGGTACCAGGCCACTCCCTGAGTCTCGATGGATGTACGGCGGGCGTAGAGCCCGCTGGCCAGGAAGGTGACGAGGACCAGCGAGACCAGGGTGGGTACGCCCACTCCGCGCACGCCGGCGGCGACGGCCGCGCCGGCTGCCACGATCGCGTCAGCCGCGAGGGTCGGTACGGAGGGCACCGACCCGTGCACGTGGTCCACTATGCCGAGCCACCGGGGGAAGTCCTCGACTGGTCGGACACCGTCAAGGCCGACGGGGAGGGGCACAGCCCTCGGCGACCGGAGGGGGGGTCTCCGTGGTGTTACGAGGGGCAGGGGCGAGACGATCTGGTCAGCTGAGACCGTCGGAGAGCTGGCTCCCGCCGCCCGGGTCGTGGGAATGGTCGGGGCGAGCTGGTCAGCCGTGACTGTTGGCAGAGCGGGAGATTCCTTCAAACTCTCGAGGGCTGTCGGTTGAGCGATCTGGTTGGCCGAGACGGTCTGTCGCCCGCGCGTCGCCCCCGTCTCGCCGACGAGTGGCGCACCCTCATGTCTCATCCCAGCTCCCAACGTTCTTCCCCTGGGCCATTCAGCGCGCTTGGCCGCAGCATTTCGATCTGCCCTACGTCTTCTCCTGCCGGTTGACCGAGCCGGGCCTGGTGTTTGCCCGGAGTTCCCCCCCTCGGGGTATGCGAGCAACTCCTGCGGACCCACTCCGGAGGGACGGAGCAGGCCCCAGGCGCTCAGACCGCCCGAGAGTCCTCCAGTTCACCCGTGCGGGGGAGGCTACTTGGCAAAAACCGCCCATCGCATATGGGCAGGTCGCGGAACGGTCAGCTCCAGGCCGTACTCGATCGCGCCGCGGACCCGATCGGGCAGCCGGGCGAAGCCGGCGGCCTGCTCATCCCGGGACAGCCATCGGAAGAGGGGTCCGATTGCCACGAGCCGGAGCCCGCTCGCAGCGGTGGAGTCGAGCCAACGGGGCTTGGCGCGAAGGCGCACGTGGGGAGCGGGCACAGCGTCGGTCGCCCCGAAGCGGTCCGTCACCACGAGACGGCCGCCGTAGCGGAGCGCCCGGGCCAGGTCCTCGACGGCCGCCTGCCACTGATCGTCGTCGGTCAGGTGATAGGCGACGTCCATCATGGTGATGAGGTCGTAGGTCTCGGCCGGACAGGGCAGGGGCTCCGACCCCACCGCGTGCCGGTAGACGGTCATTCCCGGAAAGCGGGAGCGGAGACCATCCACCGCAACGTCAGCGATGTCGCAGCCCTCAACCGTCGCACCCCATGCAAGCAGCTGGTCGACCACCCAGCCGACTCCGCTGCCGACATCGAGTGCTCTCACGGGACCGGTGCGGTGACCGAGGGCCCGCCAAAGGGCGCGGTGCTTGGCGCGGTACAGCCACTGGTTGTAGGGCTCCGAATAGCAGATGTGTCCTGTCCCGCGCAGGCTGAAGTCGTCAGCGAGGCGCTGGGACCAGTACTGGGCCGGCTCGTAGGTCACCGCTCACCTCTTCGATGAGGGGCTGCGCTGGACCTGCCCGCTAGACGCGCCACCGAAGGAGGGCGGGCCCCCATCGTCGAACCAACACAGATGGGCCATCCGACCGTCGCACAGGAGATGAGCTTGGTCCGGCCAGCGCCCAGCCCGAGAGTCTCGGTGATCGTTCCGGTGCGGGACCGGCGTGACCTCCTCCGCCGAATGCTCGACGCTCTCGCGGCCCAGACGCTGACCGACCACGAGATCATCGTGGTGGATGACGGATCGGAAGACGGCAGCGGCGATGAGGCTCGTCAGGATGCCGCTCTGGGGAGGCCCGTCAAAGTGGTCGCCGGCGGCGGAGCTGGGGCGGTGGCGGCTCGTCGCCTCGGAGTTTCCCATGCCAAGGCCGGGCTGCTGGCCTTCACTGACAGCGACTGTGTGCCGGAGCCCGGCTGGCTGGCCGCCGGGGTGGCAGCCATCGAACAGGGTGCCGACCTTGCTCAGGGTGTCACCCGTGCCCTGCGGCCGCCGCGGCCCCTCGAGCGCTGTGTGCAAGCGCCGACCGAGGATGGCCTCTATCAGACCTGCAATGTCTTCTATCGCCGTACAGCTTATGACGCGGCAGCAGGCTTTGACATCAGCGCGGGCAAGCGGCTGGGCTTTCGACCCGGCTCCCGATTGCGGGGCCTCGGCTTTGGTGAGGATGTCCTGCTGGGCTGGCAGGTGCGACGCTCGGGCCGGGCCGCATTCGCTCCCGATGCTGTCGTAGCGCACCACGTTTTTCCCGTCGACGTCGTCGAGTCCCTACGTAGGGCTTGGACCGCGGGGGCTTTCCCGTCACTTGTGCGAGAGGTCCCAGAGCTTCGCCAGACGCTCCTCTTGGACGGGCTCGTCCTCGGCGGCCGTCCTCGCCTGGCTCTCTACGCTGCGGCGCTCGCCTTTCTCGCCAGGCGTGATGGCGTTGCCACCGCGGCCTTGGTGATATGGGTAGGTGCCCGGCTTCGCCGGGTCGCACAGCTGGAGCCATCATGGACAAGACGGGCCACGGTCCTACCCGTCGACCTGACGCTTGACGCCGTGTCCGCGATTGCGCTAGCTGCCGGGAGCATGCGGGCGCGTCGATTGGTGCTGTGACGAGAAGTCTCGAGATGTGGTCGACTCAGTCTGAGCAGGAACGCAATCGCCCATCGCGGAATGGGTTCATCATGACGATTGACGATTCGCAGGGCGCCTCGCGGCCTCTGGTGCCAGGCCATCGAAAGGCGCGTCTGCTGTGAAGATTGCCGACTTCCTCCGTCCGGGAATACCAGCCAGTCTGCTCTTGGGCGCCGTGCGCCCCTCTGCGTCCCGTCGCCAGCGGGCGTTGGCTGCCCTGGCTCTCGTCGGCTTTTGGACCGCCGTGTATGCCCGGTACCGCCGCGGAGGCATCGAGGAGACCGCCCGTGAGTACGAGATGCTCGGAGGGGCCAACTGGGAAGCTTTCACCCGCCACTACAACGAGCGAGTTCCGACGATCGAGGAGGAGTTCGCCCTCTGGGGCGAGTTCCACCAGCATCGCCACGAGATGCGCTACGACCTCGTTGCCGCAGCTGTTCGTCGCCATGTACCACCTGGTGGGAGCATCCTCGACGTGGGCTGTGGGTCAGCCCTCGTGGCGGACCGCCTCCTCGACCTTGATGGCTCGTACGTGGGCATGGACTTCGGGGGGCACCACATCGTCTACGCCGCCAAGAAACTGCGTGACCTCGATGTCCCGTTGCGTCGTGCGGTTGTCCGGGGAGATGGTGAGCGGTTGCCGTTTCCGGACGCTGCTTTCGACGTCGTTGTCATGTCCGAGGTCATCGAGCACCTCCTGCGGCCTGAGGTAGCGGTCTGGGAGGTGGCGCGGGTCCTGCGCCCTGGCGGCGTGTACGTGATGACGACGAACAACGCCAGTGAGGTGCCGCTGCGGTCGCCTCTCAGTCATCTCTTTGCCTGGCTGGAGAAGGCGCTGGGAGCCTACCGCCCGGGTCTGATCTCCCGGCGCCCGTGGGTCTGGCCCGAACGCGTCGATCCGGACCTGCTTCCCGACGACCTTCCGGACGTCTACCTCCCGCACACTCACCACATCTACGCTGAGACCCGAGACCTCTTCGCTGCCGCTGGACTGGAGACGTTCCACTTCTCGACGTTCGAGTTCCCCCCGCCTCAGAGCAACGCCGTTCGCCAGCTCGACAAGCGAGGTGAGCTCGGCCGTCACGTCGTGGAGCTGACCGAGGCCGTCGCTCGAGCGATTCCCCTGGTCAACCGCCTCGGCTGTCATGTTCACATGCTGGCCCGAAAGGTCAGATCGCCTGTCGCGATCACACCTCCGGTGGGCGTGTGGCCCGGACCGTTCTCCGGGCCAGCACGGAACGCAGGGCCAGCGGCGAGTCAGCGTGACCCCGAGGCGCTCATCGGCTGAAGGCGAGCCCAAGGCTGGCCGACTCACGCCTAGAGGAGGATGGTCCGATACCTTGCCGAGGCGGCGATCATCACGCCGACCTCAGCTAGGTCTGCAATCAGGGCGGCGGGGATGGCGGCGGTTCGACGGCGTGGTCCCCCGCCAAGCGGGTTTACCCGGGCCCGGTACCGGACGTACGGGAGTGTCAGGGCCAGAGCGCCCAGCTTGGTCGCAGGGGAGGATCGCGGCTTGGCGGCCAAGGCCAGCCCGAGTGCCGCCAGGAGCGCCGGCGGGTGCGAGTCCTTCCAGAACCAGTGTCGGTAGAGGTGCCGTCGCAGGCTCGGATGGTGCCGGACGGCGAGGACTACGCCCTCCCAGCGTGGTGTATCCCGCAGATGGGTGAGGAAGTTTGAAGGCCGGACGTCGTGATGCACCAGAGCCGTACCGTCAAAGACCGACTTCGCCCCTTGTTCTCGGGCTCGCCAGGCAAGGTCAGTGTCCTCCCCCGTGGGGTGCCGGAAGCGCTCATCGAACCCGCCCAGACGCTCCAACAGGTCTCTCCGATAGCCCATGTTGCAGGTCTGATAGAACCCCGACTCCTCGGTCACCTGGAGGGTTCGGCTGAACGGACCGTGGCCTGGCGCCTCAGGGTCTGGGAGGGTCCGGCCCTGAACCAGATCGGCGCGACGCAAGGCGCCCACGATGGCCGACAGCCACCCCTGCCAGGGGGTGCAGTCATCGTCGGTGAAGGCGATGAGAGGGGCACGTGCGGCCCGCCAGCCGGCGTTGCGGGCCGTTGCCGGGCCCGAGTTGTGCTCCAGCCGCAGAGGCCTGAACAGGACCCCTGCGTCTCTGGCCAGCGCTTGGAGCTGGCGCCACGTGCCATCCGTGGAGGCGTCGTCCACGACGATCACCTCGAAGGGCCCGACGCCTTCCTGATTTTCGAGAGCACCCACCAGGCGCGGGAGAAGGTGAGCCCGTTCGTGCGTGGCCACGACCACCGACGCGATCGGGCTACCACGTTGGCTGGTCAGAGGCACAGTCGCTCAGTTCTCAACTGGACGTCCTGGTGAGCGTGGGAGGCGGACGGTCAGGGGGTGGCCCGTAGCGGAATCGATCGGCCGCAGCGAGATGCCAGGCTTCGAGGACCTCGGCCAGGCGATCCACGGTCAGCTCACTCGCCGTCGCCAGCCCGCCCTGCACCAAGCGGGCGCGTAGCGCCGGGTCGTCAGCGAGCCGACGAAGGGCAGCTGCCAGCAGAACGGCGTCACCGGGCGGGAAGACCAGGCTGTTGCGGCAGTCGGACAGAAATTCGGCCGAGCCGCCGGTGCCCGTGGCTACCACCGGGGTGCCGCAGGCCATGGCTTCGATAGGGATCAGGCCAAAGGGCTCGGACCAGGTGGGGGGGAAGACGAGCGCATCCGCCTCTTCGTAGTGGCGCCTGAGCTCCTCCCGCTGGACGGCGTCGAACCGGACCCGGTCCGCCAGGCCCAGCTCATCGACTAGCCGATGGAGCTCGCCAAGGTGGCGGGAATCGCCGCGGCCCAACACGGAGAGGGTGGCCTGCTCGGGGAGGAGGGGGAGGGCGCGGATGATGGTATCGACGCCCTTGCGCGGATCTAAACGACCGACCGACAGCAGCCGCCAGCCCCAGGGGCGGGCCTCCCTGACTTCGGGCACGCCCAGTGGGAAGTCGGCAGGATCGATGCCGCTGTAGACCACTGTCGATTGGGTGAAGCGCAAGCCAGTACGAGCAGTGGCGTGGCTCCGGGTTGCCTCACTCACAAAGCAGCCCGTGGCCCGGTCCCCCAGGTCGGCCGGCAGCCCGGTAGGCAGCCCGGTCAGGCGGCGCACGAGCAGCCGGGTGCGGGGACGCCGAGCGAACAGCCGCGTCCATGCGTCCAGGGCTGGGCCGTAATCCAGCCAGTCATCGCAGACCACGAGGACCAGTGGCAGCCGCGCCTCGACGATGGTGGTCACGAGACCAAGCGACATCGCTCCCATGTTCCAAACCGACACCACATCGGGGGTGACATCGTCAAGGGCTCTCCGGAGGTGCCGCTGATTGGTCCTTTCCACCTCGAGCCGCCGCCAGAGACTGGGGCTCACGAGAGCGTGGTCCTCCCAGTAGAAGTCCAGGTCGCGACGTATGCCGCGGTCCCTCTCGCCAGGGAGGTCGATCACTCCGGCCACCCGCATGTTGGTGGTGAGGACGGTCACCCGGTGGCCCCGCTCTCGCCAATGCTCCACCACGTCCCGGCAGGAAAGCTCGTAGCCGCCGTAGTAATGGGGTGGGTACATGTTCGAGACGACGAGAACCTTCATTCCGACGATGACGATACCGGTCCTTCCGGTCGAGCCCAGCGAGCGCGGGCGCAGAGGTGCACGCCACCACAGCGGCAGTGGGGCTGGGCTCGGGAGTCGTCGGCGATGAGCGTAGCCACCGGGTTCGAGCTCACACCTCGGGCGACCTCCTCACGGTCCCTGCTGATCGAGCTGTGGCGGTCTCGGGACCTCGTGCGCATTTTGTCCCGAAAGGAGTTCTTCGTTCGCTATCGGCGAGCCTCCTTCGGCCTGCTTTGGGCCGTGGGCCTCCCGCTGTTCCAAGCGGTCGTCATCGCGGTGGTATTCAGTCGACTAGCCCATCTTCGGCCAGGAACCACGAACTACGTAGCCTTCATCCTCGCTGGGCTCGTGGGTTGGACCTACTTCTCTTCGACCCTGGGGACGGGATCTACGGCCGTCGTGGACGGATCGTCGCTGACGTCCAGGATCTATTTCCCCCGAATGGTGCTACCGCTCGTCACCGTGGGATCCAATCTGTACGGGTACCTCATCAGTCTTGTCGTCGTTGTCGGGATCTGCTTCGCTCTTGGCGTACCGGCGAGCCCCCGCCTCCTGCTGCTCGTGCCAGCCACCGTCCTGTTGGTCGCCCTAACCGCTGCCCTCTGCCTCACCCTCGCCGCTCTCCACGTCTATTTCCGAGATGTTCGCTGGGTGGTCCAGGCCTCCCTACTTGCCTGGATGTACGTAACTCCTGTGATCTACCCGCTTGACAGGCTTCACGGCCTGGCCCATGTCCTCTGGATCAATCCGGCCACGGGTATGGTCGAGCTGTTCCATGCCGCCATCGTGGGCACCTCTGGCGACTGGATACCGTCGGTCTGGTGCTCGCTTGGATGGGTGGTTGCCTTGTTCGTGGTCGGCATCGCTCTCTTCCGTCGCTTCGATCGCGTCTTCGTGGACCTCCTGTGACTCCGCGCATCCAGCTTCGTGGAGTGGGTAAGCGCTTCACGAAGTACGAAGACACGCCGATGCTCGTTACGCGCGCCCTGCATCTCGGCCCGCGGACCCGCCGCAGCGCCCTGTGGGCTTTGCGCGATGTCGACTTGGACGTGGCACCTGGTGAGTCCGTAGGGGTGATAGGACGCAATGGATCCGGCAAGTCCACCCTGCTCCAGCTGATGGCCGGTGTCACGGCTCCGACAGAGGGGCGCGTGGCCGTGCACGGGCGGGTCGCCCCGCTGATCTCGGTCGGCGTCGGCTTCCACCCTGAGCTGACCGGGCGGGAGAACGTCTATGTCAATGGGACCATCCTCGGGCTGACCAGGAGCGAGATAGAGCGTCGCTTCGAGGCCATCGTGGCCTTTGCGGAACTCGAGGAGTTCATCGATACGCCCGTCAAGTTCTACTCCTCGGGTATGTACGTCCGGCTCGGCTTCGCCGTGGCCGCCCAGTCAGAGCCAGACGTCCTCGTCGTCGATGAGGTGCTCGCCGTGGGTGACCTCGCCTTCCAGCTGAAGTGCTACAAGCGCATGTCCGAGGTCCAAAACTCCGGGGCGACCATCGTCGTGGTGAGCCACAACCTGGCCTCGGTCAGGACCCTGTGCCAGCGAGCTCTGGTGGTCCACGATGGCAGGGTGCGCTTCGATGGCTCGACCGATGATGCGCTGTCGGTGTACCACAACTATCTGGCTGAAACGGCTGTCGAAGAAGTGACAGGAGCTTCCGGGACGGAGGCCAAGCCAGCGGCTCGCGCCGCCGTTGAATCCTTCGAACTCCTTGATGCTGACGGCCAGGCAGTGACGCACGTCTCGAGTGACTCGGTCGTTACATTTCGCGTGCGCATATGCTTCGACACTGCAGCGCGGGATCCGGTGCTTGGTCTCAGCATTGTCAACGAGGCGGGCATCCCGGTCTACGCCGACAACGCGCCAGTGCGGGCGGCAACCGGCAATTTCGCACCCGGCGATGACTTGAGTTGTGACATCGAGGTCGCCTTGCCGCTGCCGACCGGCACCTACCAGGCGGTGGTCGGAGCGACGGACTCGGACTTGGCCACGGCGATTGCCCGGACACGCCCGCTGTTCTTTTATGTGAGCGGTCGTCGGATGGTTCACGGGGTCGTCGACCTCCACGCCTCGTTCACGGTGAACCGTGATCTCGTGTCGGCCGACGGGCTTCGCAGGGCCATCGAGGACTGAGACGCTTCGACCGGGCGGCGGCTGCTTAGGGGGAGCGCCGCCGCCCGACCTGGCGGTGTGAAGCCTGATCGGGCGCCCTTGACAACATAGGCCTAGCACGAAATCCCACGTCGACCGCCAAAACCGCGTGCTGGAACCGAAGTCGTTGTCGTCCTCTGGATGATCCTCGCACTTGCCTGTAATCGGGCATGTCAGTAGGAGACGCGCAAAACCGCCGCGAGCGCTACAATCGGGCTCGAGCTCTGCACGAGGTGGGACGTGGCGAGCGGAAAGAGGCGGATCGAGTTTCTAACGCGCCACCAGCGTGACCTGCCGCGTCGGTTGCGACAGCTTGTTGGGGGCATTAGTGGGCTAATGCTGGTGCTGGTTCTGGTCACCACGGGTGGCTTGGGGCGAGCCGCCGCTGCACCAGCGGCCGCGGTCGTGAATGATCCTCCGGCCTTGCTCCCCTTCACTGTCGCGCGGGGAGTCCTGTTCGGCGCGGCAACAAGGTACTGGATCCTTTCCCCGGGGGTTGATGACCAGTACAGCTCGACCCTCACGGCTAACTACAACGGCGTTACCCCGGAGAACGCCATGAAGTGGGCGGCCACCGAGCCGGCGAAGGACCAGTACGACTTCAGCTCGGCCGACCCTATCGTTGCGTTCGCCGCGGCAAACCACCAGCAGGTCCGGGGCCACAATCTCGTCTGGGGCAATGACAACCCTGCCTGGTTGGAGCAAGGGACATGGACCCGTGACCAGCTCATTCAGATCATGCACGACCACATCTCGAACGTGGTCACCCACTTCGAGAACGAATTCCCGGGCACGGTGACGCAGTGGGATGTGGTGAACGAGGCCGTCACCGGTCCCGGTCAACTCGTACCGAACATCTGGGAGCGTGTGATTGGCTCGGATTACATTTCGATGGCGTTCCAGTTCGCTCACCAGGCCGATCCCAATTCCCAGCTGTATTACAACGACTACGGCGGTGAGGGGCTGGGGCCCAAGTCGGACGCGATCAACTGGGTCGCTGCTTACCTTAAGTCCACGGGGGTGCCCATCGATGGCGTAGGCCTCGAGTCGCACTTCGACCTGAACCCACCCCCACAGGCTGACATCGCCAGCAACATGACCCGGCTCGCCTCCGAGGGGTTGAAGGTGGCGGTCACCGAGATGGACGTGCGTCTGCTGCCGCCCGCTGGCTACACCTCCCCCACCGACGCCCAAAGCTGGGACCAGGCGCACATCTACTACGCGACGCTGGCCACATGCCTGGCCCAGCCCGCCTGTTCCACCTTCGTCACCTGGGGCTTCACCGACAAGTACTCCTGGATACCGACAAGTTATCCGGGCTACGGCTGGGCCCTTCCGTTCAGCGATACCTATGCTCACAAGTCTGCCTACACGGGGCTGGCGGCGGCGCTTCAGGGAGGTGCTGATCCGTACTGCACGACGTACGCCTCGCCCGCTACCGGGACTCATCGGGTCTGCGGTGCCCTGCTGGCCAAGTACCAGGCGCTCGGGGGCCCTTCTGGCTTCCTCGGCTATCCCACCACCGACGAGACCCCCACGTCAGACGGCGTCGGTCGCTTCAATCACTTCGCAAACGACGGCTCCATCTACTGGAGTCCGAACACCGGCGCCTGGTCCATTCACGGCGCCATCCGGGCCAAGTGGGCCAGCATGGGCTGGGAACAGGGCGTTCTCGGCTACCCCACCACCGACGAGACCGGCACTTCAGACGGAGTAGGCCGCTTCAACCACTTCAGCACCGCCGGCTCCATCTACTGGACCCCGAACACCGGCGCCTGGTCCATCCATGGTCGGATTCGGGACAAGTACCAGGCTCTGGGCGGACCCTCGAGCGTCCTCGGCTACCCCGTCACCGACGAGAACGGCACCCCTGACGGAGTGGGCCGGTTCAATCACTTCAGCAACTCCGGCTCCATCTACTGGACCCCGAACACCGGCGCCTGGTCCATCCATGGGCGCATTCGGGACAAGTGGGCCAGCATGGGCTGGGAGAGGAGCTGCTTGCGGTACCCCGTGAGTGACGAATTCGCCATCCCCGGTGGGCGGCAGAGCAACCTTCAGCAGGGCGTGATCACGTATAGCTTCAGCTCAGGACAGGCGACCCCGAGCTGTTAGCGGCGCCTGACCCAAATGAGGTCGACAATCTCGCTAGTGAGCCTCTCTGATAGGACACCTCAACGCTGTCCGAGTTGGCCACCTCGGCGACGGGAAACATCGTGGTTTGGGTTCATATGTCTACCTCCGGAGGCCGTTTCTCGGGAGGCCCGAAATACTCGATCACTCGGGCTGGTGCTCCTACGGCGAGACAGTAGGCCGGGATCGGCTTGCTGACGACAGAGTTGGCGCCGATGACGGAGCCCTCTCCGATATCGGCGAAGACCGTGCACTTCGAGGCGATCACCACCCCGTTCGCGATGCGGATAGGGCGTAGGTCATAGCCCTGGTCGAGCACGTGACGGGCGTGGTCTCGGTATCGGTGAAATCCATCGACGATCAGGCACGACTGGGTGATGGCGCAACGCTCGCCAATGTCGATGGAGCTGGTGCACTGGATCAGGGCGTTGGATGTGAAGGTGCTGCCAGCGCCGATGCTGACCCGACCATTTCCCGATATCTCGCACTTGAACCCGACGCGGAAGTCCACTCCGGGACCAACGAGGAACGAGCCCGCGTCGGGGATGTCGAGGGTGAATCCCGGCCCCAGCCGCACCGGGCCCTGGAACTCGACGGTGCAGTGCTGATGCGTGGCGAGGATCAATGCCTTTCGCGCCTGGGATGCCAGCCCTGCACCCACGCGGTAGCGCACGTGCCAAGGCACTCGGCGCCATCCTCCGACAGATCTGGCAATGCCCATCCTGGTCACATCAGCCCGCCTATCGCGCCCGCAGGACTGCGTGGGGGTCCCCCTTCCAGGTGGAGAGGGCAGCCTGGCGGCCGGCCGGTGTGAGAAGCGCCCGAGGAGAGCGCACTTTGACCTGATCGGGGCCCGGAGGCATCCACAGCAGGCGCGGTCCATCGGTGGTCGTGAAATTGGCGGCCTCGACGAGGCGCTTCAGGCCGGCGAGATTGGGCTTCCACCACCAAGGCCGACCACGACCATCGAGCTCGGCCAGGGGGCGACGTGGAGACAGCATCGAGAGGGCGATGTCGACGGCATCGACCACCATCAAGTCTCCCCGACAGACGCTCCGGACTTTCTCCAGGGCGCGTACCGGATCACGCAGGTGTAGCAGGAGGCTGCCGAGATACACGAAATCGAATGTGCCCACGCGCGCCGGGTCCAGGTCGTAGACGCTCAGCTCCAGGCGCCGCACCTTGGACTGAAGGGTGCGATGCGCGATCTCGAATCCCGAGCCGGGCCTTCGTTGAGAGATCTCCTCGACGACTGTAGGAGGGCTGTTGATCGGCCAATCCCATTGGGCGGGGTCCGGGACGTCGATGGCGATTACCTCGCTCGCCCCTCGCCGCTCCATCTCGAAGGCCCAGAAGCCATCGAATGTCGCGATGTCGAGACAACGGCGACCGGCCAGAGTCGCAGGGAAGGAGAGCATCGGCGGAACCCGACGCGTATCGAACCAGCCGTGGGTCGTGACACCCGGAGCGAGCTCCAGGGTGTGGTACCAGGAGGTGGAGCTGACGGCCTGGCGAAGCGCCTCGTCCGGCTGCGCGATTACCACTGGATACGTCCTCCCATCACGGTTTGACTCCCTCACCCCAGATGTTTGCCACACCCAGACGGTTGACAAGGGGTATGTGGGCCAGGCGGCGGTAGAGCTGCTTGGCCCTCTCCTCCGGGACGAAGTCCGTGTAGACCCATTCCCCGAGCCGGCCTCGACACTGTGAGAAGCCAGCTCTGCGCAGGGAGCGGCGCATCGTCGCGACTGTCTGCTCGTTGACATGCATCAACAGCTCGTACTCCACCCTCGGCTGAACAGGCCACGTGCGGCGCCTTCGGGGATGGAGCCCTCGCTGGAGGCGGTAGGTGACGTCGTAGATCGTTCGACTCGGGAAGGTGTGCGCGAGGATCCTTCCCCCGGGGCGCAAGAGGCGGAAGGCCTCACTCAGCGTCTGGTCGAGCTCGCGGGGGGCAAGATGCTCGACTACGTCGAGCATCGTCACCAGGTCGGCAGTCCCATCGTCGAGCGGTATTCGTCGCGCGTCTGCCAACAGGACCTCGGCTCGGTCGCCGACTCCATGGACCCGGATCGTCTCCGACGTGAGGCGGACCGCCGCCGGCGAGTACTCGACGCCCACGGCTCGACCAGCACCCGACTCGACTGCGACCGCCAGGAGCTCGCCGCGGCCGGTGCCGATGTCGACCAGCACCTCTCCGGGTTGAAGGTGGGCTCGCTGCAGGGAGCCCACGTAGACACCCGCGACGGCCGCTCCGCCGGAGCCGCGCCATTCATCACTGCCGGCACACGTCGTGAGGTAGTAGTCGTCGTCGTAGAGCTCTGGGGAGACCAACGGCGGCGGAGGCAGGTTCTCCTCGTTGTCTCGTTCGGTTCGGCTCACGCCACTCATTCTCTGAAGATTGGTCCCGCGCGGCAGCGGGCGGTCACCTGCACGGAAGGTTCGTCGCGAGAGGCACAGTCTCCTGTGCTGTCCGGCCGGACGGCCCGCGGTGGACGGGCGCGAGGGTCCTGGTCAGTTGATCACGGGGTAGCGGGCGCGAGCCTCGGCCACAGCTGATCGGCGAAGCCTGGCCATCCGATGGCTGGATCGATGCCAGATCGGCGCAGGCCGGAGGCCGCCCGCCGGGCGGCACGGACGCAGCCCATGTTCGTCAACGCGGTGGGGACGAGCACCGCGGCCTCGTCCCCACAGGCCGTCTCGGCGGCGAAGAACCCCGAGAACCGGGCATAACGGGCGGCTGACCGTAGTACCTTCCCCACTCTGGCGGTGGGTCGGTTGCGCTGAAGCACGGCCAGGTCGTTGAGGTTGACCAGGTGGTAGGGCGGGTTCGGCGATGGTCCGGCATCACGAGCCAGCCAGCCTCCGGGAAGGCGCAAGTGGGCCGACCTCGCCCTCGACCGGCCGGCGGAGGCCTGCGCCATCCAATGGAGCTGGTTCCCGACCTCGGCCAGCGAGCCTGGCCCGCTTGCCCGAAGGCGATCGGACGCGGCCAGAGCAGCGGCGAGCATTGTGCCCCGAGCCCGCTCGCCGGTGAGCGAGAGGCAACGATCCAGCGCCAACAGGCCCTCATCGATCGGGCGCCCACCGGCAAGCCGAGCGATGAGCGAGTGCACGTGGGTGTTGAGAACCAGCTCGTTCGCGCCTGCATCGCGCTCGACCGAGTCATGGAGGTACCAGGTGCCCCCCTCCCAGGGGATGGCGAATCCCTCGAGAGCGTCCAGCGCCCTCTCGGCCAATGCGGCCGGGTGGCCGCCTCCGTTCCGCTCGGCTTCGGCCTGGAGCAACAAGATGGCATCGACGAGGAAGCGCACGTGTGTCTCACCCTGCCCCATCAGGTCGTGCACGGGCATTCCGCCGGGTGCCCGCTCGATCCGGTCGGCGACCACTGCCGCCACATGGGCAGCGACTCCGTCCCAGAAGGCACCTCCTCTGAGACGCGCCAGGCGGTAGATGGACAGCGCCGTCTGCTCCGAGGGACAACGCTGTCCGAGGAACTCGTGGGTGTCGAGAACTGCGCCTCCGACGAGGAATCGGGCCAGATGTGCCGGCGGCCCCAGCGTGGCGAAGGAACCGACGACGGTGAGAGGCGGGTGGTGCCCGTGCTCGAAGGCCTGCGCTGCCGACCGACCGAGGTCAACCGTGTCGAGCTCGGCCGAAGCGCTGACGACCAACCTGACGCCACCGTCCATCGGTTCGAGGGTCCAGGCCACGGGATCCGATCGCTCCAGAGCACCGTTGGCCGTCCAGCTCCTCTGGGCGGGGGGTTGGATGATCCAGCGGCACGACCCTGATCCGTCGGCCAGGAGGCGATCCCCGATGAGGTGCCACCCGTGCCACTCCAGCTCTCTGGTGACGGCGAGGCTGCGAGCCTCCCAGTGTGTCGCGGGAAGCCCAGTCGCCATCGAGCCGGCCCCCTCGGGGTCGGCAATAGACGGACCGCTCACGGCTGGTCAGATGCAGGAAACGGCCTATTCATACCTGTAGGCCTCTGGCGGCCTGTGCCTGCTCTCCGGAGGAATCTGGGGCTGATGGGCGAAGAGAATAGCGATGCCCGCAGTGCGCCGCCCTACTGTGCTCCACTGCATGAGAGACTGGGGGCTGCCCTCGGAGCGCTTCGTTCCCGAGCTCGTTGGCTCGTCCAGGGCGACTCGTGCCATCGTGGTCTGTGGCCGGCGGGCCGGGGTGACGGGCGGCCGATTGCGCACCTACGAGGTCGGTGCGCTCGCCAGCCGGGTCGCCGAGCAGCGACAGAGGCGGCTGCGGAGGGGATCCATCGCCGTCATAGCCGTGGCTGAGCGGGCCCGGATCCTGCACGCCCACCTCGGATACTGGGCGGCTGAGGCGGCCGTCGTGGCTCGGAGGCTCAACCGTCCGCTCGTCGTCTCACTTCACGGCCATGACCTCCTCGTGGAGGGCCCAGCGATGGAGGAGCCTCATGCGCTCCTCGAGGCCGACGTGGTGATCGTCCCGTCGGCGTACCTGGCGAACGCGGCGGTCAATTTCGGGATCCGCGAGGATCGCCTTCGGATCATCCCGTCCGGGGTCGACCTCTCTCGGCTCCGGTTCGCCGAGCGCCGTCCTTCCGCTGGCCCAGTCGTCGTCACGTTCGCCGGTCGCTTCGTGGAGAAGAAGGGGGTGCTCGACGCCGCTCGCGCACTGGCTCTCGTCCAGGAACAGAGGCCCGACGTGGAGGCCCGGTTCGTGGGATACGGCCCGTTGGAGGGCCAGCTGCGGCGACTCCTTGCCGATCTCGGCCTTCGTGCCCAGATCTGGGACGGGGCATCCCCTGATGCTGTTGTGACGGCCTTTGCGGACACCCACCTCGTTTTGACGCCGAGCCGTACTGCGCCGGACGGCGACGCTGAGAGCCTGGGGCTTGTGAACCTCGAGGCGCTCGCAAGTGGGATCCCGGTGGTGACCACACAGCACGGAGGGATACCGGAAGCCGTCTGCTCCCAGGCGGCCGCGCTCGTGCCGGAGAGGGACGTCATTGCCTTGGCGGCAGCGATAAGCGACCTGCTCGCCACCCCCGACCGCTGGCCGGCGATGGGACGGGCGGGGCGGGCCCACGTGTCCCAGAACTTCGATCCCGCCGCTCGGGCAGCCGAGGTCGAGGATCTCTACCTCGCACTCCTCCAGAGCTTCAAACGCGCCGACCGCCCCCGCCTTCGCTTGACGGGCTGACAGCCGTGCAGGGAGCTGACCCCGAGAGGGCGAACCACTAGCTGCCCCTGGAGCTGAGTTCAACTTGATCGAGACCATGTTCAGCCTTGACGTCGAGCGGCTCGCAGCGATAGCTGCCGAACACCGCAACCAATACCGCTCAGCCGCTCCGTATCCTCACGTCGTCATCGACGACTTCCTCCCGGAACGAGTGCTCGACGAGGTCGTGGCTGAGTTCCCGACACCGGACCGCGCCCACTGGTGGCGGTTCGACAGCGAGACGGAGCGCAAGCTCGCCTCTACGGATCACTCGATCATGGGCTCGTCTACTCGCAGCCTGCTCGCCCAGCTCAACGGGGCGGCGTTCATCGACCTCCTCCAGGACCTCACCGGGATCCCCGGGCTCGTTCCCGACCCACATCTCTTCGGTGGTGGCCTCCACCAGATCGAGCGTGGCGGCTACCTCGAGGTGCACGCCGACTTCAACCTCCACCCGGTTACCCACCTGGAGCGGCGGCTCAACGTGCTCGTCTACCTCAACCGCGACTGGCAAGAGAGCTGGGCGGGGGCACTCGAGCTGTGGGGGGCCGACATGGCCCGGTGCGAGGCTCGGATCCAGCCCGTGTTCAACCGGTGCGTGATCTTCAGCACCACGGCCACCTCGTTTCACGGCCACCCGTCTCCATTGGCCTGTCCCGAAGGCGTGACCCGCAGGTCCCTTGCCCTCTACTACTACGCCCTGCCGGCCACGACCGCAGCCGAGCCGGCTCGCAATACGCTGTTCCCCAGGGAACAGAGGCCTCGCGCCAGGGGTGACTCGCTCCGTAGGTGGGGAAAGGAGCTCGCACCTCCGCTCGTCGTCCGCTCGATCCGGCAGCTCCGCGGCGCAAGGCGCGGGGCACACGCCTCGTAGTTGGTCTTTGGATGGAACGGGAGCCGACGGCGACCCAGCCACGGGCGACCGATCTGTCTGTCATCATCCCGACGCGCGACCGCTGGTCGATTCTCGGCAGGACGCTCGAGGCTCTTGGTCGCCAGACGGTGTCGGGGTTCGAGACCATAGTCGTGGTCGACGGGACAGATCAGCGCCCTCCGGCCCTTGGTGATGTGCGGATCGTCGTACAGGACCACAGGGGTCCGGGGGCGGCAAGGAATACGGGAGTGCGGGCCACCGACCGGTCCCTCGTCCTGTTTCTCGGTGACGACATGGTCCCGAGCGCTGAGATGATCGAGCGCCACCTGGCCGGGCACCGAACCCATGGGAGACTCTGCGATGCCGTGCTTGGACACGTCGACTGGCACCGGGACGTCCCTCGAAATCGCGTGGCACGCTGGTTGGACTCTTCGGGGACGCAGTTCGACTATCCGAACATCGATGGCGAGGAGGCGGGCTGGGGCCGGTTCTACTCCTGCAACGCATCCCTCAAGCGCTCGTTCTTCCTTGATGCCGGGGGCTTCGACGAGGACTTCGAGTTCGACTACGAGGACCTTGATTGCGCCTACCGCATGGACCAGCGGGGCCTCGTGCTCTGGTACGAGCCCGGTGCCGTCGCCTACCACCTCCATCCTTACGACTTCGAACGGCTGGCCCGCCGGTACGAGAGCAGGGCTCGTGCCGAGCGGATGATGGAAGCGAAGCACCCCTGGTTCTCCCCGTGGTTCGCCAATCTCATCCTCGCTGCCGACGCCGAGCGCCACGTATCGCACTTGTGGCCGCTCGTTGCCGACCGTGTGCCGAAGCAGTGGGCCCGGGCCTCGCAGGTGGCCCAGCGTCGCGAGAGCACCTGGTTTCATCAGCAGCTGGCGAGCCGGTTTCTCGCCGTGTGGGAAGGCGAAGAAGACCTTGCCGATCTCAAGGCGTATCTGGGCGACGAGTTTGACCTCCAGACGCTGTGGAGCCACGAGAACGCCGTCGACGAGGAGGAGCGCCGGGCACCCGATGAGGGGACTTTCTATCGAACCAGCGACATGTACCTCTACGACCTGACCGCCTTTGCGATGACTGGAACGAAACGTCCGTATCTGGCAGCGCTCCGCCAGTGTGTACCCGCGCCCGCTCGAGTCCTCGACTACGGCTGCGGAATTGGAAGCGACGGTCTGCGCCTGACTCCCGGCGGCTATCAGATGGCCTTCGCCGATTTCGACAACCCGAGCACCCGCTATTTGCGGTGGCGGCTGCGGCGACGGGGGATCGACGCACCCGTCTACGATCTTGACAGGGAGGTGCCGGGAGGTTTCGACGCCGTTTACGCGTTCGATGTCATCGAGCACACCGATGACCCGTTGAGCTTTCTACGCGAAGTCGAACGGCTCGCCGAGGTTGTCGCTGTCAACCTCCTGGAGCCTGACCCCGCCGATACTCACCTGCACAGGCCGCTCCCGATCGGAACCATCCTCGACAGGGCCACCGAAGGTGGATTGCTGCACTATCGGAAGTATCACCGGCGTTCCCACCTGGTGATCTACCGGTCGGCCGGCTTCAACCGCCTGCGCTCCCGGGGCGAACGACTGATCGGTGCGACGGCCGCTCACCTCGATGGCTTTGGTCCTCGGATTCGACAGGTGCTGACCGGATGAGCACTGCTTCTTTCCCGTGATGGAGGCTCTCCGCTAATGCGTCGGACACGGCTTCCGTGGCAGCCTTGTGGCCCCGCCTGTGCTATGTTCGCCGCTCCTTCGTGAGCACGCTGGGGAGCGGTGTGAAGTTTCGATCCGAAGCCGTTTGGGTTGATCCACCTCGACACCCACGTCGATCGATGCCAGCTGTGGTGGCGGCGCTCTTGCTGCTGTCAGTGGCATTGGTGTCAGCGTCGGTTCGGTCGTCACCCGCTCTGGGCCCGCCTCAACGCGTCCTGGCGGGCAACATCGCCAGCCTACCGAGCTCGAGCATGGCTGTTCCCTCCAACCAGGGTGCCCCGATCACTCTCGTCCCCTCCCCGATGCAGGGGGGCGGAACGACTTCAGAGCCCCCTGCGTCACGGCTCCCGAGCACATCATCTGCGGTACATTCTCAGGCTCCGGCGGCAAGCATCGCCCAGGCAGCCGTGTCGGTCGTGAGAGGACCGCTTAAGACCGAGGGAAACCTCATTCTCGACGGCCTCGGACACCCACTCACGCTGCGTGGCGTTGTCAGTGATTGGTTGGACTGGCAGCCGTCGATCGCGAATTTCTCGCCGCTCGATGACTCGAGCATCGGCCGGATGAAGCAATGGGGCGCCAATACCGTGCGTGTCCTTCTCAGTGAGGAGTTCTGGAACTCCAACGACTGTCAATTCGTGCCTTCCTATGCCGCCAATGTGGACCGTGTCGTGGAGTCGATCACCTCCCGGGGAATGGTTGCTCTGCTCAATCTGCACAACAACGCTCGACACCCATGCCAGCCATCCAACCAGCAGCGGATGGCGGACTACCCTGGCTCGGTTGCGTTCTGGCAATCAGTTGCCAATCGTTACCGGACCAACCCTCTCGTGGCCTTCGATCTGTACAACGAGCCTCACGACATCACCTGGTCGCAATGGCTCAACGGGGGGACCCTCGTCGACTCTGATGGTGTCGTCTGGCAAGCGGCCGGAATGCAGCAGCTGTACGACGCGGTGCGTAGCCAGGGCGCGTTGAACCTGGTCTTCGCCAGCGGTAACCAGTGGGGGAACCTCCCGCCGCCCGACAACTATCTCCATGGGTTCAACATCGTGTACGCGGCCCACTACTACACGTGTTCCAGCGCGCCGGCCACGAGCTGCACGACCCCGGACCCGTACAATCCTGCCCCTCCCGGCCAGCGACTGGACGCATGGACACCGACCACCAAAGGCCACGCGGTAGTGGTGACCGAGTTCGGTTGGCCCGACCCAACGAGCGGTACCTATAACCAGAACGTGATTAACTGGGCCGAGTCCCGACACGTAGGTTGGACGGCCTACGGGTGGTACACCGGGATTGCAGGGGGTAAAGCAGCGTTCGGCATTCTCAATGACATGAACACCTTCGAACCGACGCCTTCCGGAGTTCCAGTCAAGGCAGGTATAGAGAAGGGCTTGTTCGGCCTTCCCTGATCCTCATGTCCCCTCGAATTGAAGTCGTGATCCTCGCCCACGACCATCGGGACGCGCTCGAAGAGCTTATCGGCAACGTACAGTTCTTCGTTCCCGAGGCAGAGGTCGTCGTGTTCAATGGCGGAACCGACGAGGGCCTGACCGTTGGGTTAGGGGTGGATGTCTGTCCCCATTCGATCCCGCTCAGGCTCGGCAACCTCGTCCCCTTTCACTGGGGGGTCCAGCAGTGGATGCGCGAAGCAGGCGTGCCATTCGACTTCTTGGTGGTTCTCGATTCTGATCAGCTGTTCGTGCGTCATGGCTTTGCGGAGTTCCTTGAGGCGACGATGGTCAACAGCGAATTCATGGCAGGGGGCTACCTCGAAGTGCCGGCTCGTCACTACCCAGACTGGGATGAGGTCCGTCGCATCAACTACTCGTGGAAACGCTATTGGGAGCCGCTCTACGGGCTACCCCACCCGGCGTGGGGATTCAACCCGGGAACAGTGTTTCGGCGAGAGTATCTGGACCGTGTCTCCCGGTTTGCAAACGCGCAAAAGATATTGAAGGTCGCCTCGCGCTCACGAATCTATGGAATCGAGGAGTTCGTGTTTTCGACATTAGCCGGGCGCCTCGGATGCAATCCCATCCGGCATCCTGGATCGTGCGGCCTGGTGAGCGGATACCCGTCGCCAGAAACGTTCGCGCGCTGCCTCAAGGACCCGGATGTCTTCTTGATTCATAAGGTCCACATGGAGATGGACGCCCCAGACCGGCAGGTCATCCGGGAGCTACGAAACGGTGGAGACCCCGATGTGGGCTTGCTCGCCAGGTTCTCGGAGGAGCATGGCCGACCGGAACCCGGAGCGACGCCAACCTGGTCTGCCAGCACACGCGCACGGCTGAAGGATCTGTACTTCCAGGTGCTTCCCTGAGTGAAGCTCCATCGAGGGAGCACGGCACCGACTACAGGCCAAAAGGCGACGAGTGGTGATCCAGCTCGGCGCGATACCACGCGATCGTCCGTTCGAGCCCGGCCTCCAGCGAATGGCTGGGGACGTAGCCGAGGAGGTCCCTGGTCTTCCTGGTATCGCTGTACATGCGAGGTATCTCGGTCGGACGATCGGGCAGAGCCCCGAACTCGGCAGCAATCGGGTTGCCCATGAGATCGAGGATTGTCCTGGCGAGGTCGCGCATGGAGACCTCTTGTCCTCCGCCGAGGTTGACGACCTGACCCTCCAAGCCAGGTGCGGTGGCAGCCCGGACAAACCCGTCCGCCAGGTCTTCGGCGAAGTTGAACTCTCGGGTTTGGAAGCCCTGGGTCATCGCCAGGCGCTCCTTCCTAAGGCCCTTGACGACGATCTCCGGGACTATCCGATCGGGGCTCTGGGCCGGCCCATACGCGTTAAACGGCCTGACCACCACGATTGGCCAACCTCTCCCAAGGTGGAACATCCGGCCGAACCGCTCCCCGGCGTACTTGCTCACGGAGTAGGGCGAGAGCGGGTTGACCGTGGCATCCTCGGCGAAGGGAACGGGCACGTCACCGTAGACCTCGCTGGTGCTCGTGTAGACAAACCGTCGGTAACCCGTGGACGCAAGAGCCTGCAGGAGGTTCACGGTGCCGTGCACGTTGGTTTGGACGCACTCGTCCACTCGCTGCCAGGACTTACCGACGTGTGTGTAGGCGCCAAGATGGAAGACGACCTGAGGCCTGACCGTCTCAGCCAGCACCGCCATTGCAGTTGGATCGGTCAGGCTGCCCTCGTGCAAGTTGATCCGCTCCCGCAGATCGAGGAGCCGAACCGGATAGACGGACGATACGGTGCTGGTGAGGGCATGAACCTCTGCCTCATCGTCGACGAGTCGGCGAACGAGGTGGGAGCCGATGAAGCCGGTGGCGCCTGTTACGAGGACACGGGCACCGACGAGCTCAGCCAAGGTCCATCTCCTTCGCTACATAGTGCACTCAGCTCGAGCGCATCTTTGTATGTGTCCATTGAGCGCCAGAAGCCGTTATGACGGTAGGCGTACAGCTCGCCCGCGGCGGCGAGGGACGGAAGAACTTCCCGCTCGAGGTCGTCACCTGCCCAATGCTCGAACGCCCGCTCCTCGATGACGAGGAACCCGGCGTTGATCCAGTGGTCGACCAGCTTGGGTTTCTCCACGAACCGAACGACGCGACTCTCATCCGTGCACTCGACTGTGCCGTACGGAGACGGCAGGGGGACGGTGGTCACCGTGGCTGCGCCGGCGTGAGAGGCGTGGAATTGGAGCAGAGCGGGGATGTCGACTGCTCCCAGTCCATCTCCATATGTCGCGATGAAGGTGGTCCCGACTAGCGGGCGGCAGCCGGCGATCCGCCTGCCAGTGCCGGCGTCAACGCCCGTATCTAGAACCTCGACTGCCCACTGGCTGGGGAGCCGCGCGGCAAAGTCCACGATTAGGTCACTCCGGAAGCCGGCGGCCAGCACGAACTCCTCGAATCCCTGCCCGGCGAAGATCTCCAGGAGGTGTCTCAGGATCGGGCGGTCGCCGACCTGGAGTAGCGGCTTGGGCAACTCCAGAGTGTGGGGATAGGCGCGGGTCCCCTTACCCCCGCAGAGGATGACCGTCTTGGGATGTTCAGTTGCAGGTGTCATGGGCAGGGATCCGAAACGACCGACGACTGGCCGTGGTGGCTTCGTAGACATTCTCGTGGGCGGGGCCGATGACCTCCTTCCAGTCCCAACGACGGGCGTGTCGGGCACAGTGGGCTGGCGTGGCCGGACTTGCGGCCAGGTCGATCACGTGGTCAAGCGCTGACGCCAGCGCAGCCACGTCCCCGTAGGGGACTGTCGCGCCGACCTCAGGTCGGTCGACGACCTCCGCGATGCCTCCAGCGGCGCTCCCGACCACTGGCGTGCCACACGCCATCGATTCAGCGAGCACGAGTCCGAACGCCTCGTGAAGTGACGGTAACACCGTCACCGTCGCATCGCGGTAGCGACGTGGCATCTCTCCCAGCTCCCCGACGCCCAGCACGTCTGTTGCTCCCAGCGCCAGCGTTGCGACGGCACGCGGACCATGCGGGCCATCGCCTTTGGTCGCCCACGAGGGGTCGCCGGGACCTGCGAGGATCAGCCGGGCGTCTGGCCGGCGGTCAATGAGCCGGGCCACAGCGGCCAGGGTGACGTCCACGCCCTTGCGCGCGTCGGCCGCATCTGCCGGGAAGAGGATCCGCGGCGGTCCAACGCGAGGACGGAGATCCGGTGTGAATTGATCCAGGCGAACTCCGGGCGCCACAATCTCTGGCAGCCGGCCGGTCAGATGCCTTGTCGCGTGAGCTGCGGACTGGCTGAGGGCGGTCACCGTCGTCGCCGCGCCGACGCCTCGTACGAAGTACTGAAGAGACAAGCCGCCCCGCTGCTTGAACTGCTCCACAGTCGGATGGCCGAGGACGGTGTAGACGACGCGCTGACCTGTGAGTCGCGCTCCGATCGCGGCCGTCGGGGTGAGGGCGTGGACAACGTCGAAGCGTTTACCGGCGAGCGCTTGCATGGCCACGACCCCGAATGTGTCGGCAGGCCTGAACGGGTGCTTCACTCCGGGGATCCGGGTGCGATGCCGGAGGCGATGGGTGGTCACGCCTACCTCATCGGTGACTGAGGGATGATCATAAGTGCCCGTGATCACGTGGACCTCATGACCCGCCCCCGAGAGGTACCAGCCAAGATCGTGCAGGTAGCGTTCAGCGCCTCGACGGACCTCGGGCCACGAGAATGGATGTACCAGAGCGACGCGGAGTCGCCTCACGTGCGCGGATCTTGCCAACTACCAGCCTTCCGGCAGAGCCGATTGGCCGGGGCGGCCTCGATGGCGGGAGTTTCCATGCTGTCTCGTGCTGTTCTGGGCGAGGCTGCGGGTTGCGGTCGCGAGTACCGGAGGGATATGACCCGCGGCGGCGAAGACTCTACCGATGGGTGGCCTCTCGCGCCCGGAAGCTCTTCGCCGCGTGGATGGATGCGGCCTGCCCGGTGTCGGCGTTGCAACCTGTTGACCGCCCGTCGGACAGTCGCTGCGGCACCGGCGTCTTCAGAACGTTCTGGGTGACGGCGTCGATGGTCCTGGCCATCGGCACCGCGCTCGTACTGGCCCTCGTCGTTGGGCAGGGCAAGGTCGATCGCGGAACGGAACCGGCCGTAGTAACCGGCCCGAGCCAGCCCAGCCCAGGGGGCCCCCCGACAACCGCCCCCCCGGGCCCAAATCTGCTTACACCGGTCCAGGTGGCCTTTCGTCCCGGTGTGGGGACCTGGGCGGGTACGGACGCTCGGCTCACCTGGGTCAACAGCCCCAGCCGGACGGGTGCGGGCGCGCTGGCTGTGGCGCCGTTGACTCCTGTAGCTCGTGCCGTCGCGGCCAGCTCCTGGAGCGGCCCCGGAACGTCTTCGCCGGCTGTGCCAGGGCAGGCCTACACCGGTTCGGCATGGGTGGCGGGAGCTGCCAATGGACTCCAAGCCGATGTCGTCTTGGTCTTTCGTTCAGCGTCCGGGACGCCGCTATCTAGCGTCTGGGGGCAGGCCACGCCGGCCATCGCCGGTGGTTGGGACCAAACCATTCCGGCTGTCGGGATCGCCCCGACGGGAAGCACGTTCGTAGAGATGGCAATCCTGTTCTGGCACGCAACCCAAAATGCCGTCGACTACGTCGACTCTCCCCTACTCACGACGACCCCATCGGGCTCGCCAGCCGTGATCGGCCCTCTCCACACGGCCGGCAATCAGATCCTCGATGCCAACGGCCGTGCTGTCGTCCTACGGGGCATACAACGGTACGGGCTCGAGTCGGACGGCCCCGACCCGAACTTCAACGAGAACGACATCGCCCACGCCAAGCAGTGGGGGGCCAACCTCGTCCGGGTCTCCCTGGGGGAGGAGCGCTGGCTGGCTGGCAGCTGCGGTTACGATCCCGCCTACACCACAAAAGTCGACAATATCGTCAAATGGGTCACGCAGCTGGGCATGGTTGCGGTGCTCGACCTCCATTTCAACGCCATCGCTCCCTGCTCGAGACCCGGGCTCCAGGAGATGGCCGATGCCCCAAACGCCATCACGTTCTGGCGGCAGGTGGCGCAGCGATACCGCTCTAACCCACTGGTCGCGTTCGAGCTCTACAACGAGCCTCATGACATCTCCGACGCCGTCTGGCGGAATGGAGGTCCCGTCAACCAGGCGGGCGTGACATTTGTCGCCGCAGGCATGCAGCAGCTCTACGACGCCGTGCGGAGCCAGGCGGCGAACAACCTCGTCTTCGTCAGCGGCAACCAATGGGCGACGCAGTTTCCGAGCACAGCTCCACTCGCTGGCTACAACATCGTGTACGGCGTCCATGCGTACACTTGTCCCGCCAATCCGCCGCCCACCTGCGGCAGCTCTGATCCCTACGATCCCCCGGCCCTCCTTAATCCCTGGGTGTCGGTCGCTACCCGGGTTCCGGTCATGATCACCGAGTTCGGCTGGCCGGATCGCAATGACGGTCGGTACATGGCGAATGTCATCAAATTCGCTCAGGTCCACGGGTGGGGCTGGGTGGCATTTGCCTGGGACGGCAGCACATCGGGTCAGTTCGATCTGCTGGCCGACGTGGGCCCTGACGCCAACTACGTGCCCACCCCGTCGGGGATGGCCGTACTGGGAGGTTTGCTCAGCGGGGAGCCGCAGCAGACTCGCTAAGTCTCAGGTGTTGTTGGGAGCCCTCCAGACTCGGCGTGCGCCCTCCTCCTGGAAACGCCGCACAGCGGCGTACCGCTGCTCAGGCTCTCGTAGGGTGAGGCGGGCAGTAACGGTTGCACGACCAGAAGAAAGCAGCCGCGCGGGGGCGGACGCCGCGTTGAGAGCGCTTCCAGCAATCCTCGCGACCGCCCGCGGAGACGGATAACCGTAGGGGGCGAGCATCGGCGTGACGATCGCTGACACCCGCGCTCGGTCTGCTGCCCCGAATCGGTCCTGCCATGCACCACGAGGAGCTGGTGCCACAGCGTCGAGCGCCCGACGCTGCCAGGGCGCAGCGGCGGTAGCGATCGTGGCTTGCCGACGGGACGGATCCAATAGCATGGCTGGGTCGTACTGCTCGTCGAGGAATGAGCACACCAGGCGCAGGGTCGTGTCGGCTTCCCGGCAGAGGTCCTCGTAGCGGACGCGCATGTACTGGGCAGGACCGCGGGCGGTGCCCGCCCTGACATTGTCGAGTGTGAACCGCAGGTAGCGGCGGGCGATCGCCGCCGGGTCTTCTTGTTCCCACGGCATGGCTGCCGACGAGGCGACGACGTCCCGCGGGTCCCGCACGATGTGGACGATCTGCGCTTCTGGAAAAAGCTCCCAGGCGTCGGTGGCCGGCTGTCCCGGGGTCTTGTCCGACCAACGCTGCTTCCCGTGCCGCTCTGCGAAGTCGGCCATCATCGAGTTGAAGACGGCTCGGTACGTGCGATCGGAGCCCTTCAGCCGCTCGAACAAGGTAGCCTCATCGAAACCTGAATCGGCCAGCAGAGGCGGCACGGGGTTCAGGGTCTCGTGAACAACGCGGCGCAGCCGGGCATCGTCGTGAAGATCACCCCAGAAGTCCCGCAGGTGGTACACGCGGAAGAAGAAGTACGTCTCGGGCGGTGCAGCGATCCGTGGGTGGGCACCCAGTAGCGCCTGGAGAAGAGTTGTGCCGCTGCGCTGGAAGCCGACGACGAAGATCGGCCTGTCTTCCTTAGTACTGGCAGCCGTCGCCGACGGGAGGGCATACGTCATCTTGGCGTGAATACCTCCCAGGAGCCGGACCCCACAGACCCCGTTCGGACTCGGACGAATCCCGCTTCGTGCCAGCGTCCGACCCAGGCCGACAGGTTGTCCCGCACGGGGTATGTCGTGCTTGCCGTCAGCACCTCGGCATCGTCCGTGCACACCCGCCGAAGCTCGTCGAGCACGGGGACTGCATTCAGCGATGTGACGAGATCGAACGATGCTGCCGGAAAGGGCAGGCGAATTGACGTCGCGTGTTTGAAGGACAGGTTCGGGCGCGGATAGCGCGATCGCGCCTGGCGAAGCATTCGGCGGGAGGTGTCGACGGCCGTGACCTCGGTCGCTGGATCCCGATCGGCGACCAAGGCGGCCGAGGGGCCGGCACCGGTGCCGATGTCGAGTGCCCGGCGAGCGGTGCGACACGAGGTGAGTCCGTCGAGGAGCGGCGCACTGTGCGACCGGGTGTCCCCGTAGCCGGACCACCGGGGGGCCGCCAGGAAGTAGTAGAGGGATGCGGCCAGTCGGTCGGACAGCGCCGGCTGCCCCACCATGAAGAGAGATATGGCATAGCGCTGGCGGCTCGGGTCTGTAACACGTTCGAGCAAACCGAGCGCCTCCGCGCGACCTCGGGAGAGGAGGGCTGTCATCGTGCACCTCGTGCTCGCCCCGACACTGAGTGCAGGCCGTGGCAACGTCGAAGAGCTGGTCCTGAACCTCGTGTCGAGCTCATTCGCTCCATGTCCTGAGTGGCAACTTGTTCGCCTGCGGCCGCGGCAATTTCGACACGAAGGGGAGTCAATCCTTCCGGCGGCGGGAGAGCGGGGTCCTGTCTTCGTGGCGCTTGCCGTCCCCCGTCCTCGCCTACCCACAGAATCCTCGGGCCATCGGCGCAGTCCCGCTGGTCAGGAGCACCCATCGCGGTCCTAATTGCCTGATTCGCGGCTTTGGCCCCTGTTGACGCTATCGGTATGATATGGGGGAATGGGTCGATCGATCCTGAGGGTGGCGCTGGGGACACTCGCCATCGCCGGACTGACACTGGCGACGACGGCAGGTTCCTCGGCGAGAGCGGGTGCTGACACCACAGGCGGTCGGCTGTCTGGGGTGGACTTCCTCACTGGTTACAAGGCGCTCGCTCAGAACGGGTCCGAGTTCCAGCGGATCAAGGCCGATGGCGCCAACACGGTCTCCTTCGATGTCTGGTGGGAGGTCCCGAGCTCGTCCTCGTCGACCGTGGCCCCTGAACCGGGCGCAACCGATTCGGACGCGGACCTTCTCGCTGCTGCGCAGGAGGCGCACCAGGCTGGGCTGAATGTCACCCTCACGCCCAAGATCGTGATCGGCTCCAACGTCAACAACAGCGGCTGGCGGGGTGAGTACAACCCGCCCGATCCCGCCACCTTCTTCGCGAGCTACCAATCGATGGTCAATCACTACGCCTTGCTGGCCCAGCAGGCTGGCATGTCGATGTTCCTCGTAGGCAGTGAGATGACCGCCTCGGACGGATACGTCGGATACTGGCGGCAGGTGATCGCTTCGGCGCGTGAGCGCTTTAGTGGCCCGATCGGCTACGAGGTCGATTGGCGGGAGATCCCCCAGTTCAGCTGGGGCGATGCGATCGATGTCTTGCTCCTCTCGGCCTACTTCCCTCTCTCAGACGCGCAGTCCCCCACGCTGGCCCAGTTGGAGGCGGGGTGGCACTCCTATCGGTCTCCGGGGGCGACCCAGACCCAGGACGCGTTCTCCGAGGTCGCTGGCTTCGCTCGACGGTGGGGCAAGCCGATCGTGTTTGGCGAGGCCGGCTACACGGCTACCACCTATCCGGCCAACCAGCCCTGGTGGAACGCTCCCAACCCGGCAAACCCCGACCTGCAGTATCTCGCGTACCGCGCCCTCCTCGACACGTTCGTCGGACAGCCCTGGTGGGGCGGCGTCCTGTGGTGGGCGTGGAACGACACCGAGCCCCGTAGCCCCGAGAACAAGCCCGCCGAGAGCCTGATCGGGGCCCATTCGGTGGCTGGCGCCGGATCACCGGGTAGCGCGTCGGCTGAAGGCGCGCCGGGCGGCACTGCGGGCTCGGGCCGCGGGAGCCCCTCTGTTCCTGCCGCTGCGCCGGGCATAGGGGCGAATGGCGTGGGCAACCCGTCGACTCAGGACGGGGGCACCGCCTTGGCGGCTGGCGGTGCCCCGTTCGTTCGAGCGCCTGACGAAACGCCCCCCTTGCCTCCGGATGGCACGGCTCGGGGTGCCAGTCAGTCACCCCCGGGGAAGAGCCGGCTGATTGCCCTGAAGGAGGTTGCATCGGGTGACAACGGAGCAGCCGCCGGCCTGGCTCTCGGGGCGATGGGAGCGCTCGCCCTCGCCCTGGCCACCCTGTTTCGTTTCCGGAGCGCGGTGCTCGACGCCATAAAGGGACGCCGGCTGGGTCTGATCCGCCGGTGAGTTCGCATCCTCAGTGGCGCTGGGGAGGGCTGTGAGGCAGGCACGCCAGCTACCAACTGAGCGCGTCCCGCCGCCTGGCCCGCTGGTAGCCTCGCGAGCGGATACCCGTGTCCTCGACCCAAGTCAAGATCCTCGTTCCCGGCAACCATCTGATGGTCGGCCTCCTGGGGCAGCGCGACGAGTTGCTGCGCCTGGTGGAGGAGGCCTTCGGGGGAGCCCGGATCCTCGTGCGGGGCAACGAGATAACCGTGGAAGGGGAGGACGCCGAGCGGGTGGGTCGCCTCTTCGAGGAGCTCGTGCTCCTGCTGGAGAAGGGCCACGGCCTCGACGCCGTCAACGTGGGTCGAACCATCGACATGGTCAAGGCCAACGAGCGGCCCTCCGAGGTGCTCAGCTCCGAGGTCCTCCGGTCGGCCAGAGGCCGGACCGTCCGGCCCAAGACCGCCGGCCAGAAGCGCTACACCGACGCTATCCGTGACAACGTGATCACCTTCTGTATCGGTCCGGCGGGCACCGGGAAGTCCTATCTGGCGGTGGCCCTCGCCGTGCAGGCACTTCAGGCCAAGCAGGTGAACCGGATCATCCTCACCCGTCCGGCGGTCGAGGCTGGCGAGCGGCTCGGCTTCCTGCCCGGGGACCTCATGGCCAAGGTGGACCCGTACCTCCGCCCGCTGTACGACGCCCTCTACGACATGCTCGAGCCGGAGGCGATGCAGCGACTGATCGACCGGGGCACCATCGAGGTGGCTCCCTTGGCCTTCATGCGAGGGAGGACGCTCAACTCCAGCTTCATCATCCTCGATGAGGCCCAGAACACCACACCCGAGCAGATGAAGATGTTCCTTACCCGGATCGGCTTCGGCTCCAAGGCCGTGGTGACCGGCGACGTGACCCAGGTCGATCTGGCGGGGGGGCGCTCCGGGATGGTCGGACTCGACCGGATCCTGGACGGTATCGACGACCTGGCCTTCGTGTGGCTCACCCAGCGCGACGTCGTCCGTCATCGCATCGTGGCCGACATCGTCTCGGCCTACGAGCGGGTTGGCGGCGGGGGCCCGGTCGGCCGCGGTTCGGCGCCCGGGCCCTCCGTGGGACCGACCCGGACGACGCCGCCTGACGGCGAGTCGCCCCGCGGGCTGGCGCCCGAGCCCGCGCCCGAGTGGGCATCTGGCCCGGCTACTGCCGGGCCTCGTTGAGAAGGGCAGCTGGCGAGGGTGGCCATCGAGGTGTTCGTCGCAGACGAGCAGTCGACCCGTCCGGTGGAGCCCTCTCGGTGGATGGGTCTCGCCGAGTCTGTCCTGTCCGCCGAAGAGGTGACTGGTGAGGCAGAGCTGTCCGTCCTCTTCGTCGAGGAGGAGGACATGGCCCAGCTCAACCAGCGCTTCCTGGGCGAGGAGGGGCCGACGGACGTCCTGGCCTTCGCCATCGACGAAGAGCCGGTGGAGAGCGGCCGCTCGCCCGACTCGGGTGGCACCGGTCCGGGTTGGGTCCCCTCCGAGCCCGCCGACGTGCCGAGCCTCCTCGGCGACGTGGTGATCTGTCCCGCGGTCGCCTGGCGTAACGCCCCGGACCACGCCGGCACTTACGAGGATGAGCTCGCCCTCCTCGTGGTCCACGGCATCCTCCACCTCCTCGGGATGGACCACCTCGACGATGAGGAGGCGACGGCCATGGAGCGGCGCGAGCGCGAGCTCCTGGACCGCTACCACCGGCGACGACCCGGAGCTTCGTCGTCGGCAGAGGCGTGATGGTGCTGCTGGCCACCACCGGGTGGGAGACGACCGATTCTGCACTCGTCGTGGCCATCGCGATCCTTCTCCTTTTCGCCGCCGTGCTGGCGCTGGCCGAGACCAGCCTGGTTCGCACCAGCCGGGTGAAGGCGGTGAGCCTCGAGGAGGAGGGTCGCCGAGGCGCTCGCCGGTTGGCCCGCCTCGTCGAGAACCCCGAGCGCTTCCTCAACCCGGTCTTGCTCCTGGTGCTCGTCTGCCAGCTGGTGGCCGCCACCCTGGTCGGCGTGGTCTCCGAGCACCTGTTCGGCGCCCTTGGCGTGGCCTTGGCCACCGTCTTCGAGGTGACCGTCATCTTCGTCCTGGCCGAGGCGGTGCCGAAGAACTGGGCCGTGCAGCACCCCGACCGGGCCGCCCTCTTCTCGGCCCCGATCGTGGCCGCTCTGATCCGGTTCCCACCGGTGCGTCTGTTGTCGGGGGTGCTCATCGGGCTCGCCAACCTGATCCTCCCCGGAGGCAAGGGTCGTCCCGACGCCTACGTCTCCGAGCGAGAGCTCCTGGCCATGGCCGACGTGGCCGAGGAGGCGGACGTGATCGAGACCGAGGAGCGGGCGTTGATCCACTCGATCATCGAGTTCGGTGACACCGTGGTGCGGGAGGTCATGGTCCCGCGGCCCGACATCCTGGCCGCCGAAGCGTCTGACCCCGTCTCCGACGTCATCGAGGTGGCCATGCGGGCCGGCTACAGCCGCATTCCCGTCTACGAGGGCAACATCGACAACATCATCGGCATCGTCTACGCCAAGGACCTGATGCGGGCGGACCTCGACGACCGCGAGGAGACGCCCGCACGCAGCCTCGTCCGGGAGGCCCACTTCGTTCCCGAGACGAAGCGGATCGCCGAGTTGATGCGCGAGATGCAGAACCAGAAGTTCCACATGGCCATCGTCATCGACGAGTACGGAGGCACGGCCGGCCTCGTCACCCTCGAGGACCTCATCGAGGAGCTCGTCGGTGAGATCGTTGACGAGTACGACGTCGAAGAGCCCGCGATCGAGCCCCTGGCCAACGGCGAGTACCGGGTCAATGCCCGGATGCCAGTCGACGAGGTGAACGAGTTCCTCCATGCCGAGCTGCCCGATGGCGACTGGGACACCGTCGGGGGTCTGGTGTTCAGCCTTCTCGGCCATGTGCCCACCGAGGGCGAGAGCGTCGAGGCCAACGGTCATCGCCTGGCCGCTGAGAAGATCCAGGGTCGCCGCATCGGTCGGGTTCGCATCGCCAAGCTGCCGGGCGACCCAGCTGAGGCGACGGATAAACCCCGGGACTAGGGGACGCAGGTGCGAACCGGGTTCGTCGGCCTGGTGGGAAGGCCGAATGTCGGCAAGTCCACCCTCGTGAACCGCATCCTCGGAACCAAGGTGTCCATCACGTCCGACAAGCCCCAGACGACGCGCCTGCGGATTCGTGGCGTGCTCAACCAGCCCGGGGCTCAGGTGGTGCTCGTCGACACCCCAGGCATCCACAAGCCGCGCACAGCGCTCGGCGAGCGCCTCAACGACCTAGCCGCCGACTCGATCAACGGCGTCGATGTCGTCGTCCTGATGCTGGACGCCACTGCTCCGCTCGGTCGGGGCGATCGCTTCGTGGCCAGGCAGGTCCCGACCGATGCCATCGTGGTGGTGAACAAGATCGACGTCGCTTCGCCCGCCCAGGTGCTAGCCCAGCTCCAGGCCGCTGCCGGCCTCGAGCTGGCGGAGTACTTCCCGGTCTCGGCCGTCACCGGTGAGGGAGTCGAGCCGCTGGTCTCCACCCTCGTGGCCCGGATGCCCGAGGGACCGGCGTACTACCCGCCGGACGTCGCCGCCGACCTTCCCCAGGCCGTGTGGGTGGCCGAGCTGGTCCGCGAGCAACTGCTGGTTCAGGCACGCGAGGAGCTGCCTCACTCGATCGCCTGCCGGGTCACCGAATGGGAGTGGCCGCGGATTCGCTGCGAGATACTCGTCGAGCGGGAGTCCCAGAAGGGGATCGTCATTGGCCGGGGCGGCGCCGTCCTCAAAGCCGTTGGCGAGGCGGTGCGAGCACAACTGGAGCCCGGGGCCTACCTGGAGCTCTTCGTCAAGGTCGACAAGGACTGGCAACGTCGCCCACACGCGCTCGAGCGCTTGGGGTACTGAGTCTCCGCTGCCCCCCCAATTGCCAAAAGGCGGGCCCGGGTGTAGGCCTACGGCGCCCGCGTGGGACGGGTCGAGCTGGGGAGGTCGATAGTGATACGGCGTAGCCATTTGGCCACGCGATACGGGAGGGCGCCTCTTCTCGCGCTCATGCTCATCGCATCTGCATTCGTGGCACAGCAGCCTGCTGGGGCTGCGACGCCATCGAATTACGGTGAGGCCAGCTTCGCCATGGGGTGGTTCGGGCCCGGTCCAGATCCAGGGCCGCAAGGCCACGTCTTCTCGTTGGATCTTGAAGGCGTCTTTCAGATCCAAGGACAGACGTACTCTGGTCTCGTCGGGTTCTTGAACAATGGTGAGCTCTCGCCCCAGCTCGACTCGAGCCTGTCCCAGACCGGCACGATCAACCCGATAAGCACTGCCGAGGGTTGCGCCGCCGTAGGCGTCCAGCCGGCCGTCGCCTTCGAACATCCCCTCGTCCTCGGAGGCAGTCCCTGCGGTGAGCCGGCGGCGACCCACCTCCTGCTGATGAACTGTGGTGGTACGTACGCGCGTACGTCCGCAGTCCTCAGCCTCGACCTATCGTGCACCGTCAGCGTTGACCAGGGCCAGGCTGTTCCGTGGACGACGATCGCCACGGTACCTCTCCAGACTGACGGTCCTGTACCGGGTGATTACTCAACTTCAAGCGGGACTGGCGTCTACTCGTCGTAGCACCGGCTGGTGTCCGAGGGCCCACCCGGCGGGCCGTCGAGTGACTTGGGGGAGTGAGCGCGTACGAGTGCTGCTTCGCCGCTCGGTCGCTGTCTAGATGGATTGCCAGAGTCCCCGAGGTGGCCGAAGAAAGCCGCGACATCGCCGCGGGTGCGGGTGCGGGTCATGGGCGGGAGGGCTCGCACGAGGTCCCAGCGATAGCTGGCCTTCGCCAGTCGCGCGTCCAGTACGGCAACTACTCCCCGGTCGGTGGCCGAGCGGATGAGGCGCCCAGTTCCCTGGGCGAGGAGAGTGGCGGCCCGAGGTAGGTCAACCTCCCGGAAGGCCGTCGAGCCGAATCGTTCCCGTCGGGCCTGGAGCAACGGCTCGTCAGGTCGGGGGAAGGGGATGCGGTCAATGACCACCAGCGACAGGGCAGGACCGGGTACGTCGACCCCCTGCCAAAAGCCCATGGTCGCGAAGAGACAGGAGGTCTCGTCGCGGGAGAACGCCTCGACGAGGGCCTGTTTGGGCAGCTCGGACTGGGTCATGAGGCGAAATGGGACTCGCGCTCGTAGCGCCGCCGCGGCCCCTTCCATGGCGCGCCAGCTGGTGAACAACGCCAGGGTGCGGCCGCCTGCTGCCTCGATCAGCGCAGCGAGCTCTTCGTGCAGGGCCGCCTCAGCATCCTCGCGGCGACGATCTGGCAGGTGGGTGGCGCAGTAGAGCAAGGCGTTCGTCGCGTACGGGAAGGGGCTGCCGGCATCCAGTTGGTCGTTGGCTCCCTCGCCCATGCCCAGTCGGCGTCCGATGCCCGGTGGGATCGTGGCGCTGGTGAGAACGACCGTTGTTCGAGCCCACAGCGCGTCGGCTAGCACCGGGCCGACGTCGAGGGGCGCTACCTTGAGTACCGGCGCGTGCGGAAGTCCATCCGCCCAGGCGACCTGATCTGGACCCACATCGGACGCGATCGCCACGTCGGCCGTGAGATGACCGGCCGCCAGTACGGCCCTCGTCCTGGCTGCTCCTCCCGGGCCCGGCTGGTCGCGACCGGGGTCGGCATCGGCGTGCCGGAGCGCTGAGCTGATCCGCGAGAGCCGGGCCGACGCCACCTCCAGCGCGCTGGCCAGGTGCAGATCGGACTGGGGCGGCACCCGGCGGCCGACGTGTGGTGACAGGGCTGCATCGAGTCCGTCGCCGGCTCCCGCCAGCTCGTCGGCCAGGGTCGATTCGTCCCGCGGGAGCACGGCGCGCGCCAATCGGGCGAGGGCGCGGAAGCGTCCCGCCGCGACTTCGGCACCGAAGGCGGCGATCATCACGTCCTCGACCTCGTGGGCCTCGTCGAAGACCACCACATCGTGCTCCGGGAGGACGGCGCCCCCGCTGGCGAGATGGGCGCCGTACAGGTGGGTGTTCACGACGACGATGTCGGCCCCCGCCGCCCGCTCCCGGGCCGCCTCGGTGAAGCACCTCTCGCCTGCGGGGCAGCGGTGCGCCCCCGGGCACTCTCTCGGTCCGACGCTCACCATGGCCCACGCCCGGGGGCTCGGCTCGAAGTCAAGCTCGGCCCGGTCGCCGCTCGTCGACTCGGCGCCCCAGCTCAGCAGGCGCCGCGCTTGCACGACCATGCCATCGGCCGATCCCGAGCTGGCGCCGGCTTCGTCCCAGCCGGCAGCCTCCTCCAGGCCCAACTGCTCCCCCCCTCCGGCCATCTCGGCGGCTCGTTGGCGGCACAAGTAGTTGGACCTGCCTTTGAGCACGGCGAACCGAAACGGTCGTCCCAGATGACGAGCGAGGAACGGGAGGTCGTTCGTGGCCAGCTGGTCCTGTAGCGCCTTGGTGGCAGTGGCGACTACCACGCGCTTGCCGGACAGGATCGCGGGGATCAGATAGGCCAGCGACTTCCCAGTCCCGGTCCCGGCCTGGACAACCAGGTGGCGGCGATCGTGGATTGCCCGCCCCACCGCCTCGGCCATGGCCCGTTGTCCCTCACGAGCTTCCCCTCCCTGGGGCAGCGCCCGCACGACTTGCTCCAAGGCGCGCGTCACATCGGGGGAGGCCACCGCTCGACCCTAGCGCGAAGTAGCAAGGGAAGTCATTGATAGCACTGAAATTCAGGAGCCACCGTCGCATCGCGTGCAGTCACCACGCGGTGAGCATGGGCGACGCAGGAACCAGGCCGCCATGGGCGGAACATTCGTCCATGGTCTCCGCATCGAAGGCTGAGGTTCGCTCGGGCACCGTAGGAAGGGCAGCGGCGCACGGAGTGGAGGCCGATGCCGCGGAGGGGGCAGAGCCAGAGGCCGGGGGTCGCATCGATCAGGCCGGCGAGACCCGGCTCGCCAGCATGGAATCGCTGCGGGCGTTGGCTGCCGTCGCCGTGTTGGTGTCGCACGTCTTCGGGTTCGCCTATCTGTGGGGACCGGCAATCTACGGAGGTTTTCTCCACCGCGTACTCCTGGGCGGGGGGTTCGCGGTGTTCCTGTTCTTCGCCCTATCGGGGTACCTGCTCTACCTTCCCTTCGCGCGTCGGGACTTCGGGGCTGGAACCAGCATCAGGCTGAGCCGCTATCTCGGCAACAGGGCCGTGCGCATCCTTCCGCTGTACTACGCAGTCCTCATCGTCGTCCTCTTGACCACCCAGCACGGGGGGACGTTCGACCAGTGGTGGCGCTTTGCTGTATTCGGGGAGAGCTTCTCCCGTCATACCGTGGGCACCGTCGACGGACCCATGTGGTCACTCGTCGTCGAGCTGCACTTCTACATACTGCTCCCAGTGCTTGCCGCGGCGATCCGTCTCCTCGCCCGCCGTTCGTACCTCCGGGCCGCATTGATGCTCGCCGTGCTCGCCGGCGCCAGCCTCGGCCTGCGGATAGCCCTGGTCGTCCACCCTGCGCATCACGACCTCCGGTGGGAGTACTCCCTTCCGACGACTTTCCTTTTCTTCGTCTCGGGGCTCGCGCTCGCCCTGGTCCGCGTTCGTTGGGAAGCGGGAACACCTAGGTGGCTGGCTGGCCCGCTGCAGAATGGCAACACGTGGCTCCTCGCCTCTCTTCCGCTGTGGCTGCTGACTTTCTGGCGGTACGACCTCGACGCGGTCGCGGCCCTGGCCAGCTTCCTGGTGGTTGGCTCGGCGGCGCTGCCACTTCGGAGAGGCCGGCTCGTCCGCGGTCTCGACTGGCGTCCTCTCGCCGTGCTCGGCACCGCCTCCTACAGCCTCTATCTCTGGCACATGCCGATCGTCCAGGAGGTCGCGGGCGCCCGATGGTCGCCGACCGGGTTCCTGCCCCTGCTTGCCATCCTCCTGCCGCTCTGTATCGCCGTAGCACTGGTCAGTTACATAGCCATCGAATCGCCATTTCTCCGCCTTCGTCGCAGCTGGTCGGGACGTAGGCACCCCTCGCCCGCCCCGGCGGTAACCGCGGCGGTCGGGGCGACCGTGACGTAAAACCGGGCATTCGCCGCCCCCAGGCCGTCGCAAATGGCGCGTCGCCTTCGCGGCCCGGCCCGCTCGGAGCGCCGAGGGCACAAGTTTCTCTGTCGGATACCGCAAGTTGTCGGCTGCTCGGCCGTTGATCCCAGAACATGGTTCGAGCCCAAACGACAAGCCGACGCCACCGGAGGTCGACGCGCCGATCAGGAGACCGACCACGCCTCGATAGCGGAGCGCGAGAGGCACGGCAGTGCGTGTGAGGATCATATGGCTGCATATGTCGCCAACGTCTCTCAACGGGTACCACCAAGCGTCGGCCGACGCGTGAGAGCAGCGGGACGCCGTGCCCGACAATGGGTCAAGAACATCAATGTCTCTTCCGCGCCTCCCGATCCGCCCGACATGACCGACATCACATCGATGTTCACTTGGTGCCGGGCTACTGCGGGGACGTCACGACCGCACTATCTCTGGTCGGTGCTGGCAGCGGCAAAGCTCGCGCGCAGCCTCGGCATCGAACGGATGTCGGCGATCGAGTTCGGCGTCGCGGGCGGGAACGGGCTTCTCGCCCTCGAATCGGTGGCAGAGTTGGTCGAGTCGTTGCTCGGAGTCGGCATCGACGTCTTCGGGTTCGACTCAGGGACGGGGATGCCCGAGCCGCAAGATCTCCGAGACGCCCCCTTCGTCATACAGGGTGGGAACTTCCCAATGGATGTTCACGCTCTCGAGACCCGGCTGAGCCGCGGCCGCCTCGTCTTGGGCCCGGTCGAGACCACAGCAAGGGAGTGGCTTGCCGAGGAACATCCGCCGGTCGGCTTCGTAGCATTCGACCTGGACTACTACACCTCGACTATGCACGCCTTCCATCTCCTTGATGGCGATTCCGGCCGAATCCTGCCTCGGGTCGTGTGTTATTTCGACGACATATTCGGGCTCGGCTGGAGCGACTTCAACGGCGAGCGAGCAGCCATCGCTGAGTTCAACGAGATTCACACCCACCGCAAGGTCGGCCCTGTTCACGGCCTCAAGTACGGGTTGCCCCGTACGGAGTTCGAGCTGAGCTGGCCCGAGAAGATCTACCTTGCCCACATTTTCGAGCATGATCGGTATTCCGAATACGAGGGGCCGTTGTCGGCGCGGTGGTACGACGAGCTTCGGCTTTCCCCCGGGTCCCGCCCGTCGCGACTTCACCCGGCCATCCGATGAGCACGGCCACCTTCTGATCTGCCTGAGCGAGGGCCCGGCGTTTTCGCAGACCCCTTCTCGAGGTCCCATACTGGTGCTTGGGCGTGCACTTCCGTAGGATCCGCTTCGGCCCGTACGCCTCGACCCTGGTGGGAGTGGGAGCGGTCGGCCGCGCTCGCGGCGTGTGGGCCCCTGGTTCTCAGGCTCCTCCCGGGCCGGCTAACGATAATGGGCCCGCGCCGGGCTGAGAGGATTGTTCGTGCGAGTCCGGATCTTCACCGAGCCCCAACAAGGGGCCACCTACGACCAGCTGCTGACCCTCGCCCGAACGGCGGAGCAGTGCGGCTTCGATGCCTTCTTCCGCTCGGACCACTACCTGCACATCCCCGGGGTGACCGGG
>DASXZJ010000132.1:0-3336 GCA_036502025.1 Acidimicrobiales bacterium | reverse complement strand
GGCACGTCAGACCTCCGGGGCCTGCGATCGAGCACTGGTTCGGCGGTGGAGGACCGGCGTGGGAGTCGCCGCCATTGCCCCGCTTCCCGCGCATCCTCGGCCGTTTCGGCCGACGCACGAGCTATGGGGACGCCGAGGTCCCGGAGACCCCCGCGCCCAGCACGGACACAGCTTCATCGCCCACCGACATGGGGTGAGCGACGTCAGTCGTCCTTTTCGGGGTAAATGCTCCGCACCCGTGGATCTGTTCGAATCGAGCTTCGTCATTACCGTAAGGAGCAGGTGCAGGCGCTCAAATCCCCGAGGACCCCAGTCTTTGCCTTCCCCGACGATTACCATCCTGGAGGATGCTGCTCGATCGGGTGGAGGAGCGGAAGCGGCTCGATGGCTTGCTTGATGCCGCCCGCCAGGGGCTGAGCGGCGCGCTGGTGCTTCGGGGCGAGCCCGGTGTTGGCAAGACCGCCCTTCTCGAGTACGCGGTGCAGTCAGCTCCTTCCATGAGAATGGCAAGGGTCGCCGGCGTCGAGTCCGAGACGAGCCTGGGCTTTGCGGCCCTCCACCAACTGCTCGTGCCGTTCATGGCTGGCGTCGAGCTGCTGCCGCCACCACAGCGCCAAGCGCTCGGTGTCGCCTTTGGCCTCGTCACTGGTGAGGCCCCGGATCCCTTCCTGGTCGACCTGGCCGTGCTCACCCTGCTCGCCGACGCGGCCGTCGAGCAGCCCCTGCTGGTGATATTAGACGACGCGCAGTGGCTTGATCAGGAGTCGGCGGACGTGTTCAGCTTCGTCGCCCGCCGGCTCTACGCCGACCGCATCGTGCTGCTGTGTGCTGTTCGCGAGACCATCGAGCGCGACGCCCCTCTCCCAGGGCTACCCGACGTACACGTGGGTGGACTCCCAGATGGCGAGGCCCACCAGCTCCTCAGCTCGGTGGTCAGAGGCAGCCTGGACGAAGGCGTCGGTGCCCGAATCGTGGCCGAGACCGGTGGCAACCCGCTCGCTCTTCTAGAGCTGCCCGGCGAGCTGACGCCGGACCAGCTCGCGGGTTGGTCGCCCCTCCCTGAGCCTCTGCCTCTGGGCAGCCCGCTCGAAGAACGATTCCTGCGCGTGTTGAGCACCCTGCCGGGCGAGACCCAAACGCTGCTCCTGCTGGCGGCAGCCGAGCCCTCCGCAGCACCGGTGCGGCTCTGGCGGGCAGCCGAGCGCCTCGGGATCAGACAGGATGCTGTCGCTCCTGCCCAGGCCGAGCGATTGGTGGGTTTCGGCCCGCCGATCACCTTTCGTCACCCCCTGATTCGTTCGGCCGTCTACCACGGTGCGTCCGTTCCCGAGCGCCAGCGGGTCCATCAGGCGCTGGCCGAGACGTGCGACCCCGAGCTGCACCCGGATCGTCGGGCCTGGCACAGGGCGTCGGCGGCCATCGCTCCAGATGAGAGCGTTGCAGCCGAGCTCGAGGCCTCGGCTGACCGGGCCCGGGTAAGAGGTGGCTACGCGGCCACGGCCGCCTTCCTCGAGCGTGCCGCGCAGCTCAGTCCTGACGAGCGTCACCAGGAAGACCGGCTGCTTGCCGCGGCCGAAGCCGAGCTCACCGGTGGCGCCCCGCTCAGGGCCCAGGGTCTGTTGGACCAGGTGACACCGCGGCCCATCGACAAGCGGAGACGTTCCCATGCGACGCGGTTGAAGGGGGCGATTCGCTATGCCCTCGGGCAGCTCGAAGAAGCCCCATCGCTCCTGCTGCGAGCGGCACGGGGCCTCGAATCGTTCGACCTTCGGCTCGCTCGCGACACCATGCTCGAGGCAATGCAAGCAGCTCTCTATGCAGGTCGCCTTGCGGTGGACGTGGACCTACACGACATCGCCCGAGCCGCTCTCGAGATGCCGACGCTCCCCAAGGCGCCGCCGACGGTCGCGGACCTCCTTCTTGACGGATATGCGACCCTCCTGACGAGCGGACATCCTGCTGCGGTGCCGGTACTTCGTGAGGCCGTCGCCGCACTTCGAGCCGACGGGCTTCGGATCGAAGACGGTCTGCGGTGGATGATGCTGGGCTGTCTTGCAGCCGGCGAGTTGTGGGACGATGAGGCGCAAACGGCACTGGCCGACCGGTGGGTCGACATTGCCCGTGATCGGGGGGCGCTCACCACGCTGCCTGTGGCACTGAACTACCAAGGCTGGTATCGGGTCCAGGCCGGTCAGCTCGCTGCCGCCGAAGTCTGTAGCGCAGAAGAGAATGAGATTGCAGCAGCGACCGGGAATACGGGAGTCGTCGGGTCCCCTGGAGCGGGTCCACTCCTCTGTCAGGTCTGGCGGGGTCAAGAGGCTCAGGCTCGCTCGACCGCCGAAGCCATCACCTCGGAATCGACCGACCGGGGCCAGGGAGCTGGCATCACGCATTCGCTATCTGCGATCACACTGCTCGACATCGGCCTCGCCCACTACGACGCAGCGCTGGTCGGAGCCCAGGACGTGTTCGACGAGGATCTCATCTACCTCGGGACACTCACCTTGCCGGATATGGTCGAAGCGGCCGCTCGTACCGACGATCGCGCGGCCGCCTGGCGGGGTCTGGGAAGGCTGTCGGAACGAGCTCGTGCCAGCGGCTCATCCTGGGCTCTTGGGGTGCTTGCCCGTTCGCGCGCGCTCGTCAGCAACGACGCCGACGCCGAAGGCCTGTTCAGTGAAGCGATCGATCACCTGGGTCACACCACCGCCGCGCCCGACCTTGCCCGGGCTCACCTCGTGTACGGCGAATGGCTACGCCGTCAGCGCCGTCGGCGCGACGCCCGCGAGCAACTTCGGATGGCACATGACGCGTTCGACTCGATCGGTGCGGAGAGCTTCGCCGAACGGGCCCGTATCGAACTGCTCGCCACCGGAGAGCGCGCCCGCAAGCGGAGCGTCGACACCCGCTATGAGCTCACCGCCCAGGAAGCCCAGATCGCAAGACTGGCCAGCGAGGGCACGTCCAACCCGGCGATCGCCGCTCGACTCTTCATCAGCCCGAGCACGGTCGAATATCACTTGAAGAAGGTCTTCCGCAAGCTCGATGTCGGCTCGCGACTCCAGCTGGCCCCAGCGCTGCTAGGCCAAGGTCAGGCCCGACAGCCTGCTGTGACGAATCCTTGAGGAACGGGCTCAGGGGTCTCCCCTTGGACCTGTCGCCGACTTCCTACGGCTGTCCGACGGGTCCCTTCTAGGCGTCCTTTCGATTCAGGGTCTCTGGCAAGCGTCGGATCTCGAACGACACCACGATCTGCATTACACCAATGAACAGAGCCCAGAGACCGATCGCAGTGATGACCACAGCTAGTGTCAGGCCGGGTCGGCGAAGCAGCCA
>DASXZJ010000131.1:0-21868 GCA_036502025.1 Acidimicrobiales bacterium | reverse complement strand
ACGGGCATTGCCTTATCGGGCGCCGCCAAGACGTCGGCCGTGGTGCCGATCCAGTTCCAGACCTCGGACTTCGACGGCTCCCCCTCCCTGATCGGCCCGGCGGTGGCCGGGGTCGACCTGGGCGTCGGCGGGAACGGGATCGGCTACGCCGACATGAAGCCGCTCTACGACCAGCTCCGGTCGACCAACTCGCAGAGCGCCCTCTCCATGATCGTGCTGGAGGGCGGCGTGCACACCGACTTCATCGACACGCCGTTCATCACCCGCACCCCGTGGTCACTAGCCGTGTCGGCCCACTACGCCACCTCGTGGCTGGGCTGCTTCCTCGACGACGACCCGATTGCCTGCCTCACCGCCGTCGTCCCGGTCCCCCACCTCTCCTCGTCCTTCGCCAGCGAGGCGACCCCGGCGGGACCGCAGCCGCGGACGAGCCGGTGCCTGACCGTGCCGACCCACGCCTCGCTGAACGACTCCCCGACGGATCTGCTGCCCGCACTGGGCGGGCACCCTGTCTACAGCTGCACCCCCTAGGGGTTGCCTGGTAACGGGGGCTCGTTGGTGGTTCGGCGGTCTCGAGCGGCGGCCCGCGCGATGCGTCGAGCATGGATCGGTCCGAGACGGATCTGACCGCTGAACTGACCCCACATGCCACAGAAGTACAGGCGGGGGGCGAGCGGGTGTTCGGGGGCGCCCGCGTAACACAACGGCACGCCGTCGGGGCGAAGCACACCTAAGTGGCCGACCAGTGGTTCCAACCCACGTCGGTAGCCCGTGGCGCAGATGACCGCGTCGGGTTGAAGGCGCGCTCCGTCGACCAGCACGACAGCGGAGCCATCGAGCTCCTGAACTTCGGCGACGACCCGAGCGCTCCCGTGCTTAAGTGCGGCGACGAACCCGTCATCGATGGCTGGGTTGCGACCGTGATGCAAGAAGTTGGAATAGACGCCTTCTGGGGCGCGGCCAACGCCAAAGCGGGTGAGGTTTCCGAACGTCATCCGTTGGGCGATCGAAAAGACAGAGTCGGCTACTCGGTGTGGCAGGTGATCCGTCAGGAACACCAAGAGCGGCTGACCCGGAATGCCGAACACCTGGCGAGAGGCAAGGTTGGGCGGAGTTCGCATCGAAACCGTGACCCGAGCGCGAGCCTTTATCAGGTGTCCGGCGATATCGATGCCCGAATTGCCCGCGCCGACGACGAGCACTTCCCTGTCGCGGTACTCCTGCGCCGTCCGGAACTCCGAGGAATGGATCAACTCGGGAACGAACGCTTCACTCCCCGGCCACGGTGGCGTCTCGGGCACCGCATCCCAGCCAGTGGCGATGACGACGTAGCGGGCAAGGAGGGGTTGGTCGGATGTCTCCAATCGCCATAGGGGTCCAGCGCGCTGAACGGCTCGCAGTGCCGTGTTGAACCGCACCTGTATCCGGTGGCGGGTCGCGAACCCGTCCAGATACGCAACGACATCGTCGCGACCCGGATATCGACCAGCGCGGCGCGGCATGGCCTTTCCCGGCAGCTTGGACATGGGACGCCACGAGTTGAGCCGAAGCTCGTCGTACCTCGACCGCCAACGGGCGCCCACCGCGTCCGAGGCCTCAATGACCATGGCCTCGAAGCCACGCTTGTCCAACGCGAACGCGGCCGCGAGTCCGGCCGACCCGGCACCGACGACAATGGCCTGGTGGCTCTCGGCGGCGGCGTCGTCCGCGGCGATGCCTGGAGATGAATCGGCGAGCGAGCCCACTCAGGCCTCTTGCAGGAGCCGCGCCGGTCGGGATCGAGTCGCCGCCAGAGCCGGCGTCACGGCGAGGACATTCGCCACCACCACGACTCCCACGGCCAACAGACCCACGATCCAGGCGGGCACCACGGCGACCGGGACGACGCCAAGGTTGTTGGCGAAGAGATTCCACGTCGCCCTCCCGAGCACCACCCCGAGCGGGATCCCGATGACGATCCCCACGAGGGCCAGCGTCGTGGCCTGCCATGCCACCGACGAGATGATCTGTCGATTCACGAACCCAAGGACCTTCAGGAGTCCTACCTCCCGTCGGCGACGGGCAACGCTCACCACGAGCAGATGCAGCAGCGTGGCCGCCCCGAAGACCGCCAACATGGCACCGAAGATGAGCGGGAAGTTGACCGCTTCGCCGAAGTTGACGAGGGAGGTCGGAGTGACGGGGACCGAGGCGGCCGACGGATTGTTGGTCAGGTAATGGCGGATGGCGGTCTGTCCCCGAGGCCCGGACACGAAACTGACCCTGATTCCATTGCTGGCGTTCTGCTGGGTCTGCTGATGACAGAGTCCCTGCTGGGGGCTGGGTGGGCAAACAGCGCGTAAGAGACCGGCGGTCGTGACAAGGGCGCCCGTGCCCAGGCTCACGAATCCCCCCAGCTCAGGGAAGGAGTCCTGAGAGACCACCCGGAAGGGCAGGGACCGCTGTCGGCCCGAATGCAGCGTCACCGTGACCACGACATCCGACCCCAGGTGCGCCCCGACCTGGCGCATCGTGGTCACACCCAGCCCGATTTCGTGGTCACCGCTCGGAAGATGTCCATCCACATTGGAGAAGAGGAGATGACCGCGAACGGCAGCGGCGGCGATGGCGCCAACCGTCCGCTGGTTGATCAAGATCTCCCCTGCGCCGACGCCCGTGGTGATCCCGGTCACGGCGGGGTTGTGCTCGAGGCTGGCCAGGAGAGCCGGATTGGGCGGCTGGATGCTCAGCTGTTCCGGATCTCCCCACAGTTCGGGAGTCGCAGTGAGGTGCGACAGACTGGCACCGAACACCCCCGTCCCGCACAGGGCGATCACGGCCAGGATCATGCCGAGGACGGCGGACACCAGTGGCGTGGTGGTCCCGCCTGCCCTTCGCTCGAGGGCATTGCTGACGCCGATCACCGCGCTCGGTGGAGCCCCGCTTGCGGCCAGATACGTCACCATGGCCGACGGCCGGGACGGAATTACTGGGTGACCGGTCCACGAACGCGCTGATCGGATGGCCGGCCATACTCCCAGCGCCAGGACGACGACCACGATCGCGCCCGCCCCGAGCGTGAGGACGAGGGTGTCAAAGCGCAGGCCGGTACTGATCTCAGCCGTTCTGGCTTCGCCGAGCGGAGCCAAAGGCGAGAGGAGGGTCGCGACGAGGACGGCACCGGCTGCACCAGCGACGCCCACCACCAGATTGCGAGCCATCGCAAGTGCCTCGAACTGCCACCGACTGGCGCCGATGGCCGCCATGACCGGATATTCCTCACTTTCGTTGCTGCTCTGACGCGCAATGGACTGACCGATGACGGCCAGGCCGACCAAACCGGCCAGGGCCGCGAGAATCCACCACCCGACGGCCTGAGGATGGATCGATCCGGCGACCGATGCCGCTTGCCCGTCCTGATTGGATTCTCCGACCGATCCGGTACCGAGGTCCAACGCCGCGGTCTCGGTGTCGAATCGGGACAGGCCGGCGACGCCGGTGCGGAGCCGGACCAGGTACTGGTAGTCGACGGCGGTTCGCGGAAGCACGGAGCGGGCGAAGGCCGGTCCGGGGTACAGCTCGTAGACCGTCACTCCCCCGGAGGGAAACTCGCCCTCAGAGGCCTCGATCCCGACCACGCGAAGGGCGACGTCGGGACCTTCGGGCGTCGGCAGCCCAACGTTGGCGTTGTTGTACGCCGATGCCTGCGACGGTGCCTCGAACGGGACGTGAATCACCGTTCCGACACGCACTCCCATGTCCTGCTGCAAGGTGAAGGAGGCCAGCACCTCGTCGGGTGCCGAGGGGTCCGGCAGACGACCCGATACGAGCTTGAACGGTGATTTTGCTTTCGGCGGCACGACCACCACGCCGCTGCCTGTCACAGGGATTTGACGGCTACACGCGCACGTCATTTGCCCCGTGTCGGGAATGACGACCTCGGTCGCGGTGCTGACGCCTGGCAGCTTGGCAACCGGCGGCACGGGCCGGCTGGCGTAGACGATGGCGTCATAACCATGGGCGGCCACGAATGCCGGAAAGGCATCCGCGGTCCGCCGACCCGCCGCCAAAGAGGCAAGGACAAAGCCCCCGACGACGGCAATCAGCACCGCCATGCCCAGCCACGACCGCCATCGAGTGCGCAGCCCGACCAGGAAGGCGAATCTGACTGCTCCCAACACGCCTCCTCGCCTCAGGGTCCTGGCACCAGTCTCCCGAGGAACCGAAGATTCACCAAGGTGGCCAGCCTGCGGTGACCAGTCGTGCTACCACCACCGAGGATTAATCATTTCGTCCGGCGCTCCCCAAGGCCCGGCGCCGCAGCCGGCTGGTGGCGAAGACGTGCTCGAGGCCGGGTCCGCCTACGGTCGGCCGCTCGGGTGTCCCAGCCCGTACGGTCAGAACGCCCTGGCAAGGGCCACCGAGCCGGACTTAAGTGGGACAGTGTGCGCCCGGAGGCCAAGATTGGCCGCCACCCGTGACCGAATTCGGTCACGCCGCGGTTCAGCGGCACAAACTCAGCCTGAACAAGCGTCACTTCTCATGTGACCAGAAGGGGATTCAGCGCGGCCCACCGGAAACCCCGGTCTGGGCGCAATGCCGGCCCTAACGAACGCTTGGGTGCAGTTGCTATCAAAAATATTCACAAGGATTGCACCACGGCGCTGTTGTACAGCCGCCTTCATTGGCGGGGCGGCCGAAAACGTACACAACCGAGGGTTCTCCCTAACGGTTGGAGCGTTGTAGAAGTTTCGAAATCAACCAAGGGCGGGTGGCGATGAACCTTTACGGGGTCATGCAAGGTCGTGCTATTCAGTGCGTGAGGCGGATGTCGCCGGGTCGCATTTTCCGAGGGGGCATCGCCATTGCGGCGTGCTCGACCGTGGCAGTGCTGGGCTTGCCGCAAACCGGGCAAGCCGCGCCCATCGTCATTCCACCGGTGGTCGCCGTCGTACTCGGACCCACCGTCTCCGCGGACGAGGCTCTGGTTAACAGCGTGATCGCCCAACTCAACCCTTTGTTGGCCTCGCTGGGGACAGACCTGACAACTCTGGAGAATGGCCTGCTGGGTGACGTCGATCTGTCGCCGGCGGTTGTATCAGCCCTGGTAGCCGTCGCTCTCATCGAGGCTGGCGGGACCCTTCCCGCCACCTGCTCGGTCATCGCCAGCCTTGAGGCGAACATTCCAACCAGCGTGCTCGGCATCCCGCTGTCGATAGCGGAACTCCTTGGTCTCACCGGGATTGAGTCTCAACTGATCGCGACCTACGTTGACAATGAGGTGTACCAGGAGGACCAGGCAGTTCTGAGTGCCCTCACCCCCGCCGAACTGGCCCTGCTGCAAGTCAACTACAACACGACGTACTACCCACCGGGTGGCGGCGCACCGATCGCCCGTACCGAGGTGGGCTATATCGGGCTCCCGTCATTGCTCAACGTCGATGCTGTTCCCGGTGACCTTATGTGCGCCGACACGTCAATTGACATTGGCTCGTTGACATCGCTCATCAACCCCAGCGACCTGTTGTCGAAAACATCCATTAACGCAACACTGGCCGCCCTCGAATCGCTCAACCCGGCTTCGATCACCTCGAGCGCCCTTTCCTCGATCTTGTCGGTGGCGTCACTCTCGCTGTCCTCATTGAAGATCGACCAGCAGATATCCAAGCTTCCATTGTCGGCGACCACGATGCCGCTCGTTCTAAACGCCGTGCTGCCGAATCTCGGAAGTATCGGCCTGGGGTACAACACGCAGGGATCGAGCGCTCCCCAGGGCTACAGCACGACCGTCACGGTCGGAAGCAATCCCCTTCTCGCCATGTCGGACACCACCTCCAACCCCGGACCGAGCCTCGAACAAACCGTCTCGCTCGGCAGCACCCTGAGCATCGACAACACGTGGTCTCCGGTGCCGGCGGCCATGACAACCGGGCTAAATGTGGGCTCGAACACTGCGGGCGTGGCCCTGACGTTTCCCAACACGGTGAGCAGTCCCTCTGATTGGAGCTTCAATTTGCCGCTCAACGGCCTTGGGATCAGTGCCAATGCCAACGAGCTCGTCCCCGGAACGAGCGCCAGCTCGACATCGATGACCATTGGGGCCGGACTCGACGTTGGTTACAGCGGGGGCGGAGCCATCTCCAATTCCTTCAGTGCGAACGTAAACCTGGGAACGGACGGGTACACCATCGGCGTGAGCCCTCTGCCCAAATCGTTCGACTCATGCAGCTTCCTCGACGCCATCACGTGCAGCAACGTGAACAGTGCCCTCAACTTGACCGGAGCGTCCGGGTCACCGACCGCGCCCCAGACGGCAGCATTGAGCTCAATGCACTTCACGGCCAGTTCGGTGGCCACCACGACGCAAGCTCTCCTCGACACGGCCGTCCCCACCGTGACGGCTCTGAGTACGGCGTCGGGTCCGACGACCGGAGGTACCGCGGTGACGGTGACCGGCACCAACTTCGGGCCTAATCCCGGGGGTACCAACATCTACTTCGGTGCCAAGCCGGCTGGCAACGTCGCCTGCTCTTCAACCACGAGCTGCACGGCCAATGCCCCCGCCGGGACGCTCGGATCGGTTGTCCCGGTCACCGCCACATCCGACGGCCTCACTTCGGCGACGGCAGGGGCACCTACTTTCACTTACTCGGCGCCGACAAGCCCTCCGCCAACTCCCGTCTCGTACCCGACCCCGGGTCCCGCCTGCGGGGCGGACCTGGCCCAGCAGTACGCACAGATCACCGGGACCCACATCTACTCCGACTACTACGTGAACACTGCGTCCGGATCGTACGGGAACGGAAGCACCTGGCTCGATACCGGGGGCACGCCCGTCTCGGGGTGTTCAGCCGGGCTGCTCGGAGAAGCCTCCGTCTACCCAGCCGGAATGACGGCAGGTGGCAGCACGCCTGCCGGCCGCCTAGGGAGCTTCACCAGTTGGGGGGGTGCAGCAAGCAGCTTGACCAAGACCGGCACGATCACGTGCCCGACCGGCACCGACATGTACAACCAGACCATGAAAGATCTGACGGTGCTCCTGACCTCAGGTCAGCCAGCCGACAATACGAACTGGCTCTGCCCGACAGCCCCGGTCAACACCAAGCTGCCCGTCATCACGCCAAGTTCACCGATCTATATCGGGAACAACCTGAGCACGACCACCGGTACGTGGACGCCGACCGATATGGCGACGACGACCAGTTACCAGTGGTACCGCTGCACGACGACTTGCACAGCCATTGCGGGAGCGACGACGAGCACCTACACCCCCAGTACCAACAGCATCGCGGCATCGAGCGACGCGGGCAAGACCCTCGAAGTCGTCGTCACTCAGGCCAACTCAGACGGGACCACGTCTGCGACCAGTGCTCAAACGGCGACGGTGACGTTGCCAGCAGCACCAACCTTCTCAGCTCCACCGGTGGTGAGCAGTACGGGATCTGATGCCCTTTCGACTACCACCGGGACGGTCACCAGCCCGGTTCCCGTGACCTACTCCTACCAATGGCAGGCGTGTACGACACCGGCCGCCTGCACGAATATCGCCGGCGCCACCGCCAGCACCCTCAGCCTGGCAGCGGGTGACGATCAGGGTGACCTGATTCAGGTGATCGTGACAGCCAAAAACGTCGGAGGGACCACCTTCGACCAGAGCAACCAGTTCACCGTGGTCGATATTCCGGCGATCTCTGGGGTTCCAACCATTTCGGATACCACGGCCCCTGCCATCGTCGACACAGCTGGCATCCCGGTCAGCCAGGGAGACAAGCTGGCGGCGAACAACGGCTCCTGGACGCCGACGAGTGGCGTCACCTACAGCTACCAGTGGCAGACGTGCTCCGCATCCGCCACACCGAGCTCATGCTCGAACAGCACCGGTACCGGTGCGACCACCGGCACGTACACCCCGGTGGATGCGGACGTATCGGAATACCTGCAGGTTGTCGTGACCGCCACTGACTTCTCGGGGTCGGCGAGTGCGACGAGTGCCGAGACCGGCCAGGTCCAGCCAAACAGCCTGGCTTTCCAACCACCCCAGAGCGTGGTCGACGGAACCGTCAAGGCAACGGCGAGTGATGGCAGTGGCAACACCTACATCGGCGGCTCGTTCGACACCATCGGTCCGGGCATCGGTCAGGCGGGCGCGATCCCTCCGACCTCGACGACGGGCAAGACCGTGCAGGAAGATGCTCACGCCACCGGTGGCACCGTATTGGCCATCGCAGCTGACGGGACGGGTGGCTACTTCATTGGCGGCACCTTCACCTCGGTGCAAGGGATCCCATGTGCCGGACTGGCGTATATTCCGGTCTCGGGCGTGCTCAACACGACGTTCTGCAACACAGGAATCGTCGGCCAGGTCAGAGCCCTGGACTACTTTGGCGGCCTGCTGGCCGTCGGCGGTAGCTTCTACGATGGTTCCCTCTCGAACCTGGTGTTCTTCGACAGTTCAGGGAACGTCCATGCCTCGGGTGCCGACCCGAACGGGCCGGTGAACGCCATCGCCAACGACGCCGCGTATCTCTATGTCGGCGGTGCCTTCACGTCACTTGCCACCTCGCCGACGGCAACAAGTGTGTCCGACCTGGCCAAGTACTCCGTAACGAGCGGTCCACCGATCACCGTTGCCCTGGTTACCACCTGGCCGGCCGAAGTGTTGAACTGCGCCACGGCAGGATCCACCGAAGCGAACTGCGTCTCCACCGGCACTCCCGCCGTGGTCGACTCGTTGGCGGTGCTGAAGAACGTGAATACGACAACCACGGCCATCAACATGGCCTATGAGGTCCTGGTCGGGGGCAGCTTCAACACCGCCGACGCCTCTGCCAGTGGAGCAAACGTCCGGGACAATGCCGCGGCGTTCTTCTCCGGCACCGTCTGTGCCACGACAGTGACGAGCAGCACTCCGGCGCCGACGGCGGTGCAGCTGGCGTCGCCGCTCTCGTGCACGCCCGGCACCGCGGCGACGGTGGGCGGCTGGGTACCCAACCCCAACGGGCCGGTGCTGACCATTGCGGCTACAGCGCCGCTCGGCTCAAATACCGTGCTCTACGCGAACGAGCAGTCGGCTCCCGTCTACCTGGGTGGGCTTTTCACGACCATTGCGCTCACCTCCACGACGACAGAGAACGTCTCGGGGCTCGCCGAATTTGCCATCGCCGGCAACGGTGCCAACGGCTCCGCTCCAGCGACCGCCGCCGCACCGACCGGTCCGACCAGCGGGACACAGAATGGCGACAAGGTGCAGTGGCAGCTGACGCCCGGAGCCCTGGCGCCTTCGGTCTCATGGATCCCGATGCTGCTCACGGCGACGGGGGGCCCGGCCACCGTCTCCGCCCTCACCATCGGGTCGAACGGCAACGTCTATGCCGGTGGAAACTTCACCAGCGTGAACGGATCGACGTATCACCGGATCCAGCAGTTCGTCCCGTCAAGTTCGGCCACGTCGGCGGCGAGTGTCGCCAACACTTCGTGGGATCCCGACGCCGGCAACACCGTGGACGCCCTGGCGCAAGACGCCCTGGGTGACCTCTTCGTTGGGGGACAGTTCCTGGTCCTCGGTGGGACCACGTACAACAACGTGGCGGAGATGGCACCCAACGGTGTCGTGGTTCCGACGTGGAACCCGGGGGTCAACGGACCGGTAGGTGCTCTGGCGGCTGCCGGGGGCGTCGTGTACGTCGGCGGCCTCTTCACATCCGCCGCCCAGGCGACCAGGTCGAACCTGGCCGCGATCACCACCGGAGGAGCCGTGGTGAGCGGCTTCAACCCGGCCCCGAATGGGGTGGTGAATGCCCTGACAGCGGCCAACAGCACCGTGTATGTGGGCGGTGCCTTCAGTTCCATCGGAGGTGCCTCGCGCAACGGGCTGGCGGCAATCGATCCGATGTCGGGCACCGCCATAGCAACGTGGACCCCATCACTGCCCTCAGGCGCGTCGGTTTCGGCCATCGCGGCGAACTCGAGCGACGTCTATGTCGGCGGGAGCTTCATCACCGGCTCGAACGTCGATGCCGTCGAGTTCAACTCGATGAGTGCGGCGACGACATCGTGGAATCCCGGCATTGCTTCCGGTGCCGGGGTGAACGCCATCGTCCTCTCGGCCGCGAACTCGGTGTCGCCGGCGGTCTACGTCGGTGGAACGTTCGCTAGCCCCGAAGGAAACAACCTGATCGCCGTGGACCAGATCGTGGGAGCAGCGATGGCTGGGTGGTCGGCCACCGCCGGTGGCCCGGTCAATGCGCTCGCAGTGTCGAGTGACGGATCGACGCTCTTCGCGGGAGGTTCCTTTACTTCGATCGGCGGCGCCGCTCGGAGCAACCTGGCCGGGATCTTCACCGCCACCGGTGGAGCAACGACGTTGAACCCAGCGCCAAACGGTGCGGTGAACGCGGAGTCCCTGACCACGACCGGGGGTGTGGACACCCTGGCTATTGGTGGAGCGATGCAGCTCATCGCCGGTGATATCTCCGGAGGGTTCGGTATCTTTTAGCGGCGAGACCGGCACATCAGAATGGGCCCGGGGCGCACACGGGCTGGGCATCGCACGCACCAACACGGAATATCCCGTCGGTGGCCGACAGATCCGCTGGAGTTCATCTCGCTCAGACGCCTTTGGGCCACCAGGTCATGCCGGTGCCGTCTGGCAACGGAATGACCGCGATGCCTTCGTCCGAGCAAATATCGAGAAGGGTTCGGGTCGGCGGACGCGCCGTCGGCCAGCTCAGGGTGCCATGATCGATGGCCACAGGGACCGACAAAATCGATGACCTGATCCTCGACCTCCTTGAGTGGATGGGCAACAGCCGGCGCCCCTACTCCGAGGTGCTTGATGCGTGGCGGACGTCCTGTCCACGCCTGCCCGTGTGGGAAGCGGCCAACCAGCAAGGCTTTATCGATCGTCACCATGTGTCGGGAGAAGGACAGTTCGTGTCGGTGTCGGTCACCGGAGCTGAGTACCTACAGAAGTCCCGCTCCCCCATCGCCTGAAGGGCCCGCCGGGCAATTGCCGCTTGCCCAAGGTCTAATGAACTCATCCTCGTCGCCCGGGATTGGGCGCTTCCGGCAACCAGGCGTGACAGGGTACACCTATTCTACACGTAACGTGTATAATAGGTGTATGGGCAGAGTGCGAACCAACATCGAGATCGAGGACACCTACCTCCAGGCCATCATGGACCGCTTCGGCACGCGGACCAAGACCGAGGCGGTCGATCTCGCCTTGCGCCACCTGGCCGGACAACCCATGGACCGGGAAGAGGCTTTAGCCATGCGCGGCGCCAACGCCATCGGGCAGATCCCACCTGACAGCAATCCTCCGTCCATATGATCCTGGCGGACACTTCCGCCTGGGTGGAATACGACCGGGCGACCGGTAGCCGAGTCGATCAGCGAATAACTGATCTCATCAGCGCCAATGGGGGACTGGCCGTGACCGAACCCGTGATCATGGAGGTGATCGCCGGCGCCCGTAGCGATGATCGTGAAACAAATCTGCGCCGACTTCTGCTTCGCTTCACCCTGCTCGCGTTCGATGCGGTTGCGGATTTCGACGCTGCCGCGACCATCTACCGCCGTTGCCGTCGGGCGGGGGTCACCCCCCGAGGCATGGTCGACTGCATGATCGCCTCGGTCGCCCTGCGTCACCGAGCGACGCTTCTGGCTGCCGACCTCGACCTCACTCGGGTCGCCACCATCGTTGGTATCGACCTCGATGATGCCTCGCGCAGAGCCTGAACGGTCTACGTTCGCCTCCTCGGGCGTCTCACCCGCCCCGCTCAGTTCGTTCAAGCTCGCATGAGGCCGAAGCCGCTGGGGGCTGACCGACAGACGTCGCCCCACCCACGCCGGTGCACGGGGCGCCCCTCAGTCATCGACGGCAGGTCGACCCGTTGCTTTCACCTCCGCGCGGTGATCTGGCGGAACGACACCTGACGGTCGCATTCACGGTGGCGACGTGTACCACTGGCCAGGACAGGCACCAACTGACCGGGCACAATCCAGGCAAGATGTGTTAACAGTATTGAGTGGACCATCACAGCTCACGACCGGCAGCGTTTGAGCCGCGTTCGGGACCAACCTGGCGGGATCCATTCCAGATGTACGCCGCCCTGCGTAAGCATGATCCGGTGCACCACGTGAAGGAGGGCGACTACTGGGTGTTGTCGCGCTTCGACCATGTGTTCGACGCGGCGCGTGATACCGCGACCTTCAGCTCGGCCCAGGGGTTGACCTTTACGTACGGGGACATGGATTTCCTGGAGGGTGGCGGGGTCCAGCCCATGGTGATGATGGATCCGCCCGACCACACCGCGTTTCGGCGCACCGTCGGAAAGGGATTCAGCCCCCGGCACGTGGCCTCCCTCGAGGGGGCCATCAGGGAATTCGTCGTGGGCCGGATGGAGCAGATGCGGTCTGAAGGCGAGTGGGACATTGTGGGCCAGCTGTTCAAGCCACTCCCCAGCATGGTGGTCGCCCATTTTCTCGGTGTGCCCCAGCCCGATCGCGGACGCTTCGATCGTTGGACCGACGCCATCGTGGCCGCGACCGCAGCGGGGAACACGCTCTCGGCGGGTGACGCGGTGGGGGAGCTGTTCGAGTACTTCACCGATCTGGTGGAGCGACTCCGTCAGAATCCCGGCGATGACGCGCTGTCGCACCTGGTCACCGAGACCGAAGACAGGCCCTCGACGTCGATCCTTGAAGTCCTGGGTTTCGCCTTCACCATGATCACGGGCGGCAACGACACCACGACCGGGCTGCTGGGTGGCAGCGCCGAACTCTTGACGGCGTGGCCAGAGCAGCGCGCGCTGTTGCAAGAGGACCCGACCAGGATCGGGCCGGCGGTCGAGGAGCTCTTGCGCCTCACCACTCCCGTCCAAGGCCTGGCCCGCACGGCCACACGCGACGTCGGCTACGGCGAGGCCGTCATTCCGGCCGGGGCCAAGGTGATGCTCCTCTACGCGTCGGCCAACCGCGACAGCGAGGAGTTCGGAGTCGACGCGGAGGCACTCGACGTGGTGCGCCGACCCCGGCGCATCGTTTCGTTCGGCTACGGCCCGCATCATTGCCTGGGCGCGGCCGTGGCGCGCCTGCAGGGGCGGGTCGCCCTCGAGGAACTGTTGCAGCGCTGTCCGGACTTCTCAGTAGATGCAGCCCGAGGTGTGTTTGCACCCGGACATTTCGTGCGGCGCTACGAGTCGCTGCCCTTCGATCCGGTTGGATTGGCGTGAGGAGCGGGAAACGGCTCCGGGACGGGCGCGGCGGGTTGGTGGCCGAGAATCTCTGCGGCACCTAGGCCAGGGCGCGGGCACGCGTCCGGCTGGCGGAGAGGACGTGTTCGAGGCCGGGTCCGCCTGCGGTCGGCTCTTCGGGTGCCCCACCCGCCCCGGTCAGCGCGCCCAGGGTGGCGGCGACCGAAGCCCGCAGGCCCTCGAGGTCGTAGCCGCCCTCGAGGAACAGCACCACCCGGCCCGGGGCCGGGGCGTAGGCGGCCACCGTCGTGGCCAGGTCGGCGAAGTCACCGCTCGAGAGGGCCAGCTCGGCCATCGGGTCGGACCGGTGGGCGTCGAAGCCGGCCGAAATCAGGACCCAGGTGGGGGCGAACGCCTCGATGACCGGCGCCGCCACGTCGTCGAGCGCGTGCCGCACGGCGTCACCGGTGGCGCCGGCCGGGAGCGGCACGTTCACCGTCAGCCCCGGTGCGCCGGCCCCGCCCACCTCGCTGGCCGCGCCGGTGCCGGGATAAAAGGGGGACTGGTGGGTGGAGACGTAGAGGACGGCCGGGTCGTCCCAGAAGATGTCCTGGGTCCCGTTGCCGTGGTGCACGTCCCAGTCGACGATTAGTACGCGTTCGCCCTGAGCGGTGAGCGACCGGGCGGCCAACGCCACGTTGTTGAGGAAGCAGAAGCCCATGCCGTGTTCGGGCAGGGCGTGGTGGCCGGGGGGACGGGTGGCCACGAAGGCCAGCCCCTCGCCGGCCCGCTGCAACGCGTCGATGGCCTGCAGGCCGGCGCCGGCGGAGAGCAGCGCGGTCTCCCAGGAATCGGGTCGGGCGAAGGTGTCGGGATCCAGGTGCCCGCCGCCGGAGCGGCAGAGCGCCTCCACCTGTTCGAGGTAGGCCTCGGAGTGCACCGCCAGCAGGGCCTCACGTGGCGGCGCGAGCGCAGGGACGAGGTCGAGCTCGCGGCCCAGCTCGGCGCCCACCTCGGCCACGCCCTCCATCACGGCGCCGATGCGTGGCGGGCGCTCGGGGTGGCGGCCACCGTCGTGCGACGTCGCCCCCACCGGGCCGATCACCGTCAGCTTTGCTGCCATTACGGCGCCCTAGGACCCTGATCCGGAGACCCGGGCGCGGATCTCCTCGGGCGAGAGCAACTCGATCCGCTGGCTCATCATCCACTGCTGACCGAAGGGGTCGCGCAGCCGGCCCCCGCGCTCGCCGTAGAACTGGTCGGCCAACGGGAAGATCACCTCGCAGCCGGCCTCGGTGGCGCGGGCCCAGGCCTCGTCGACGTTCACCCAGTAGAGCGACATGATGGCCGTGACGCCGCCGAGCACCTCGGGTGACCGGGCCGGTGCGCCGTCCGCCGAATCGTCGGTGAGCAGGACCATGGAGTCACCGATGCGCACTTCGGCGTGGATGATCTTCCCGTCGGGGCCGCAGAAGCGCTCCCCCACTTCCTCGGCGCCGAAGGCCCGCCGGTAGAACTCGATGGCCGCGTTGCCGTCGCTGACGACCAGCCTTGGCGTCACGGTGCCGTATCCCTCGGGGATCGGGGTGATCTCTCCGGTGCTGCCGGTCATTGGACCTCCTCTGCTTCCTCTGGCTCCTCCGTCATGACGCTTTGGCGCGGGAGCGCGCGATGGCCCGCTCGTACACTTCGAGGTAGCGCTCGGCCAGGCTATCCATCGACCAGTTTTGCGCGTGCGCCTCGGCGGCCTTCAACGCGTCGTCGGACGATTGCCCGCTTCCCTCGACGACATCGGCCAGCGCCACCCCGAGGGACCTCGACAGCGCGTCGACATCACCCGGGGGCACCAAGGTGGCGTGCCCGCCGGCGGCCGAGCGGTAGCCCTCGAGATCCGACGCCACCACCGAGCAGCGCGCCGCCATGCCTTCGAGTACCACCATGCCGAACGACTCACCCCGTAGGGACGGCGCACACAGGACGTCGGCGCCGGCCAGGCGGGCGGCCACCTCCTCGTCGCTGACCAGACCCAACCACTTGACCCGGTCCGACCCGGGGTGCCGGCGGCGCTGGACCTCGCTGGCGGGGCCGTCACCGGAAATCCACAACGTGGCCGGCCGCTCCAGGCGGGCGAAGGCGTCCAGCAGCACGCTCAGGCCCTTGCGCTCCTCGTGGCGGCCGAGGAAGAGGACAGTGGGCCGGTCGGTCGGCACCGGCACGGCTTCCTCGAAGCGCTCGATGTCGACCCCGTTGAAGAGGACCTCGAACTCGCCGCCGCTCGAGAGCCTCCCGGTCTCGCGGGCGGCCTCGGAGACGGCCACGCGCACGTCGAGGCGTGAGCCCACGAACCGGGCCAGTGGCCTGAGCACGTGGACCCAGCGGCTGACGCCGGCCCGGTGATAGGTCCCCACCATCGGCACCGGCGTGCTCAGCATGAACCCATAGGGGGCGACCGGAGCCAGCGGCTCGTGCAGGTGCAGCACGTCGTATCCGCCCTGCCGCACGAAACGCTCGGCCCGGAGGGCGGCCAGCGGCGAGATGGTGACCGGGGCCACCGAACCGTTGGACCGCAGCCCGGTCGGCGAGCCGACCACGAACACGTCGGCGTCTCCCCCCGTACCCTCGACCTTGTCGTCGGGACCCAGCACCGTGACCTGGTGGCCCAGCTTGCGCAGGGCGCGGGAGAGCCCGAGCACCTGGCCCTGCACGCCGCCCGGCCGGGACAGGGAGTAGGGCGAGAGCATGGCGATCTTCACCGGCGACCGCTCCGCACTGTCACGGCTGGTCGCTCGGCCAATTCGGCTGGTAGAGGTGCCACTGCTCGGGATGGCGCCGGATGAACTCCTCGAAGCAGACGGCCACCTCCTGGGTGAGACGCGCCACGTCGGCCCGGAGTGAGCCCGACCGGGTGGTATCGAGCGGCGCGTGCACAACCGCAGTGTGCCAGTTCCCCGGGCCCGAGTAGACCACCGTCGGCATGAGCGCGGCCCCGGTGCGCAGGGCCAAGGTCGCCGGGCCGGCCGGGAGCGTCGTCTTCTCCCCGAAGAAGTCGACCTCGACGCCGTTGCCCACCAGGTCGCGGTCGCTGACCAGACCCACCAACTTCCCCTCCCGGAGGGCCCGCAGCACGGCGGCCCCCGAACCGTCGCCCAGGGGCACCGCGGTCAGCCCCATGGCGGCCCGCTGCCCCACGAACCACTCGAAGAGGGCGGGCGGCTCCAGCTTCTCCACCACGGCCGTCATGGGCATCCCTTCGAGCGCCAGCCATGCCCCGCCCCACTCCCAGCTCCCGACGTGGGGCAGCGCCATGATCACCCCGCGGCCCTCCGCCATGGCGGCGCGCAGCTCGCGGTCACCCTGCTCGACCAACATGTGCGCCCGCACCCCGGGCTCATGTTGGTAGGGCAGGCGGGCGCCGTCCATCCAGTAGCGGCCGTACTCGCCCACGGTGCGCCGGCTCAGGCGGCGCACGAGGGCCGGGTCGGGCTCCACGCCGGGCGGGCACTCGCTGGCCAGGACGCGCTCGATGTGACGCCGGTTCATGGCCATGGCCGGGGAGCGGCGGTACGCCATGACGCGGGTCACGCCGGCCACGACATGACGGGTGAAGGGCTCGGGCAGCCGGCCCATGGCCGAGGCCAAGCCGGTGTAGGTCACGTACTTCGCCGCGGCCCGCCAGTCCTGCTTGTCGTTCTGGTCGTCCCCCACCGTCATGGCTTAGCGCGCCGGGCGCTGGCTCAGGAAGCGGAGTCCCGCGGCGGCCGCGACCGGCCCAGCCCCCCGCCGTTCAAGCCCGAGTGCGGACGGGTGGTGCGCCGACGGGCGCGGAGCGTGCGGCCGGAGCGGCTGCTGAGCGACTCCTGACGGCGGGCCCTCCAGCGACCGACCGGGGCACCGGTGGTCTGGCCGAGGGCGATGCGGGGGACGCCGGTCCCCTCGCGCCAGGTGCGCCACCGGGACTCGACCTTGCCGTCGCGCCAGGCCACGACCCGGCGGCGGGCCGCCACGTCCTTGCCCGAGGCGGCGTTCCAGACCTTGACGAAGCGGGCGATGGCGGTCACCGAGATCAGCGCCAACATGACCCAGAGCACCGGGATCAGGAAGTCCGAGTCGAGGAACCCGACGCCGAGCAGGATCATCCGCTCGGCCCGTTCCATCAAGCCACCCTTGGCGGACAGCCCGAGTGACTCCGCCTTGGCCCGCTCGTAGGAGACCAGGGCGGTGACTCCCAACACGGCCAACGGCAGGACGGCCAGATGGTTCTCACCGCGGTCGATCAGGTACCAGGCCACGCCGCCCATGAGGACCGCATCGGCGACCCGGTCGGTCACCGAATCGAAGAAGGCGCCCCGGATGGAGGCGGTGCCGGCCGCCTTGGCCACCGGGCCATCGAGCAGGTCGTGCATCCCGGTCAGGATGAGCAGCGCGATGGCGATGTGGAGGTGACCGGTGGCCACCATGAAGGCGGTGGCCGAAGCCGAAACCAAGCCAGTGGCGGTGAGAACGTCAGCGGTGATGCCTCGGCGGTGGAGTGCCGTGCCGACTGGTCCGGTGGACCGGTCGACCACATCGCGCCAGCGACCGTCGAACATAGAACTCCTCGTGCTGCACCACCCGGGGGTGGATGGTGCCGGTGAAACAGATACAAAAGTTTACCATCCGAGCCTCCGGAGAAGGACCCTGTGCCTGGGCTTGTCGCCGACCTCGGCGTCAACCCAGGGAGGAATCTGCGGCCTGAAGTGTTGGCCGTGGGTGCCGTGACCAGGGAGTTCGGCGATGGCCCGTGGGCAGGGTGGTGGGCTCGCAGCCAGAAGATCTCCCCCGGGATCTGGCGACCCGCCCGGCTGCCCTGAGGCGCGAGACGGCATCTAGGTCAAAGGATGGAGTGGCGCTCATCGAGTCCTCGTCCGCTAGGTCTTCGGGGTCTGATCGAGCTCGAAGCGACCGATGCCCAGGCAGGTGTCGCAGTGTTCCCCTACGGCGTCGCACACATGACATAGGTCGTCTGGGTCATGTTCCCGCCGGTCAGATTGATGACCGTACCCAACCACCCGTTTCCATTGGGCTGGGTCTGCGTCACATAACCGCCCGGCACGGCAAGTCCACTGCTGTTCACGATGTTGGTGCCACCACCGGTGGCGGTGGTACCCGCGGGACAGTCCACGCCCAGTGTGTGCGAAGTGCCATTGGCAATCGTGCCCGAATTGGCGTCGGACTCGGTGACGGTAGCCGTGCCGGATTCGCCCTGGAAGCCCTGGTTGCCCTGGCTGCCCTGCGAGCCTTGCGCGCCTTGCGCGCCCTGGAAGCCCTGATTGCCCTGGAAGCCCTGATTGCCCTGGAAGCCCTGGACACCACGCAAGCCCTGATTGCCCTGGAAGCCCTGAACACCACGGAAGCCCTGGAAGCCCTGATTGCCTTGCGCGCCCTGGAAGCCCTGGAAGCCCTGATTGCCCTGCGCGCCCTGGAAGCCCTGGTTGCCCTGGAAGCCCTGATTGCCCTGGAAGCCCTGATTGCCTTGCGCGCCTTGGTTACCTTGCGCGCCTTGGAAGCCCTGCGGGCCGGTTATCTGGGTGAGAACCTCGCCGGGATCGGTGGCACAGAACTGAGCCGTGAAGGGCACGGCCTCGACACCGACGATCTCACCGCCCGCGATACAGGCGAAGAAGGACTTGGTCGAGATCACCGGTGCCTTGGGTGGGGCCGCCCCAGCTTCAAGACCCATGGTCAGCCCCGAGGAGATCACGGCAGCGCCAACGGCCAAGGCGCTGCTTCGCACCCGATGTCCTCGAGTTGGGGGCGTGTACCTGCCATTGCGCCGACGCTTCGCGTGTTCCTGCATGATGCGGACCCCTTCTAGTTAAGTTAGAAGTCACCAGCTTCAAGGGGTCGCTCCCCATCCCTGGTCCTCGTACAAGTGTCTAACAGATGGCACAGGGAAATATCGGCATCTGCCGTTGCCCACATCTGCACTTGGTGACGCCCACTTCGCTTTCGTCATGCCCCTTCTCGTTGCGGCTGGTCGACGCCCGAGGCTGCCACCAATCGGGCCGCCACTCGCCGGCTCAGCCCACGTGGGGGTGACCAAAGTGCAACGGCGCCTTCCCGAAGATGACGGTTGCCAACACCTTGTTGGCCGGTGAGCTGGCCACCACCACGGCGAGCTTGCCGGTGGAACGACCCAGCGGGTGGGACACCCCGGTCGCGCTGAAGGTTCCCTCGAATGCGACGACACAAACGGTGTGCACCGTCAGACCATCCGCCGTGAGCGCCGACACCAACTTCGGTGCCGTGCTGTGCAACTTGGACTCGGTGAAGAGGTGCGCCCCGACGAAGCGACCGCGTGAGTGCACCGCGGTATTGGCCACCGGGATGGCCCGGAAGCATGAGCTGTCCGACGTCCCCAGGCTGCTGCGCACCGAGGTGCAGCCGGTGGCCAGGACGGCCAGGAGCGCGGTGGCGCTGAGTGCGAGGCCCAGTCGACGCAGAGCGGGGCGGCGGGTGCGGGTGGTGGTCGTCGTCGTGGGGGTCAGGGTCGTGGGGGTCGTGGTCTTGGGGGTCGTAATCGTGGTCGCCAGGGTCATGACGGCACCCCCGAAGGTTGCACGGACCGTGACCCGTAGGAACCTGCCGGGTGATGGGCCAGCGCTCCGGCCTCGGGCACCGCATCCTCCAGGTCGCGGCTCCACCGGCCCCGGCGGGTCTGGATGGCCAGCACGCTCCAGCTGGCCCAACCGATGACGAGGATCAGCCAGAAACTGATGAGCCGGTACATGAGGACGGCATCGACGGTGCCCTCCTGCGCGCCGCCGAACGCGACCAGGGCGATGGTGATGCTCCCCTCGACCGCGCCCAGGCCGCCCGGCGTAATGGGCAGGGTGGCGGCGAGCTGGCCGGCGCCGTAGGCGAGCAACAAGCCCTTCCACGGGATGGGCGCGTGCACCGCCTCGAACATCATGGCGAAGCAGGCGCAGTCCAGCAGCCAGTTACTGGTGCCCCAACTCAAGACGGCCACGACCTGGCGCCAGCCGAGCCGCACCGCGGTGACCCAGCCCATGATCAGGCGGATCTGCTCCTCGACGTCGCCCCGTGGCCGCCCGATCACGGCACGCGAGGCCGTTACGGCCCAGGAGACCGCCCGGAAGAGCGGCCGCTCGAAGATGAAGAGCGCACCGACGGCCAGGGTGAGGATGAAGGCACCGATGATGACGGGGACCAGATCGAGCGACGCGCCTTCGCCCGTGGCCAGGGCCAGCCCCCCTGTCGCCACCAGGGACAGCGACACGACCGAGGCCACCAGCGTGCCGGCCAGCGCCCAGGTGGCCAGCGTCACGTCGGCGCCGAACCGCCGGAACCAGCGGAAGCCGTAGACGGCCGACACCGCGTTACCACCGGGCAGCGAGTTGGCGATGGCCTGAGCGGCGAAGGACATCTCGACCATCGGGACCCTCGGCGCCACCAGGCCGCCGCGTCGCAGCAGGGTGCGTTGCATGGTGGCAAAGCTGACGAACGAGCCCACTTCGACCAGCACCGCGGGCGGCACCCACCACCAGTTGAGGTGGGCCAGGTCGGTGGAGAGGCCGGAGAGCTCGTTGCTGTGCGAGGCCAGCACCCACACGGCGAGGGCCAGGATGGCGATACCCAAGACGTACTTGGTCACCGGCCAGGCCCAGCCCGGCAGCCGGCGGCGGGCCCGGATCAGGGCGCTGTCTCTGTCTCCGTCTCCGTGCGGCGTCTCAGGAGGACGGCCCGAGGGCTCCGGGGAGGTCGCCTCCATGGGCAAGGGTCTAGTGCATCGCCGCGCACGCTCGGTGGCGGGCGCCCCCGACTTGGGGGCCGGGCAATCCCCGCGCCGCCCGCGACCGTTTCACTTAGGTCACATCCGACCCGCCCGCCCGCCCGCCAACGCCGACCAAACAAGGACGATTCATGACACTGCGCACCTCGACCGCCACCCTCGCCCTGATTGCGCTCGGCGGGGTGGGCCTGCTCGGTGGGCTCGGCGGGCTCGGTGGCGCCAGCATCGGGCTGGCCGATCCCGCCGGTGCGGCGGGGGCCAAGGTCACGACGGTGAAGGCGGTGGAGACCGACTTTCACATCGCCCTCTCCAAGAAGACGTTCACCCCGGGGCGCTACACCTTCGTCGCCCAGAACAAGGGCCACACCACCCACTCCCTCGAGATCACGGGGCCCGGCCTCCACAACGCCACCTCGGCCAACATCAACCCGGGGCAGAGCACCAAGCTCAAGGTGACCCTCAAGAAGGGCCGGTACGACATCTTCTGCCCCATCCCCGGCCACAAAGCCCTGGCGATGAACGTGAACGTCCTCGTGGTGGGTTAATCGCGGGCTAATCGGCCCTGGGCGTGGTTTGCATCAGCCCTTGGTGCAGAGCTGGTCGAGTCGTTCGAGTGTGGTGGCCATGGCACTGCGCCACGCGTTGCCGTTGTCCACGGCTTGACGCACGTGTTCCGGGGAACCGGAGCAATCGTAGGTTTCGGTGACGATCGTCGCGTCTGGGCCGTCTGGAACGAGGTCGTACCTCCAGCGCGATCCGTTCGGGCTCTCGGCGCCGGCCTGGCGCGTGCCCGGCTCCCAGGCGATGCAACGGTCCGCCTCGTACACCGCGATGCGGTTTGGCATCTCGTAGTCGCCCATGCTCTCCAGGTGCATGTTCATAACGAAGACGTCGCCCACGC
>DASXZJ010000130.1:0-48375 GCA_036502025.1 Acidimicrobiales bacterium | reverse complement strand
TGACTGATGGAGAGTCCCGTGGCCGCGGGCGCATACTGGAACGATGTCGACTGAACACCGATGGGTGTCCTCTGCCCCGGGAAGCCGCGACCGCCTCCCCGAAGATGTCCGCCAGGAGAGGGAACAGCGCCACCGCGAGCGTGACGAGCGGCGCGGTGGGCTCCTGGCCATCGTGAGCGTGAGGGTCTACGAGCACGACGAGGAACCTCAGGTCTCCTTTCCGCCCGACGCCCTGCTCGGCGTGGAGACCGACGCGCCGGTGATCGCCGAGGTGGTGGCCCGGGCCCGGACACAGCTCGGGCGGTGGCGCTGAGTCTCTGACGGGCCGGCGCGTGGCCTCAGGGTGCGAGCACCTTGAGGCCGAGCTTCTCGAGATGCTCGAAGAAGACCTCGGGCTGCTGGAACATCCAATCGTGATCGATGTGTCCGGGACCCCCGGCCACGGTGAAGGTGGCATGCAATTCTTCGGCGAACTCTCGCCCGTCGGGCTGGGACAGGACGGAGTCGCGGTTGGCCCACAGGACGTGGGCGGGTAGGCCGGCCCGGGCGACCGAGGAGATGTCACCTTCCCTCCCCTCGGTGAAGGCCCACCAGGCCGCGTCGACCAGCTGACGGGGATGGGTGAGCCAGTTGCGCCCGAAGGCCGTGATGGCCCTCGGCGTGGCCAGATGCGCCAGTCCCAGTGGGTGGCGTGTCGCCTCTCGGGCCAGGGTCCACTCCCGCGAGACGGCGAGGGTGTCGGAGAAGACCAGCTCGACCACCCGGTGGGGGAACTTCGCTGCGAAGTCGAGCTCGAGGGCGCCGCCGAAGGAATGCCCGAGCAGGGTGACCCGCCTGAGACCGAGCTCGTCCAGCGCCGAGACGAAGGCATTCAGCACGTCGGTGTAACGCCACGCGCCGCGGACGGCGAAGAGGTCGGGCACCACGACCCGGCAGTGCGGGGTCAGCAGCCGCACCAGCGGGGCGTAGGTGTCCGGACGCATGGCGTAGCCGTGGAGGAGGACGATCGGTGGGCCGTCGCCCTCGTCAATGGGGGTCTCGAGCGGTCTCATTCAATGCCGGCGAACCTACGGCCGAGTGCGTCGCTCAGCAGGCGTAGTCGCCATCGGCCCCATTGATGCTGTTGCTGTACTGGACGAATTCCACCGGCCCGGTGGGAAGCAGGTGCTTGCCCCGTTGGTTGGCCACGTCGGCGCAGGTCTGAGGCCCGCTCGGCGGGGTGAACCAGTCGGCCATCCAGTAGGGGACCGAGGGTTGGTACGGGCCGACGATGCCGTTCCAGTTTCCCGGGCTGGCGTAGACGCCGACGTTGGCGATGCCCTCGGTGTTGTGCAGGGCAGCCAGGGCTCCCATCACGGTCTGCGCGTTGTTGGCCGGAGTGGACGTCCAGTACGTCCCGGCCCCCTCGACGTCGAGCCACCAGCCGACGCTGGTGTTGACACCGGCCGCTTGCGCGTCGGTGAAGGCGTGGATGGCCGCGTTGTAGCCCACGTTGAAACAGCTCTGCGGGTCGCCGCACAGCGGGCCCGACACCGGCCCGACGTTGCCCAGGAAGGTGTAGAGGTTCAACCCCGCGCCGGCCCAGGCGCCCTCGGCCGCCAGGCACGGGTTGGGGAAGTCGGGACTGCTGGCACCCGGGTCGACCCCGCCGTCGACCTCGACGACACCGATGGTGTGCGCGCCCGATGGCAGCCCCGTCGTGCACGCCGCGTTCATGTTGAACTTGCTGACGTCGTAGCCGTAGGCGCCCGACGGGTAGGGCGCGCCGACGAAGGCACCGGTGCCCGGCGCCTCGGCCATGGCCACGATCGACGCCTTGAGCCCGGCGGGCGCCGAGCCGTAGTAGCTGGCCCCGCCGAAGGCCGAGACCTCGCCGGTCCGGTCGGTGAACCAGTAGCCGGTGTCACCCGGGGTGGCCGACACGGCGACGATCGGGTTCTTCAGCGGGATCCCGCCGAGCGACCCGTAGTAGGGCGCGCCACCGAAGGAGAAGATGCCACCGTCGGCGGCCACCAGGAAGTAACCCGACCCCGGTGGGCCGGCGACCATGCCGATGATGGGCTGGTTGAGCGAGAGGGCGCCGGTCGAGCCCGAGAACTTCGCGTCACCGAAGGCGAAGATGCCACCGTCGGAGGCGACCAGCCAGTAACCGCCGCCGTCGGCGGTGGCGGCCATCCCGACGATCGGCTTGTTCAGCGAGAGGGCGCCGGTCGACCCGTGGAACACGGCGTCACCGAAGGCGAAGATGCCACCGTCGGAGGCGACCAGCCAGTAGCCGCCGCCGTCGGGCGTCGGCGTCATGCCGACGATGGGCCGGTTCAGCTTCAGGTTGCCGGTCGACCCGTGGAAGAGGGCGTCCCCGTAACTGAAGATGCCACCGTCGGAGGCGACCAGCCAGTAGCCGCCGCCGTCGGGAGTGGCGGCCAGGCCAACGATCGGCTTGTTGAGGTGCATGTTGCCGGTGGAGCCGTAGTACGTCGCCCCGCCGAAGCTGAAGATCCCGCCGTCGCTGGCCACCAACCAGTAGGCAGGAACCTTCCCGGCGGTGCTGGCGCCGGCGGTCGGGGCCGACGGCGCCACGGTGGTGAGCGCGGTGGCGGTGATGAGGGCAGCGACGGCCAGGGTGAGTCGGCGCATCAAGCGCGCAGGAACTCAGCCACGCGGAAGGCGAGGTCGAGAGACTGTCGGGCGTTCAGGCGAGGGTCACAGGTCGTGGTGTAGCGGGCGCCCAGATCGCCCTCGAAGATCTCCTCGGCTCCGCCCAGGCACTCGGTCACATCGTCACCGGTGAGCTCCACGTGCACGCCGCCGGGCCAGGTCCCCTCGGCGCGGTGCACGTCGAAGAAGGATCGCACCTCGGCCAGGATGACGTCGAGCCGCCGCGTCTTGCGCCCGCCCTCGCTGGTGAAGGTGTTGCCGTGCATTGGATCGCAGGTCCACACGACAGGGTGCCCGGCCGCCTCTACCGCCCGGACGAGCGGCGGGAGGAGTGCCTCGATGTGCTCGGCCCCGAAGCGGGTGATCAGTGTGAGGCGGCCCGGCTCGCGCTCGGGGTTGAGACGCTCGCAGAGCGCCAGCACGTGGTCCGGTGTGCTGCTCGGACCAACCTTGCACCCCAGCGGGTTGCGCACCCCGGAGAGGAACTCGACGTGAGCCCCGTCGAGCTGCCGCGTGCGGTCGCCCACCCAGACCATGTGGGCCGAGCAGTCGTACCAGTCGCCGGTGAGCGAGTCCATCCGGGTCAGGCACTCCTCGTAGGGCAGCATCAATGCCTCGTGGCTGGTCCAGAAGTCGACCTGGTGCAGCCCGGCCTCGGCGCCGAGGTCGATACCGCAGGCGGCCATGAAACGAAGGGCGCGGTCGATCTCCGATGCCACCCGCTCGTAGCGCAGGCCCTCGGCCGAGGAGGCCACGAACTGCTGATTCCACTGGTGCACCTGGGACAGGTCGGCGAAGCCGCCCTTGGTGAAGGCGCGCAGCAGGTTGAGGGTCGAGGCCGACTGCTGGTAAGCGGCGACGAGGCGGGCAGGGTCGGGTCGACGCGCCTCGGCGTCGAAGGCTTCGTCGTTGACCATGTGGCCCCGGAACGCGTCGAGCTCTACCTCACCGATGCGTTCGGTGCCCGACGTGCGCGGTTTGGCGAACTGCCCGGCGATCCGGCCGACCTTGACCACGGGCACGCCGGCGGCGTAGGTCAGGGCCACCGCCATCTGCAGGATGATCTTCAACTTGTCGCGGATGGAGTCGGCGCTGAAGTCGGCGAACGACTCGGCACAGTCGCCAGCCTGGAGCAGGAAGGCCCGCCCGTGTGCCACGTCGGCCAGCTGGGAGGTCAAGCGCCGGGCCTCACCGGCGAAAACCAGCGGCGGGAGCGTTGCGAGTTGTGCTTCGGCCAGCTTGAGCGCGTCGGCGTCGGGCCACACCGGCTGCTGCGCCGCAGGGTACTGGCGCCACGACGCCGCGCTCCAGGTTGAGGTGCCCGGTGCGCTCGCCATCGCAACAGGTTAACGCCGTAGGATCGCCGTCCATGGCGCCCTTCCGATTTGCTGTGCAGGTATCGAAAGCCGCATCCCCGGCTGCGTGGAAGGCGTTGGCCCGCCAGGTCGAGGATCTGGGCTACTCGACCCTCTACATCCCCGACCATCTCGAGGATCAGTGGGCTCCCATGATCGCGCTCACGGTGGCCGCGGAGGCCACGACCACGCTGCGGGTCGGCACCCTGGTGTTGGACAACGACTTCCGTCATCCGGTCATCCTGGCCAAGGAGGCGGCCACCCTCGATGTGGTCACCGACGGTCGATTCGAGTTGGGCCTCGGAGCCGGGTGGATGACCGCCGACTACACCCAGTCGGGCATTCCGATGGATCCGGCGTCGGTGCGCATCGCCCGGTTGGCCGAGAGCATCGAGATCATGAGCGCCATGTGGCGCGACGGTAAATCCACCTTCGCCGGTGCGCACTACCAGGTGATCGATGCGGTGGGCACGCCTTCCCCCGTCACGCCCGGTGGCCCGCCGTTGGTCATCGGTGGGGGCAGTCGGCGCATCCTGGCCCTGGCTGGGCGCTACGCCGAGACGGTCAGCATCGTGCCCAGCCTGGCGGCCGGTTTCATCGGCGCCGAAACGGCGGCCGAATCTGTCGTCGAGAAATATCGCGACCGGGTGGACTGGGCGCGTGAGGCCGCTGGTGATCGGGCGGACGACCTGGAATTCCAGTGCTGGACGGCGGCCGTGCAGGTAGTCCCCAACGCGGCCGAGCTCATCGAATCGATGGCTCCCGCCTTCGGCCTCTCACCCGCGCAGCTCGCGGCCGCGCCGATCGCGCTGATCGGCACCACCGGCGAGATCATCGACCTGCTGCGCCGACGGCGAGAGGAGCTCGGCTTCAGTTACATCGTGGTGCATGAAGGTGAAATGGAAGCGCTGGCTCCCGTGATCGCCGAACTTGCCGGCAGCTGAGTCGCGGCCCGAGCGGATCGGGCTGCTCGGGGGGACCTTCGATCCACCTCATAACGGCCATGCCGCCGCCGCCCGGGCCGTGTTGGCCACGCTGTCATTGGATCGGCTTCTGCTCGTCGTGGCCAATGATCCGTGGCAGAAGTCGCCGACCCGTCTGATAACGCCGGCCGAGGACCGCTTCGCCCTGGCCGAGGCGCTGGCTGACGGCATCCCGGGGACCGAGGCCGACGGCCGGGAGATCGCTCGCGGTGGACCGAGCTTCACCGTGGTGACCGTCGAGGCGATCCGCCGAGAGGCCGCCGAGGCCGGCCGGCCCGAGCCCGACCTTGCCCTGGTGGTGGGGGCGGACCTGGTGCCCGAATTGGGAACCTGGGAGCGCGTGGAGGACCTGAAAGAGCTGGTCACCCTGGCCGTGGTGTCGCGTCCGACCACCCCGAGGCCCCCGGCGCCGGCCGGGTGGCGGGTCCAGTGGGTGGACGGGCCCATGGTGAACGTTTCCAGTTCGGCCGTCCGCCGAGTGCTGGCCCAGGGCGGCTCCATCGACGACATGTGCCCGCCAGCAGTGGTCCGTTGCATTCGCCGCCGCGGTCTGTACGCTGTCGGCAGATGAGCGCCATGCCGGCCAGGATCACCGAGCTGTCCCAGGCACCCGTTGCCGGCGCTCCGGCGGCGTCCGTGCCGATCGCCCGGTCGGAGCGGCGCACCGAGCGCCGGGCCGTGCTCAAGTTGGAGCGCCGCTCCCGTCAGCGCTGGTCGATCTTCAGCTGTGCCGTGTTGGTGGGTGTGTTCGCACTGACGGTTGGGGTGCTGGACGTGCTCCATTGAGCCGAGGGTCGGAGGCCGAAGTCCACATCCCTGCCGCCGCGGCCACCGCGGCCCGTTCGGCCGATGCCAAGTTGGGCCAGGACACCGTGATGCTGGCCATGGGCGAGCTCTTCGGTGTGGTCGACGCGTTCATCATCACCAGCGCGCCGAACAGCCGTCACGTGCGGACCTTGGTCGAGGAGATAGAGCGCGGGGTCAAGGAGCTACACCAGCTCGCCCCCGTGCGGATCGAAGGCATGACCGACGCCACCTGGGTGCTCATGGACTACGGCGACTTCATCGCCCACGTCTTCCTGCAGGAGACCCGGGAGTACTACGACCTGGAGCACCTGTGGTCGGGTGCACCCCGGGTGGAGTGGCGAAGCGCCGTCCAGCACGCTGGCTGAGCCCCTTCGCTCAAAGTCACCTCCCGCTGGCGGTGATCGGGAGTGGGTTCAAAGTTCCGACCCGCTCCTGAATTGATCATCGGACGCTCTCGAACGGGGGACCCTGACCTGGGGTAGCGAGGCGGCGATGAGACTCGAGGTCCCCAACTATGGGAGTGGGTTCGCTTTTCCGACCCACCCCGGAATTCCTAGGCCGGAAGGCCTCCTCAACGGCTCCCGAAGGCTCAGGGGATGAACTGCAGGAGGTAGACCGGTCCGGGCACCTGCGCCCCACTGGCGATGGGCACGCTGGAGGGTTGGCCGTTGATCTCGAAGCTGACCCCGGTGCCCAGCCCGACCTGGGTGGCCACCGTCGCCACCACCTGTGAGACGGCGACCTCGGCATTGCTGCCGGTGATCTCGGCGAAGGCGTCGTTGAAATTCACGGTGACCACACCGTCCTGGTTGGCCGCGGAGAGCACGGTCACGTTGCTGGGGATGGCCGTGCTGTTCCCGTTGGCCACGTCGGGAGGGGACGGGCCGACCACCAGCGAGGCGATGATCGACTTGAGGGGGGCCGGGGCCTGAACGTAACGGTCGACGGCCACCAGCGAGCCCGCGCGCGACACCAGGAAGATCTTGACCATCACCAGCGAGGACGGCGGCGGCTGCGTGGTCGAGGTGGTGGGGGAGTTCGGGCTCAGCAGCCCGAAGGGGACGCTTTTGGGTGCGATGGTGCTCGGGTTGGACCCGGTCGGGATGGCGCAGCCGGCCAGGGCAACGGCGCCAACGATCACCAGGCCCAGCCGGCCCAGCCGCCGCGGCCGCCCCAGCCGCCGCGGCCCCCGACCCGAGCCTGGCCGCCGCGTCACCACTCCGAATCCTCGTCCGCCTCGAGCACCGGGAGCAGCACCACGAAGCGCGCCCCACCCGAGACGGAGGACTCGACCCAGACGCGCCCGTGCATGAGGCGCACGTGCTCGGCCACCAGGGCCAGCCCGAGCCCGGAGCCGGTGCCGGTGCCCCGCCGCCCCGACGCGCCGCCGCGGTAGAAGCGCTCGAACACCTTGGAGCGCTCCAGCGCGTTGATGCCCGGACCGGCGTCCTCGACTCCGATCTCCACCTCGCGCAACGAGCCGCGGGTCAGCGAGGTCACGGTGATCACCGTGGCCCCACCTCCATAGTTCGCCGCGTTGTCCAGCAGGTTGGCCATCACGCGCTCGAAGCGACGCTTGTCCACCCCGACGTGCACCTGTTGCACGTCGGGGGCGATGACCACCTCGGGCGCCGGTTCGTCCGTCCCCCGCCCCGCCATCCCGGCGTCGACCGCCCGCTGGACCAGTTCGCTCACGTTGACGTCCTCGAGGAACACGTCGACCGAACCGGCATCGACCCGGGACATCTCGAGCAGGTCACCCACCATGCGCTGGAACCGGCGCAGGTCGTCGCCCAGCAGCTGCAGGGCCCGGCGGGCCCGCGGGGGCAGGCTACCGATGTCCGCCTCGAGCACTTCCAACGAGGCCGAGAGCGTGGTGAGCGGGGAGCGCAGCTCGTGACTCACGTCGGAGTTGAACCGGGCCTCCCGCTCGATACGGACCTGCAGCTGGTCCACCATGGCGTTGAACGAGGTGGTCAGGCCCTCGAGGTCGGGGTCGGCCGCCTCGGGTTCGAGCCGGGTGTCGAGCTGGCCCCCGGCGATGGCCGCCGCGGCCCGGGAGACACCGGCCAGCGGGCGCAGCGAGCGGTCGCTGGCGAAGCGCCCGAGCACGGTGCCGAGCAGGGTGGTGATGGCGCCGGCGCCGATCAGGGTGAGCCCGAGCACCCGCAGCGTGTGGTCGAGGTCCGAGAGCGAGAAGACCTCGAAGTAGGCCGCGTGCACCGACGGCACCGGGACACCCACCACGATCTCGGGCTCGCCCTGCGCGCCGGTCCGGTAGGTCTGGGTCGCCGCTGACCCCCGCGTGACCTCGGCCCGGAGCTTGGCCGGGATGGACGACACGCTGAGCGAGAGCGAGGAGGAGTAGGCGGTGGAGCCGTGGATGAGCACCGAGTGCGACCCCGAGCCGGCGTCGAGGAAGGCCAGGAGGTTCGCGTACGCCGTGTTGCCCGACTGCAGCGAGCTGCGCAGGAAGGCGGCGTTGACGAACGCCGAGTGCTGCGCCGCTGACTCGCGCTCGCCCACCAGGAAGTGCCGGACGGTGAAATACGACAGCCCGCCCACCGAGAAGGAGAGCAGCAGCGCACCCAGCCCGAAGATGGCCGTGATGCGGGCTCCGATTCCCACCGCTCAGGTTCCCACTGCTTAGGGCACCAGTTTGTAGCCCATGCCCCGCACGGTGAGGATGTGCCGGGGCAGGGCCGGGTCGGCTTCGACCTTGGTGCGCAGACGTCGGATGTGGACGTCCACCAGCCGGCCGTCACCGAAGTAGTCATAGCCCCAGACCCGGTCGAGCAGCTGCTCGCGGCTCAGGACCTTGTTGGGGCTGGCCGCCAGCTCGCAGAGCAGGCGGAACTCGGTGCGCGTGCAGTGCACCTCGGTGCCGTCCATCTGGCGCAGCACCCCCTGCTCGGGGAGCAGCTGGAGGTCGCCGAAGGTGAGGGCCCCGGGGTCCTCCTCCTCAGGTGGGCGGGCCCGGCGCAGCAGGGCCCGGATGCGGGCCGCCAGCTCCTTGGCCACGAAGGGCTTGGTCACGTAGTCGTCGGCCCCGGCCTCCAGGCCGGCCACCACGTCGTGGGTGTCGGCCCGCGCCGTGACGATGATGATCGGTACCGCGCTCTGGCGCCGCAGGGCCCGGCAGCACTCGAACCCGTCCATGCCGGGCAGCATGAGATCGATCAGGGCGACGTCGGTGGGGGCGTCGGCGAACAGGTCGAGCCCCTCCTCACCGCTGGCGGCGTCCTTGACCTCGTAGCCCTCGCCCTCTAGGGCCAGGCGCATGGACGACCTGATCCGCTCGTCGTCCTCGACGACCAGAATGCGTCCGCTCATAAAGTCCTAGCTCAGCTGATCCAGATTTGGGTAGGCCAGACCTGGCCCCCGATCATACCGAAGGCCGGTGCGCCGGCCGGCGTGGTGGGGTTGTTCCAGTTCTGCACCTTGGGCGCACTGATGACGGCCCACACCGCCCGGTCGGACCAGATGTAGGGCAGGTCGAGGGCCAGCCGCTGGTTCACCGTCTTGTAGGCCTTGGCCCGCGTCTTGGGGTCCGTGCTGCCCCGCCCGAGCAGCAGCGCGAACTCGATCTTGGGGTCGGCGTTACGGGCCATGTTGATGGACAGCGAGCCCGAGCTGACCGTGGTGGAGCTCCAGAAGATGTAGTTGAGGTCCGGGTCGACCGCGCCGAATTGGCGCCAGAGCAGGGCCTCGTACTTGCCGGCCAGAGCGTCGTTGATGAGGTTGTTCTGCAGGACGGTGGTGTTCTTCACCTTGAAGCCGACCGATTGGAAGGCCTGCTGGTAGTACTCCTGGGCCCGGGTGGCGGCCGGCCCGGTGGTGGTCCCCAGCGTGAAGCTCACGGCGCTCTCGCCGCCGGCCTTCTTGGCCGCCTTGACCAGCTTGGCCGCCTCGGTCGGGTTGTACTTGGGGAAACTCGTCTTCGAGTAGTACGGCGAACCGGGGACGAAGAGGCCGTTGCTGACCGGCAGGACGTTCTCGTCGATCACCTTGGCGTACTGCGTGCGATTGATCGCCATGGCGGCCGCCCGGCGCACGTTGGGATCCTTGAAGGGAGCGGTCAGACAGTTCAATTGCAGGCAGTTCATGTCCGGCTCGCCGGCCACGTGGCTGCTGTCGTCGATGTAGGAGTAGCTCTTGTTGCCCCTGAACTGGGTGATGACCTGCGGGGTGTCGGTGATCATCATGTCGATGGTGCCCGTCTTGAGCGCGGAGGCCCGGGACTGCTCGTCGGGTATGGGCTTGAAGGTGATCTGGTCGAGGTAGGGCAGCCCCGGCCTCCAGTAGTGCGGGTTGGCAGTGGCGGTGAAATGGCTGTTGGGCACCCACTCCTTGAAGACGAAGGGCCCGGTGCCGATCGGGTTCGCCGTGCCGTTCTTGTTGGCCAACATGGCCGGGGCCACCACGTAGGCGATCTGTCCGCCGATGCCGCCGGCCAGGTAGTAGGGGAAGGGGGCCCACGGCGCCTTGAAGGCGATGGTGCAGGCCAGCGGCCCGGTCTGGGTGATCGACACCAGCGTCGGGTTGATGACGATGCCGGTGAGCAGGGAGTTCTTCTGGGCCTGGAGGTTGGTCAGCAGGGCGGCGCCGTTGCAGGGCGTGCCGTCGTGGAAGACCACGTTCGGGCGCAGGGTGATGGTCCACGACGTGTAGCTGGAGTTGGCGGTGACCGATTCGGCCAGATAGGGGGCCCAACCGCCGTCGGCGGTGACGATGGTCAGGGGATCGAAGACGGTCCGGGCGTAGAGGACGCCGACCTCGTCGAAGCGGGCCTGGGTGGGGTCGAATCCCTGCTCCTCGGCGTCGACGCCGAAGACGAGCGCGCCGCCCTTCTTGGGCGTCTTCTTCGATATGCCGTTGCGCCCCGCCCCGTTGGTCGCCGCTCCGGCGCTGCCGCTGAGGTCGAGTCCCGCCGCCGACGCCCCGGCGATCCCGGCCGCCGCGGCGGCCCCGCCGGCGAGCAGCGTCCGGCGATCGAATGTCGAACCCATTGGGCCTTCCTTTCCAACCAGCGGACCCCCCGGTGGTTCCCGGGCGACGTTAGTGCCCCAGGTCGACCGCGTGCGGCCGGTACCCTGGAAAATGTGCCGTCCAATAGGGAGGATTCACGCGGGCCCGACGCAGCGGGCGATGGCGACGGTCCCGGCGAGTGGGATCTGGTGGGCTTCGGCGACTGGTTGACCGGCCGGGCCCGCGCCACCCGGACCGCCTACCTGAGCGACCTGGCCGCGTTCGCCGAGTGGATGGGTCGCAGCGACGTCTCGGGCCCGGACGGGGTCGACCGGCTCCACCTGCGCCGCTACCTGGCCTCGCTCGGCACCCGGCGTCTGTCCCGCGCCACGGTGGCCCGCAAGGCGGCGGCGCTGCGCTGCTACTTCGCCTGGTCCCACCGGCAGGGTCGCCTCGGCTCTGACCCGGCCCGGTCCCTGCGGGCGCCCGCCGGCGGGGGCCGCCTGCCGCGGGTCCTGGCGGCCGGCGAGGTGGGGTCGCTGCTGAGTGGTCCCGACGTCACCCCACTCGACTGGCGCGACCTGGCCGTCCTCGAGCTCCTCTACGCCGCCGGGCTGCGGGTTTCGGAGCTCTGCGGACTCGACCGCGAGGGGGTCGACCTGGCCGGGCGCACCGTGACCGTGCTGGGCAAGGGGGGCAAGCAGCGGCGGGTGCCCATCCACGATGCGGCGGCATCGGCGCTGGCCCGCTGGCTGGCGGACGGGCGGGACGGCATGGCCGGGCCCCCCGAGGCGGTCTTCGTCAACCGCCGTGGGGCACGTTTGGGGCCCCGCGACGTCCGGCGCATTCTCGACCGCCGCGCCGCGTCGCCGACGCATCCCCACGCCCTGCGGCACACCTTCGCCACCCACCTCCTCGATGGGGGAGCCGATCTGCGCGTCGTCCAGGAGCTGCTCGGCCACGCCAGCCTGGCCACCACCCAGATCTACACCCACGTGAGCAAGGAACGGCTGCGCAGCGTCTACGAGGGGACCCACCCCAGGGCCTGAGCCCCGTTGGGGCCTGGCGGCCCTTCGGCTAAGATGGGCGGGCCCATCAGAGGGTGGGCGGCACCACCTACCGACACCACCCGAGCGCGATCCACGGTCGCCTCCCTCTCTGGGAGGTGCTGCGCCCGGGGGAACAACCGAACTGGAGGAAGTATCTATGGCCGTCGTGTCCATGCGACAGCTTCTGGAAGCCGGGGTCCACTTCGGCCACCAGACGCGCCGATGGAACCCGAAGATGAAGCGCTTCATTCTGGGTGAGCGCAACGGGATCTATCTCATCGACCTGCGCAAGACCCTGACCGGAGTCGAGTCCGCCTACACCTACGTCCGCGATCTCGTGGCCGACGGCGGGACCATCCTGTTCATCGGCACCAAGAAGCAGACCCAGGGTCCGGTGGCCGAGTATGCCGAGGCCTGCGGGATGCCCTTCGTCAACCAGCGTTGGCTGGGGGGCATGCTGACCAACTTCGCCACCGTGTCGGGCCGGGTGAAGCGCATGCAGGAGCTGCGCACCATGCAAGCGGCCGGCGACTTCGAGGGCATGCCCAAGCGTGAGGCCCTGTCGCACTCGCGCGAGTTGGAGAAGCTGAGCCGGAACCTGGGCGGCATCGCCAACCTGGACAAGCTCCCCGACGCCATCTTCGTCATCGACACCAAGAAGGAGCACATCGCCGTCACCGAGGCCCGCAAGCTCGGCCTCCCCGTCGTGGCGGTGGTCGACACCAACTGCGACCCCGACGTCATCGACTACGTCATCCCGGGCAACGACGACGCCATCCGCTCGGGCTCGCTCATGTGCCGCGTCCTGGCCGACGCCGTCGTCGAGGGCCGCTTCATCGCCGAGCACCGGCGCAAGAACGCACCCGCTCCGGCGGCCGACGAGGCCACCTCCGGCCCGTCGCCCCGCTCGCGCCGCGTCCCGGCCCCGCCGGTAGCGCCGGCCGCCCCCGAGGCCCCGGCCGCCGATGACGCGTCGTCTGTGCCCACCGAGGCACCCGTGGCCGCGGCAACAGCCGCCGTGGAGGCCTGAGCGTGGCCGACTTCACCGCCAAAGACATTCAGCGCCTCCGCCAGGCCACCGGCGCCGGCATGCTGGATTGCAAGCAGGCCCTCGAAGAGGCGGACGGCGATTTCGACCGTGCCGTCGAGATCCTGCGCGAAAAGGGATTGTCCGGTGCCGCCAAGCGCTCGGACCGTGAGGCCACCGAGGGCGCGGTGACCGCCGTGCGCAACGGCGACGCGGCCGCGGTGGTCGAGCTGCGCTGCGAGACCGACTTCGTGGCCAAGGCCGACGAGTTCGTGGCCCTGACCGATGAGCTGGGCGCTCTGGTGGCGGCCAAGGGCGAGGACGCCGCGCGCGAGCTCGACGGCGAGGTCGAGCGGCTGCGCACCACCCTCAAGGAGAACATCTCCATCGGCCGGTTACACCGGTTGGTGGCCCAGCCCGGTCAGGTCGTCGACACCTACCTGCACCAGCAGGCCGGACGCGGCGTGAACGCGGTGGCCGTGGTCATCGAGGGAGGGACTCAGGAGCTGGCCCACGACATCGCGGTGCACATCGCGTTCACCAAGCCGCAGTACCTCAGCCGGGACGACGTCCCCGAGGCCGACATCGCAGCGGAGCGGGCCACCGTCGAGAAGATCAGCCGCAATGAGGGCAAGCCCGAGGCGGCGCTGCCCAAGGTGGTCGAGGGCCGCATGACCGGCTGGTTCAAGGACCGCGTCCTGCTGGACCAGGCCTACGTGAGGGATGAGAAGCAGACGATCACCGGCATGCTCGGCTCGGCTCGCATCGTGGCGTACGCGCAGGTCGTCATCGGCGCTTGAGGCTCGTCTAGAGAGTGGGACAACCGCGAAGGATCGTCCTCAAGATGTCGGGCGAAGCGTTGGCTTCGGCCGCGTCCGACGAGACCATTGATGCGGCGACCGTCGAGCGCATGGCCAAGGAGATGGCGCGGGCCATGGAAGGCGGCTCGCTCGAGCTGGCGGTCGTGGTCGGGGGCGGCAACATCTGGCGCGGCACGACGGGGGCGAGCGGCGGCATGGACCGCGCCACGTCGGACACCATGGGCATGCTCGGCACGGTCATCAACGCCCTGGCGCTGCAGGACGCGCTCGAGCAGCAGAACCAACCGACTCGGGTCCTCAGCGCGCTGTCCATGGCCGAGGTGGCCGAGCCCTACATCCGGCGCCGGGCCATGCGGCACCTCGAGAAGGGCCGCATCGTCATCTTCGCCGCCGGCATGGGCAACCCCTTCTTCACCACTGACACCCCCGCTGCACTCCGGGCGGCCGAGATCGGCGCCGAGCTCCTGTGCAAGGGCACCCACTCGGGCATCGACGGCGTCTACTCGGCCGACCCCAAGCTGGACCCCACGGCCACCAAGTACGACGAGATCTCCTTCATGGACGTGATCAGCCGTGACCTGCGGGTCATGGACCTCACCGCCATCACCTTCTGCAAGGACAACAACCTGCCTATCAGGGTGTTCAACCTGATGATCCCCGGCAATATCCCCCGGGCGCTCAGCGGCGAGCAGATCGGTACGCTGGTCCGCTAATGGACGACGACCTGGCCGGCCTGGTGCGGGATGACACCCGGGACAAGATGGTGAAGGCCATCGAGCACGTCCGGGCCGAGATAGCCAACGTGCGCACCGGCCGGGCCTCCTCCGCCCTGCTCGAACCGCTCGTGGTCGACTACTACGGCACCTCGACCGCGCTGCGCCAGCTGGCCGGGTTCAGCGTGCCCGACGCCATGCTCCTGGTCATCACCCCCTACGACAAGAACTCCCTCGGCGCCATTGAGAAGGCGATCCAGGGATCGGATCTGGGCATCAACCCGACCAACGACGGCAACGTCATCCGGTTGGCCTTCCCACCACTCACCGAGGAGCGGCGCAAGGAGCTGGTCAAGGTGGTGCGCCACAAGGCCGAAGAGGGCAAGGTGGCCATCCGCAACCTGCGCCGGGCCGGCCGACACGACCTCGATGCGCTGCAGAAGGATGGCGAGCTCTCCACCGACGAGCTCGAGCGGGTCGAGAAGGAGATCGAGAAGATCACCCATGAGCAGGTGGCCCAGATAGACCAACTGCTATCGCAGAAGGAGCGCGAGCTCCTACAGGTCTGAGGAGCAGGCCGACCATGACCGACTACACAGACGACGACGGAGAGGGGGGCCACGTGGACGAACACGACGGCGTCGACGACGATCCCCCCATCTACCGTTCGGGACGCGTGCGCATCATCGGCGCCGAGCCCGCCGGCAACGCCATCCGCGAGGTGACCGGCCCCGTCGTCGAAGAGCACGTCGACATGCCTCACTGGAACGACGAGCCGACCGGCCAGGTCCCAGCCATCCTCGACCGCGGCAACGGGGACGATTCCATCCTGGCCCCGCCGACCTGGCGCGAAGAGGACACCGACTGGGCGGCGCACGAGGAGGCGTTCGAGCCCTCGATGCTCTCCGACGACCTCCCGGCCGTGGGCTCACTGGTCAACGACAACAACGAGCAGGTCGACATGGAGCGCCAGCCGTGGCACTTCGGACCCGACGACCTCCCCGGCGACGACGAGACGATCGTCATTGGCGCCGCCTTCGAGAGCGACCCCGAACCGGCCCTGACCCGGAGCGTGCCGGCCTCGACCGCCGCCTCCCGCTTGGCCCCGCCCGACCCACCCCAGCCGCGGGTGCGCGCGCCGCGCACCAGCCGCATCCGCAGCGACAGTCGCAACATCAACAACAACGGTGGGACCTCCGGGCGCAACATGCGGCTGGCCGTCGGCTCCGGGCTCCTGCTCGGCATCGTGGCCCTGATCTGCTTCAAGGCCGGGAACCTGCCGGCCATGGTCATCGTGACCGTCGTCGTGTTGTTGGCGGCCGCCGAGGCCTTCGCCGCCTTCCGCAAGGCCCAGTACCACCCGGCCACCCTGCTCGGTCTGGTGGCCTCCCTCTCGCTGATGGTCGAGACGTACAACAAGGGCGTAGCTGCCCTGCCCCTGATCCTGGCCATGCTGGTGGCGGCCACGTTCATCTGGTTCCTGTTGCGTGTCGAACCGGACTCCGACCCCATCGCCGGCGTGGCTTCGACCATCGTGGTGTTCACCTGGATCGGTGGCTTCGGTTCCTTCGCCGCCCTCCTCCTGAACCCGACCCTCTTCCCCCACCGCCACGGGGTGGCCTTCATGCTGGCCGCGGTGATCACCACGGTGGCCTCCGATGTGGCGGCTCTCCTGGTGGGCTCGGCCATGGGCCGGCACCCGCTGGCCCCGACGGTGAGTCCCAACAAGAGCTGGGAGGGCCTCCTGGGCGGCGCGGTGGCCTCGGTGCTGGTCGCCGTCGTGGTGGTGCACTTCATCCACCCCTGGACCATCAGCAAGGCCCTGGTGCTCGGGCTGGTGGTCGCGGTGGTGGCCCCGCTGGGGGACCTGAGCCAGTCGATGATCAAGCGCCACCTCGGCGTCAAGGACATGGGCCGCCTCATGCCGGGCCACGGCGGCATCCTCGACCGGGTCGACGGTCTCCTCTTCGTCCTCCCCGCCACGTACTTCGTGGTCAAGGCGCTCCACCTCGGATGAGCTGATGCGCACCGTCAGCGTGCTGGGCTCCACCGGCTCGATCGGCACGCAAGCGGTCGACGTGATCCTCGGTGAGCCCGAACGCTTCCGCGTGCTCGCGCTCTCGGCCCACCGCTCGACCGCCCCCCTGTTGGCCCAGGCCACCGCGCTCGGGCCCGAACTGGTGGTGATCGGCGACGAGTCCCTCTACCGCGAGGTACGCCAGGGCGTTCCGGCCGGGACCGAGGTGATGGTGGGGCCCGAGGGCATGGTGGCCGCCGCCGCCCGGGCGGACGTGGTGCTCAACGCGGTCGTCGGGTTCGCCGGCCTGCCGGTGACCATGGCCGCCCTGGAGGCCGGCAAGCGCCTGGCTCTCGCCAACAAGGAGTCGCTCATCGCCGGCGCGCCGGTGGTGCAGAAGGCACGCCGCACCCCGGGAGCCGAGATCGTCCCGGTCGACTCCGAGCACTGCGCCATCCACCAGTGCATGGCCACCACCGACGGTCCGACCACGGTCGCCCGTCTCCTCCTCACCGCGTCCGGTGGCCCCTTCCGAGGTTGGACGCCCGAGCAGTTGGCTTCGGTCTCCATCGCCGACGCGCTGACCCATCCCACCTGGAGCATGGGGCCGAAGATCACCGTCGACTCCTCCACCTTGATGAACAAGGGTCTCGAAGTAATTGAGGCGCACGAGCTCTTCGGGATCGGGTACGACCGCATCGACATCGTGGTGCATCCGCAGTCGATCGTGCACTCCATGGTGGAGCTGCGCGACGGCTCGACCCTGGCGCAACTGTCCGAGCCCGACATGCGCCTGCCCATCGGCTACGCCCTCGGCTGGCCCGACCGCTCCGCCCGGCCCTTCGGCGCGCTCGACTGGTCCGCTCCGGCCACCCTCACCTTCGAACCGCCGGATCGCACGGTCTTCCGCTGCATCGATCTGGCCTACCGTGCCGGAGCCTGCGCGGGATCGGCCCCGGCCTGGTTGAGCGCGGCCAACGAAGTGGCGGTGGAGTCATTCCTGGCCGGCGGGCTGGCGTGGCAGGGCATCGCCGACGTGGTGAGCGACGTGCTGGACGCCTGGGTCGACGAGCCGATGGACGAGGTCGCCAGCGTGCTGGCCGCCGACGAGGAGGCCCGCTCGCGGGCCCGCGCCGCCGTGGCCCGCCGCATCTAATCGGGGGCAGACGGGTAGCGTTGTCGGTGGAATGACCCTGATCGCGAAGGAGCCAGGAGCGGCGATTCCTCCCGCGGCGGAGCCGCCCGAGTCAGCCGGTGCCGCCCCTGCGACCAGCGGGAACGCCGGCCAACTGGTTCGACTCGCCGTCGCCTTGGCCGTCGTCGTCGCCATCTTCCTGGCCACCGGGCTCGGTGACCTGCTCCTCTTCATCGCCATCATCGTGGTCATCGTGATGCTGCACGAGCTGGGCCACTTCGCCACCGCCAAGTGGGCCGGCATGAAGGTCACCGAGTACTTCGTCGGCTTCGGCCCCCGGCTGTGGTCGGTGCGGCGGGGCGAGACCGAATACGGGATCAAGGCCATCCCCGCCGGCGGGTACGTCCGCATCACGGGGTTCACCGTGCTCGAGGACGTGGCGGTCGAGGACGAGCCTCGCACCTACCGCCAACAGGCCTTCTGGAAGCGCATCATCGTCGCCTCGGCCGGCTCGGCCATGCACTTTCTCATCGCACTGGTCCTCGGCCTGATCAGCGTCTTCGCCTTCGGGGTGGCATCGAACAACGTGTCGATCGGGGCGATCGAGCATTGGACCGGCGTGGCCCAGACCCCGGCCCAACAGGCCGGGCTGCGAGCCGGCGACACCATCGTCTCGGTCAACGGCCACGCCTTGAAGAGTCCCGACGCGGTGCACGACGCCACCGTCGACTCGGTCGGCCGACCCCTCACCTTGGGAGTCGAGCGCGACGGTACGTTGCACCACATCGTCGTCACCCCGGTGGACGGGCGTGGGGTCCGGGTCGACGGGACCCTGCTGGCACCGGCCAGTGACAAGAAACCGCAGGGGTACATCGGCATTTCCGAGCAGCCGGCCAACGAATCGGTGGGCCCGCTCACCGCGGTGAGCGACGCGGCCGACACCATCGGCCAGGCCACCAGTGAAGAGGTGTCGGGCATCGGCCAGCTGTTCTCGGCGAGCGGCTTGAGCTCGGTGTACCACCAGGTCACCAGCTCCAAGGACGCCACCAAGGCGGCGCAGAATCCCAACAACGTCCGGCCCGTCTCGCTGGTGGGCATCACCAACCTGGGGGTGCAGGCCCAGCACGCCGGGCTCCAGGATCTCCTCCTCCTGCTCATTGAGATCAACGTGATCTTCGGCCTGATCAACATGCTGCCGATGATCCCGCTCGACGGGGGTCACGTAGCCGTGGCGGTCTACGAGTGGATCCGAACTAAGAAGGGACAGCCCTACTATCGGGCCGACATCACCAAGCTCTTCCCGGTGGTGTTCGTCTTCCTGGCCTTCCTGGCGCTGGTCGTCTTCTCCGGAGTCTTCCTCGACATCACTCATCCCATCAAGTTCCCCTGATCGGACCCATGGAACACTCCTCCCTCCTCATCACCCCGCGGCGGCCCACGCGACGCATCACGCTCGGTGGCGTCCCCATCGGCGACGGCGCCCCGGTCAGCGTGCAGTCGATGACCACCACCAAGACGGCTGATGTCGACGGCACGTTGGCCCAGATCTACGCGTTGGCCGCAGCCGGGGCCGACATCGTGCGCTGCACCTGCAACGAGGAGGCCGCGGCGGTCGGCTTGGCGCAGATCGTCCCGCGTTCCCCGGTGCCCATCGTGGCCGACATCCATTTTCACCACGAAATGGCCCTGGCCGCGCTCGAAGCCGGTGTGCAGGGACTGCGCCTCAACCCGGGCAACCTGCGCAAGGAAGCCGAGATCAAGCAGGTGGCGGCCGAGGCCCGCGACCGCGGGGTCCCGATCCGCATCGGCGTCAACGCCGGCTCACTGCACCCCGACCTGTACAAGAAGTACGGCGGCGCCACGCCCGAAGCGTTAGTCGAGTCGGCTCGCAACGAGCTGGCCTACTTCGAGGAGGTCGACTTCACCGACGTCAAGATCTCGGTCAAGGCGTCCTCGGTGGCACTGATGATCGCCGCCTACCGCCTGGCCTCCGAGACGTTCGACCACCCCCTCCACCTGGGCGTGACCGAGGCCGGTCCGCCCCCGGCCGGGCTGGTCAAGGGGACGGCCGGCATCGCCACGCTGCTGGCCGAGGGCATCGGCGACACCATCCGGTTCTCCCTCACCGCTGACCCTGTCGAAGAAGCACGGGCCGGTCGCCAACTCCTCGAGTCCCTCGGGCTGCGCGAGCGCAAGGGTCTGGACCTCATCGCCTGCCCCTCATGTGGCCGGGCGCAGGTCGACGTGATCGCGGTGGCCAAGGAGGCCCAGGACGCGTTGGAGAAGCTGAGCCTGCCCATCCAGGTGGCGGTGATGGGCTGCGTCGTCAACGGGCCGGGCGAGGCCCGCGAGGCGGACATCGGCATCGCGGCCGGCAAGGAGAAGGGCCATCTGTTCATCCGGGGCAAGATCGTTCGCGTCGTTCCCGAAGCGGGCATGGTCGCTGCGCTGGTCGAGGAAGCCGAGCGACTGGTGGCCGAAGGGGTCGAGGCTCGCATCGCCGCGGCCGACAGTGGAGCCGAGGCCGAGGCCGAGGCCGATCGTCAGGAACTGCTGCGCTCGACGGGGGACGACCCCAACCACACCGCCCAGAAGATCGAGATAATCCGCAGCCAACACGACCACTAACCTGCGCACCCATGAGCAAGGGTGCCATCGTCACGCGGGCCGAGGATTTTCCGCGCTGGTACCAAGAAGTGGTGGCGGGCGCGGAGATGGCCGAGAACGGGCCCGTGCGCGGCACCATGGTCATCCGGCCCTGGGGCTACGGCATCTGGGAACTGCTGCAGGCCGAGCTGGACCGCCGGATCAAGGACGCCGGGGCCGAGAACGCCTACTTTCCCTTGTTCATCCCCGAGTCGTTTCTGAGCCTGGAAGCCGAGCACGTCGAAGGCTTCAGTCCCGAGCTGGCGGTGGTGACCCACGGTGGAGGCAAGAAGCTCGAGGAGCCGGTCATCGTCCGGCCGACCAGCGAGACGGTGATCAACAGCTTCTTCGCCAAGTGGATCCAGAGCTACCGCGACCTGCCGCTCCTCATCAACCAGTGGGCCAACGTGGTGCGCTGGGAACTGCGGCCTCGGTTATTTCTGCGCACGAGCGAGTTCCTCTGGCAGGAGGGCCACACCGCCCATGCCAGCGACGCTGAGGCGCGGGCCTACGCCCTCCTGATCCTGCGCGAGGTCTACCTGGCCACCATGGTCGAGGCCGCCTCGCTGCCCGTGCTCACCGGGCACAAGACGGCCCGTGAGCGTTTTGCCGGCGCCATTCGCACCTGGACGTGCGAGGGGATGATGGGCGACGGCAAGGCGCTGCAGATGGGGACCAGCCACGAGCTGGGCCAGAACTTCGCCAAGGCCTTCGGGATCACCTTCTCGAACGCGGAAGGCACGGCCGAGCACGTGTGGCAAACCTCGTGGGGGGCGTCCACCCGGCTCATCGGGGCGCTGGTGATGGGCCATGGCGACGACTACGGGCTTCGGTTGCCTCCGGCCTTGGCCCCGGCCGAGGTGGTGGTGCTCATGATCAAGGAGGAGGAGGGCGTACGCGCCGCGGCCGAGGCGTTGGTGTCCGAGCTGCGCGCCCAGGGTCGCCGGGTGCGCCTGGACGAGCGGACCGAGACCAGCTTCGGGCGCCGAAGTGTCGACTGGGAGCTCAAGGGCGTCCCGGTACGGGTCGAGATCGGCCCACGGGACCTGGCCGAGGGCAACGTCACCCTGGTCACCCGGCACACCCGGGATAAGGCGACCGTGGCGCTCGCCGGCGTGGGCAAGGAGGTCAAGGCCATTCTGGAGCGGGTCGGTCCCGAACTGCTGGTCGAAGCCACGGCGGCGCGAGAGGCCCGCACGGCCGAGGCCGGCACGCTGGCCGCGGCCGTCGAAGCCGGCAATCAGGGCTTCGCCCGGATCCGGCTGGGTGCGCTCGGGGAGGACGGGGAGGACCGGCTGGCCGAGCATGCCCTGACCATCCGCTGTCTGCAGCGGCCCGACGGGGCTCTGGCCGAGCCCGGCGACGCCGAAACCGACCTGATCGCCGTGGTTGGCCGGTCCTACTGACCAGCTGAATTGCTATAATCGTTCGCGCTGTCCAGTTTTAGATCAGTACCTCGTTGAAGCGTGGGCTGCGGCCCACGCTTTTGCTTTCCTGGTGACCATGACGTTCGAGAGGAGGTGGCAGCGATGCAAAGGAACACAAACGACCTGGCAGACGCCCTGTCGCCCCTGTTGGAGGCCCAAGGTCTGGACCTGATCGACGTCGAGCTGCATGGCGCCGAGCTCACGGTCTTCGTCGATCACGAGGGTGGGGTCACGCTGGACGAACTCGGTCGCGCCACCCGGGCCGTCTCGAACGCGCTCGATGAGATCGACCCGCTGCCGGGTCGCTACACCCTGGCCGTATCGAGCCCGGGCCTGGAGCGCCGCCTGCGCACGCCGGCCCACTTCTCCCGTGCGCTCGGCGAGGCCGTCACGGTTCGCATCAACGGCGGAACGGCCGACGTCCGGCGGGTCAGCGGCACCCTCGAGGCGGCCGACGAGACCGGATGCACCCTGGTTGGACCCGACGTCCCGAGCGGGACGCTGCGGATCGCCTACGACGAGATCGAGCGCGCCCGGACCGTCTTCGAGTGGGGTCCCCAGCCCAAGAGAGTGAGAGGGTGAAGCGGTCATGAGTAAGACCAATTTCGAATTCCTGGACGCGTTGGGACAGATCGCGCGCGACAAGGGGATCTCTGTCGAGACGCTGCTGGACGCCCTGGCCAACGCCCTGGTGGCGGCCTACAAGCGTCGTCCCGACGCGGCCGAAGAGGCCGTGGTGACGATCGACCCCGACTCGGGGGAGATCCGCGTCTACGGCCAGGAGCTCGACGAGGACGGGGAGGTCATCCGCGAGTGGGACGACACCCCCGACGACTTCGGTCGCATCGCGGCCCAAACGGCCAAGCAGGTCATCCTCCAGCGCATCCGCGAGGTCGAGCGCGACATGAAGTACGAGGAGTACGCCGGTCGCGAGGGTGACATCGTCACGGGCATCGTCCAGCAGACCGACAACCGCTACACGCTGTTGGACCTGGGCAAGGTCGAGGCACTGCTGCCCCAGGCCGAACAGGTGTCCTACGAGCGCTACGAGCACGGCACGCGGCTCAAGGCATACATCGTCGAGGTCCGCAAGACGACCAAGGGCCCCCAGATCGTGGTCAGCCGCACCCACCCCGGTCTCATCAAGCGTCTCTTCGAGCTCGAGGTGCCCGAGATCTCCTCGGGCGTGGTCGAGATCAAGGCGGCCGCGCGCGAGCCCGGTCACCGCACCAAGATCGCGGTCTGGTCCAACGACCCCAATGTCGATCCCGTCGGCGCCTGCGTGGGGGCCCGGGGCTCCCGCGTCCGCATGGTCACCAACGAGCTGCGCGGCGAGCGGGTCGATGTGGTGCCCTTCTCCGATGACCCGGTCGACCTGATCCAGAACGCGCTGGCCCCCGCCCGGGTGCGAGAGGTGCGGCTCGACGAGGAGACCGGTACGGCCACCGTGGTGGTGAGCGACTTCCAACTCTCCCTGGCCATCGGCAAGGAAGGGCAGAACGCCCGTCTGGCCGCCCGCCTCACCGGGTGGCGGATCGACATCAAGAGCGAGACCCAGTTGGCCGAGGAAGAAGCCGGCTACGGGGACCAGGAATGGGCCGAGGGCGAGTGGGTCGAGGACGAGAGCGGCGAACTGGTCTGGAAGCCGGCCGAGGGCGGCGAAGCGATGTCGGCCGAGGAGTGGACCCATCAGGCCGAGGACGGACCCGACGCGGCCCCTGCCCCGGCCGCCGAGGCAGGGGCTCCGGCAGAGGCTGAAGCCGCCGCCGAGCCTGAAGTAGAAGAGGCCGAGCCGGAAGCGGTCGCCGAGCCTGAAGCGGTTCCCGAGCCCGAGGTTCCGGCATAGTCCCGACACGGACCTGCGTCGGCTGCCGGAAAGCCCAGCCTGCCGACGCACTGATCCGGGTAGTACGGGAGCCCAGCGGCACCCTGCGGCTCGATCAGACCGGTCCGGGCCGCGGGGCGTGGCTCTGCGCGGAGTCGCCTGATTGTCTGCGGGAGGCCGATCGTCGCCATGGCTTCGATCGGGCCTTCCGGGCACCGATACACAGGGGTGCCACAGAAGCACTGCGCACGAGTCTTGGCTATCCGTCGGAGCAGCCGGCACCCGATGTGCGAGGATAGGGGGCTGCGGGTCACCACGTGGCCCCCACAGTACGAAGGACGAAGAAAACCACTTGCCGAAGAAGATCCGCGTCTATGAACTGGCCAAAGAGCTAGGCCTCAGCAACAAGGAGGGGCTTGAGCTGGCCCTTTCCCTGGGCATCGGGGTCAAAAGCCACTCATCCTCCATTGAGGATGCCCAGGCGGACCGAGTCCGCCGGAAGGCCGACGCCGAGGGCCTGCGGCGAGAGGTCCAGCCCGAGGAGCCCCCGGCGCCCGTCGAATCGGCCGCCAAGAAGGCGGCCACCAAGAAGGCGGCCGGCCGGACGGTCTCCTCGTCGGCACCCGCCACCGGTGGTACCGGTACCGGTGAGGCACGCGCCCCGCGGCTGATCAGCAGCCGGCCGACCCCGGCCCCCGCGGCGGCCCCCGCCCCGGCTGCGGCCAAGCCGGCCGCCAAGCCGGTCAAGGCCGTGCCACCGGCACCAGTCGCGCCCGCGCCCGCCAAGAGGCCCGCCGCGGCCGCCGCGGCGGCCCCGGCCCCCGCGGCTGCAGCCCCCGCCCCAGCGGCGGCACCCCCGGCCCCGGCCGCGCCAACGGTGGAGGCGCCGCCGGTCGTCGCTCCGGCCGCCGCCGCGCCGAGCCCAGCGCCCGAGGCGCCGCCGGCCGAACGCGCGCCCCGCGCCCCGCTGAGCCCCAGCGGTCGGCCCGTACCGCCGCCGCCCGCACCCCGTCCGCCCATCGGGCCCAGTGGTCGCCCGATCCCACCGCCGCCTGGCATGGGCGGCCGCCGCGCCGCGCCGCCAGTGAGCCGTCCCGGTGGCGGGGCCTACCCCGCCCGGACCGGTGGGCGCCCGGCGCCAGGTGCCGGCCGGCCGACCGGTGGTCCAGGTGGCCCCGGTGGCAGCAGTTTCGGCAGTCGCCCCGGCGGCTTCGGTGGGCGACCCGGAGGGGGCGCACCAACCGGCGCGCCGCCGGCCGGAGGACGTGGCGGCATGCCAGGTCGCCGGCCACCGCAGCGACGGGCCCGCCGCCGCCGGCGCAATCTCGAGGAATTGGAGCCGACCCAGCTCACCAGCTACCAGCCGTCGACGGCCCCGGTGCCCGAGGGCGAGGTCATCGTCGAGCGCGGCTCGACGGCGCGCGACCTCGGCCCCAAGCTCAACCGGAGCGCGGGCGACATCGTGCGCTTCCTCCTGCTCCAGGGCGAGATGGTCATGGCCACCCAGTCCCTGAGTGACGACATGATCGAGCTCTTCGCCGCCGAGATCGGTGCCGAAGTGCGCCTGGTCGATCCCGGTGAGGAGCAGGAAGCCGAGCTGCTGGCGCGCTACTTCGAGGAGGAGGACGAGGAGGACGACTCCGATCAGCGCCCTCGCCCGCCGGTCGTGACCGTCATGGGCCACGTCGACCACGGCAAGACGCTCCTGCTCGACCGCATCCGCTCCACCGACGTAGTGGCGGGGGAGGCCGGTGGCATCACCCAGCACATCGGCGCCTATCAGGTGGTCTGGCACGACAAGCGGATCACCTTCATCGACACGCCGGGCCACGCCGCCTTCACCGCCATGCGGGCCCGCGGCGCGCAGGCCACCGACATCGTGATCCTCGTGGTGGCGGCCGACGACGGCGTCATGCCCCAGACCATCGAGGCCATCGACCACGCCCGGGCGGCCGACGTACCGATCATCGTGGCCGTCAACAAGATGGACCGACCCGATGCCGACTCGGCCCGGGTCCTCCAACAGCTGTCCGAACGCGGGCTGGTCCCCGAGGCCTGGGGCGGCGACACCATCGTGGTGGAGGTTTCGGCCCTGCAGGGAACCGGCATCGAGGACCTGCTCGAGCAGATCACCATCGTGGCCGAGGTCGAGGAACTGACCGCCCGGGTCGAGGGCGAAGCGCGCGGAGTGGTCCTCGAGGCCAACCTCGAGGCAGGTCGCGGACCGGTGGCCACCGTCATCGTCCAGCAGGGCACGCTGCGGGTCGGCGATCCCGTGGTGGCCGGGGCTGCCTGGGGCAAGGTCAAGGCCCTGGTCGACGACCTGGGTGACCATGTGAAGGAAGCCCTCCCGTCCACCCCGGTGCAGGTGCTCGGCTTCTCCGAGCCGCCCCACGCCGGCGACGAGATGCGCGGCGCCAAGGACCTGGCCCGGGCGCGAACGCTCGGCGAGGCCAGGGCACAGCGGTTCCGCCTCTCCGGCCACAAGCCGGTCGCCTCGGCGGCAACCGGGGCCAAGCTCGAGGACCTCTTCGAGCAGATCCAGCGCGGCGAGACGGCCACGCTGAACATCGTCCTCAAGGCGGACGTGCAGGGCTCGCTCGAAGCGGTGACCGAGAGCCTCAAGCGGCTCGAGCGCGACGACGTGAAGCTCAGCTTCGTCCTGCGCGGCATCGGGGGGATCACCGAGAACGACGTCCAGCTGGCGGCGGCGTCCAGCGCCACCATCATCGGGTTCAACGTGCGGCCGGACAAGCGGTCCCGCGAGCTGGCCGAGTCCTCCGACGTGGAGATCCGGACCTACGAGATCATCTACAAGCTGCTCGAGGACCTCGAGGCGGCCATGCTCGGCCTGCTCTCCCCGCTCTACGAGGAAGTGGTCACGGGCGAGGCCGAAGTGCGGGAGATCTTCCGGGTCCCCCGAATCGGCGCCATCGCCGGCTGCTACGTGCGGGAAGGCAAGATCACCCGCGGCTCGAAGGTGCGGTTCCTGCGCGAGGGAACGGTCATCTGGAAGGGCAGCATCACCTCACTGCGTCGATTCAAGGACGACGCCCGAGAGGTGGCGGCCGGGTTCGAGTGCGGTATCGGTCTCTCGGACTTCCAGGACCTCAAGGAAGGCGACATCATCGAGACGTTTGAGGAGCGCGAGATCGCGAGGACGTGACGCCATCGTGAAACGGCGTACCGCGACCTACCCCCGCTCGCTGCGGGTCAATCAGGTGCTGCGCCAGGTGGTGGCCGAGGAGCTCGAGCGCCTGGCCGACGCCGATGAGCGGTTCCGCATGGTGACGGTGACGTCGGTCGACACCGCGGCGGACATGCGCACCGCCACCGTCTACCTGGCCACGCTCGAGACTGACGCCGCCGAGGCGCTCGAAGAGCGCCGCCCGCACCTGCAGCGGCTCATCGGCTCCCAGGTCACCATGAAGCGCACGCCCCGGCTGGCCTTCAAGGCTGATCCGGCCATCGCGGCCGGCAGCCGGGTCGAGGAACTCCTGCGCGGCCTCGACCAGGAACACGACGCCGAAGAGCAGTGAGCGCCACCGGCCTGGTGGTCGTCGACAAGGAAGCCGGCTGGACCTCCCATGACGTCGTGGCCCGCTGCCGCCGCATCTTCGGCCAGCGCCGGGTCGGCCACGCCGGGACCCTCGACCCCGACGCCACCGGCGTGCTCCTGGTCGGTCTGGGCCGCGCCACCCGCCTCATGCGGTTCCTCACCCCGCTCAAGAAGACCTACGTGGCCGAGATCGTGCTCGGCATCTCGACGTCGACGCTCGACGCCTCGGGTGAGGTCACCGGCGAGTGGGACATGTCCCACGTCACTCCGGCCGATGTGCACGCTGCCGCGGCGGCGCTCACCGGCACGATCGAACAGGTGCCCCCGATGGTCTCGGCCATCAAGATCGGCGGCCGGCGTCTACACGAGTTGGCCCGCCAGGGGATCGAGGTCGACCGTCCGGCGCGCTCGGTGGAGGTCTACCGCTTCGAGGTCGAGCCCGACCCCGACCGGCCCAACGTGTACCGGGCCGAGGTGGAGTGTTCCTCGGGGACCTACATCCGCTCGCTGGCGCTGGACCTCGGGACCGCGCTCGGCGGCGGCGCGCACGTGGGCACGTTGCGCCGCACCGGCATCGGGTCGTTCGGCGAGAACGAGATGCGGCCGCTGGAGCTCCTGAGCGAGGACGCCGTCCTCACCCCCGCCCAGGCGATGCGCGACATGGACTTCATCACCGTGGAGAACACCACGGCCGCGGCCATCGGCACCGGGCTGGCCCTCGACCGAGTGCCGATCGGTGCGGTGGGGGAGGGCCCCTGGGCCATGCTGGACGGGGAGGGCAATTTGCTGGCGGTCTACGAGGCGACCGACACCGACCGGATCAAGCCGGCCGTCGTACTGTCCGGTAACTGACGTCTAGTCTCGGTCGCGATGCCCGGAACTGCCGTCACGATCGGCGCCTACGACGGCGTGCACCTGGGGCACCGGGCACTGCTGGCGGACCTCTCGAGACGGGCCGAGGCGGCCGGGTTGACCACCGTGGTGGTGACCTTCGACCGGCATCCGGCCTATGTCGTGCGTCCCGAATCGGCGCCCAAACAGCTGACCGACCTCGAGCAGAAGCTCGAGCTGCTGGCCGAGTGCGGCATCGACCGCACGCTGGTGGTGGCGTTCGACAAGGCCCGGGCAGACGAGTCCGCCGAGGATTTCGTGAAGGAGGTACTGGTCGACGAGCTCGAGGCCCGGCTGGTGGTGGTGGGAGAGGACTTCCATTTCGGCCACGCCCGACGGGGGAACGTGGCCCTCCTGGCCGAGTGTGGCGCCGAGTACGGCTTCGAGGTGGTCGGTGTCGCCCTGACCGGCGACCGGGAGGCGACGGTGTCGAGCACGCGCATCCGGACGATGGTGGCAGAGGGCGACGTGGCCGGGGCCGCCGCGCTGCTCGGCCGACCCCACGAGGTGCGGGGCCCGGTCGTCCCCGGGGACGGACGGGGCGGCCCTGAACTGGGGTTCCCCACGGCCAACGTGGCGGTGGCCGACGACATCGCCCTGCCGGCCGACGGGATCTATGCCGGCTATTACAGCCGGCCCGACGGGAGCTCGCACCGGGCGGCCATCTCGGTCGGGCGGCGGCCCACCTTCTACGAGCCCGGGACGGCATCGGTGCTGGTGGAGGCCTACCTGCTCCACTTCGAGGGCGACCTCTACGGGGAGGCGGCCCGGGTGTCGTTCGTGCGCCGCCTCCGGGACGAGCAGCAGTTCGACTCGGTGGATGCCCTCATCGGCCAGATGCAGCGGGACGTGACCGAGACCGAACGGGTGCTCTCGGCCGATACCGGCTGATCAGCGGCCACCTGCTACCATATTTGCCGGTTGGGGCTGGTTCCCCACCACACTCCTACAAACGCTTCGAGGTTCTTCTTTACATGCCCGACACGCAGGCCACTATTGCCGAGTACCGGCTGCACGAGACTGACACTGCGTCACCTGAAGTGCAGATCGCACTGCTGTCGGGGCGGATCAACCATCTCACGGAGCACCTGAAGGATCACAAGGGGGACCACCACACCCGTCGCGGCCTGATGAAACTCATCGGTCAGCGCCGGCGGCTGCTCGACTACGTCCGCAAGAACGACGTCGAGCGTTACCGCACCATCATCGGCCGCCTCGGCATTCGGCGGTAGCGAAACACACCCGGGCGTCTCGAGACGCTGGCTGCCAGTCGCCGGTCACTTCCACAAGGGAGGTGGTCGACCACTGGGAACCAGCCGTGAGATGCCCCTAAACACCACACGAGGAGCATCATGGCTGACGCCATTTCCGTGTCGGGCCCCATTAGTGGCACCGACCGCACGCTGACGTTCGAGACCGGAAAGTTGGCGCAGTTGGCCGACGGCGCCGTGCTCGCCCGCATCGGCGACACCGTTCTGCTGGCCACGGCCACCGCGGCGCGTTCCGTCCGGGAGGGGACCGACTTCTTCCCCCTCACGGTTGACATCGAGGAGCGGACCTACGCCGCCGGCAAGATCCCCGGCTCCTTCTTCCGCCGGGAGGGCAAGAGCTCGGACCAGGCCATCTTGACCTGTCGGCTCATCGACCGCCCCCTCCGCCCGTCGTTCCCCGACGGCTTCCGCAACGAGGTCCACGTGGTCGGCACCATCTTCGGGGCCGACCAGATCAATCCGCACGACGTGCTGGCCATCAACGCGTCGTCCGCCGCGCTCATGCTCTCGGGCATCCCCTTCGACGGCCCCATCGGCGCCGTCCGGGTGGCCTACAGCACCGAGGGCACCTGGATCCCGCACCCCACCTTCCAAGAGGGCGAAGAGTCCACCTTCGAGCTGGTGGTGGCGGGCCGGGCGCTGACCGAGTCAGCCGACACCGACATCGCCATCATGATGGTCGAGGCCGGTGGGACCGAGAAGTCGTGGTCGTACTACGCCGACGGTGCACCCAAGGTGACCGAAGAGGTGCTGGCCGAGGGGCTCGAGGCCGCCAAGACCTGGATCCGCGAGTCGATCATCCTCCAGCGCCAACTGATGGCCGACGTCGTGGCTGCGCACGGCCCCATCGAGATCATGGAGTTCACCACCCAGACCGACTACGCCGACGATGTGTGGGCCCAGGTCGAGAAGGTGGGCACCGATCTCATCTCCAAGGCCAACCTGGTCACCACCAAGACCGAGCGCAACGCCGCCCTCGACGAGGCCGGGGCCGAAATCAAGGCCGCCCTGGCTGACGAGTTCGCCGACCGCGCCGGTGAGGTCAAAGCGGCCATCCGCTCGCTGACCAAGAAGCTGGTGCGCAAGCGCATCGTGGAAGACGGCGTGCGGGTCGACGGGCGAGGCACGGCGGACATCCGCCCGCTCTCGGCCGAGATCGACCTCTTCCCGACCGCCCACGGCTCGGCGCTCTTCCAGCGCGGCGAGACCCAGGTGCTCAACGTCACCACGCTCGGCATGCCCCGCATGGCCCAGATGCTCGACACCATCACCCCGGTCGACAAGAAGCGCTACATGCACCACTACAACTTCCCGCCCTTCTCCACCGGGGAGACCGGCTTCATGCGGGGCCCCAAGCGCCGCGAGATCGGTCACGGCCTGTTGGCGGAGCGGGCCCTGCTGCCGGTGGTCCCGAGTGCGGAGGAGTTCCCGTACGCGCTGCGCGTCGTCTCCGACGTCCTGGCCTCGAACGGCTCGACGTCGATGGCCTCGGTCTGCGGCTCCACCCTGTCGCTGATGGCGGCCGGCGTGCCCCTCAAGGCTGCGGTGGCGGGCATCGCCATGGGCCTGGTCTACGACGGCGGCACCTACGTGACCCTGACCGACATCCTGGGTTCGGAGGACGCCTTCGGCGACATGGACTTCAAGGTGGCCGGAACGGCCGACGCCGTGACGGCGCTGCAGCTGGACACCAAGATCGCCGGGCTGCCGGCCGACGTGCTGGCCAAGGCGCTGCTCCAGGCCAAGGAGGCCCGGCTGGCCATCCTGGCCGTCATGGCCTCGGCCATCGCCGAGCCACGCGAGGAGGTCGCGCTCAGCGCGCCGAAGATCGTCTCCATGGAGATCCCGATCGACAAGATCGGTGAGGTCATCGGGCCCAAGGGCAAGGTCATCAACACCCTGCAGCAGGAGACGGGTGCGGACATCGCGGTCGACGACGACGGGATGGTCGGCACGGTCACCATCGGTGCCGTGGACGGGAACGCGGTCGAGGAAGCTCGCCGTCGTATCTCGCTCATCCTCGATCCGCCGACCGCCGATGTGGGCGCGGTCTACGCCGGCAAGGTGGTCAACATCACCAAGTTCGGCGCCTTCGTCAACGTGCTGCCCGGCCGTGACGGCCTGCTCCACATCTCCAAACTGTCTTCCCTGGCCGGTGGCGCCCGCATCAACAACGTCGAGGACGTGTTGACCCTGGGTCAGCCGGTGGAAGTCCGGGTGGACGACATCGATCCCCAGGGCAAGGTCTCTCTGTCGCTGGCCGGCGCCCCGGAGAGTTCCGGCGGCGGCGGTGGTGGTGGTCGTGACCGTGACCGGGGTGACCGCGGCGGCGACCGTGACCGTGGTGGCGATCGGGACCGGGGTGACCGGGCTCGCGACGCCGCGCCGGCGCCCGCCGTCAGCAACGGCGTGCCTTCCTTCGAGGATGCCTTCGAGGCCGAGCTGGTAGCGGACCTCGGTGACCTCGGCCCAGGGGCGGCCGAAGGTGAGGGTCGCAGTGGGGGTGGCGACCGCCGCCCGCCCCGCGGCCGCTCGCGTCGCCGTTGATCCAGACTTCCGTCCTACCCAGCGGCATCCGCCTGGTCACCGAGACCATGGCGGATGTGCGCTCGGTGGCGGTGGCCTACTGGGTGGGCTCGGGCTCCCGCGACGAGCCCGACCGGCTCTCCGGTGCCTCGCATTTCCTGGAGCACCTGCTGTTCAAGGGCACCGAGGCGCGTTCGGCCGCCGCCATCGCCGAGTCACTCGATGAGGTGGGGGGCGACTGCAATGCCTTCACCACCAAGGAATACACGACCTTCTACGTGCGCCTGCTGGCCGAGCACCTTCCCCTGGGGCTGGACATCCTCAGCGAGATCATGTGGGAGCCGGCGCTGCGCCCCGCCGATGTCGATGCCGAGCGCACCGTCATCCTCGACGAGATCCTGATGCACTCCGACGAGCCGGCCGACCTGGCCGCCGAACAGTGGCAATCGTCACTCTTCACCGGGCACGAGCTCGGGCGCGACACCCTGGGCACGGCCGGCACGATCGGGGCGTTGACGGCCGACGACATCCGCACCTTCTTCGAGCGGCACTACCGGCCCGCCAACATGGTCGTCTCGGTGGCCGGCGACTGCACCCACGAGGCGGTGGCGGCCGACCTCGAGCGGCGCTTCGCCGGTACGCCCGGCGGCGAGGCGCCCGTCCGGACCGCCCCCGGTCCCGACGCCCGGGCGCTTCACGTGGTGCGCCGGCCGACCGAACAGGCCCACGTGGTGTACGGCATGCGCTCGGTGCCCCGCACCGACGACCGGCGGTGGTCCCTGGCCGTGCTCAACCACGTTCTCGGTGGCGGCCTCTCCAGCCGCCTCTTCCAGAAGGTGCGCGAAGAGCGCGGCCTGGCCTATTCCATCTGGTCCGAGCGGGCCGCCTACCAGGACGCCGGGTCGCTGGCCGTGGTGGTCGGCACCGCGCCCGAGCACGTCGACGAGGTCCTGCGCATCGTGGCCGGGGAGCTCGACCTGTTGGCGGAGCACGGCATCACCGACCGGGAGCTGGCCGTGGCCAAGGGCAACCTGCGGGCTGAGATGCTGCTCTCGGGGGAGGACTCGGGCGCCCGCATGAGCCGCATCGGGGCCTCGCTCCTGCTCCACGGCGAGGTGCAGCGGATCGACGAGGTGCTGGCGCACGTCGACGTCGTCACCCGCGACGACGTGCTGGCGCGGGCTCAGGAGCTTCGGCGCGAGCCGCGCACCCTGAGCGCCGTGGGCCCCTTCGACGAAGAGGACTTCGACCGCCACGTGGTCGCCATGGCTGCCCGGTAGGGTTGGCGGTGATGACGAAGGTCGGTGTGGCGGGCGCCGGCGGACGGATGGGCGGCGAGGTGTGCCGGGCCGTCGTGGGGGCGCCTGATTTAGAGCTGGTGGCGGCGGTGGATCCCGGAGCCGTAGGCACCGAGGTCGAGGGGTTCGCGGTGGTGGCCGACGTGGCCGCCCTGCGCGAGCGCGGCGCGGACGTGGTGGTGGACTTCACGGTGGCCGAGGCCACCCGGGCCAACCTCGCCTTCTACGCCCGGGAGGGCATCCACGCCGTGGTGGGCACGACCGGGTTGACGGCGGCCGAGCTCGACGAGGCGGGCCGCCTCTTCGCCGACTCGACGGCCAACGCGATCGTCGCGCCCAACTTCGCCATCGGGGCCGTGCTGCTGATGCGGTTCTGCGAGCTGGCCGCCCCGCACATGGACGGGGTCGAGGTGATCGAACTCCATCACGACGCCAAGCGCGACGCGCCGTCGGGCACCGCGCTGCACACGGCGGCCGCCATCGCCGCGGCCCGCCAGCGCGCCGGCGCCGATGCCTTCCCGACGGACGCGACCACCGAGGTGGTGCTTCCCGCGGCGCGAGGGGCGGAAGGCCCGGGAGAGGTGCGCATCCACTCGGTGCGGTTGCCGGGGCTCATCGCCCACGAGGAGGTCATCTTCGGCGCCCTGGGCCAGAGCCTGACCATCCGGCACGACTCCTACGACCGGCGCTCGTTCATGCCGGGCGTCCTGCTGGCCGTCCGCGCCGTGGCCGACCGGCCCGGGCTGACGATCGGCATCGAGGCCCTGCTCGGTCTGTGAGCCTCGGCCCGCCATGAGCGACGTCCGGGAGCGCCTGCTGCAGGCGACCTATGACTGTGTGGCCCGCTGGGGACTGGCCAAGACGACGGTCGAAGATGCTGCCCGCGAGGCCGGCGTGTCAAGGGCCACCGTCTACCGCTACTTCCCGGGCGGGCGCGACGAGCTGATCGGTGCGGTGGTGGGCTGGGAGTTCGCCCGCTTCTTCCTGCGCCTCTACGACGAGGTGCACGACGCCGAGACGCTGGAGGAGGTCATGGAACGGGGTCTGGTCTTCGCCCACAACGCCATCCTGGAGCACGAGGTGCTCCAGCGCATCCTGCAGACCGAGCCCGAGATCCTGTTGCCCCGCCTGACCGTCGAGGCCAATGAGACCCACAAGCTTGTGGCCGCCTTCCTCGTTCCCTATCTCGTGCGGCACGGGATGGCGGAGGGGACTGACTTGGACGCGGCCGCCGATTTTCTGGCGCGCATGGTCCTCTCCTACATCGGTTCGCCCGGCCGCTGGGACCTCAACGATCCCGAGCAGGTGGCCCGCCTCGTGCGGGCCGAACTGCTGGCCGGCATCCGGTGAGCGCTCCCGTCCCGCCGCCGACCTGCTACCGCCACGCCGATCGGCCGGCCAACGTGACGTGCGCCCACTGCGACCGCCCCATCTGCACCGACTGCATGCAGCACGCGCCGGTCGGGTGGCAGTGTCCCGACTGCATCAGGGCCGGGACCAAGGCGAGCCGGACCATCCGCCCGTTCGCCAACCCCAACCGCACCGGGGTGGTCGGCTCGACCAACCCCACGCCGATCGTCCTCATCCTCATCGCCGTCAACGTGGTGGTCTTCGTGGCCAGCGGGTTCGGCAGCGACCGTGCCATAAGCCGCTTCGCCCTCCAGCCGGTCAACATCCACTACTTCCACCAGTACTACCGGCTGGTCACGGCGATGTTCCTGCACCTGAACTTCCTGCACATCGCCTTCAACATGATCGCCCTGGTCATCGTCGGCCCGGCGGTCGAGGTCATGTTGGGCAAGACCCGGTTCGTGACGCTCTACCTGCTGGCCGGCCTGGGGGGCAGCGTCGCCTCCTACCTGCTCAGCTCGGCCAGCGAGTTCGGTGCCGGCGCCTCGGGCGCCATCTTCGGGGTGATGGGCGCCTACGTGATCCTGGCTCAGCGCCGGCGCCAGCCTCTCGGGCAGGTGGTGGCGCTCATCGCCATCAACCTGGTCATCGGCTTCACCGGGAACATCGACTGGCGGGCCCACCTCGGCGGCCTGATCATCGGCTCGCTCACCGCCCTGCTCTACGACTACGCCGGCCAGCTACGGGACGTCGCCCGGGGGATCGCCCTCACCGTGGCCGGCAGCGCCGCCACCCTGGTCGGGCTGGTCGTGCTGGTCCTGGCGGTCGCCCCCGGGCACGTGAACTGGGGGTAGCCAGTCGGGGCATGGTTGACATTGAGACAAAAGTCGCCGTAATGTTTCACCAGTGGGCCACGCCGGATTGAGCGCCGAACCGAGAACCAGCTGCCCTCCGGGCCACCAGGAGCGTCGCGTGGTGCACCACCTGGGGGCCGACGACCGTTCGTCCACCCGGGTACGCCTGGTCGATGCCACCCTGGAATGCCTGGCCCGCCAGGGTGTGGCCAAGACCACCCTCGACGACATCGCCCGAGCGGCTGGTTTCTCACGGGCCACCCTCTACCGGACCTTCCCCGGCGGCAAGGAAGACGTCCTGGCCGCCGTGGTCGAGACCGAGGTGGCCCGCCTCTTCTCCGCCCTGGCCGTCGCCATGGGCGAGGCGACCGACCTCGAAGACGTGCTGGTGGCCGGCATGGTCGAGGCGGCCCGCCGCCTCAGCTCCCACAGCGCGGTCAACTACCTCCTCTGCCACGAGGCCGGGGTGATCCTGCCCCACCTCACCTTCGCCGACATGGACCGGATCCTGATCACGGCAGGCGACTTCGCCGCCCCGTTCTTCGGCCGCTGGCTGGACCCCGACCAGGCCTCGCGGGCCGCCGAATGGGCCGTGCGCATCGTCCTGGCCTACGTGGCCGATCCCGCGCCGGGCACCGACCTGACCGACCCCGGTGACACCCGGGCCCTGGTGCGCACCTTCGTGTTGCCCGGGATCCTGGCCCTGCGGGCCTCGGCCGACGATCTCTCTCTCACCTCATCCACCACAACCACCACCAAGGGGGCAGTGTCATGACCACCGTCGATGACGACCAGCAGATGCTGAAGACCAACCTCGAGTTGATCGGTCGCGAGAAGATCAACGACCTCGAGGCCGTACTGAACTTCGTCGGCCAGTACGACGTCGAGGGGTTCCACCGGGTACCGGACAACTGCCCGGCGGAGTTCACCTGGGACTACGAGAAGGGGGCCAAGCCCCAGCTCGACAAGCTCTACGAGAAGGCCAAGAAGGCCCAGTGGAACGGTCAGACTGACCTGGACTGGTCCATCGAGGTGGACCAGGAGCGGGTCGTCATGGCCAACGCCGAGGCCAACGCCGCCATGGCGCAGTGGGACCCCAACGCCCTGGCCGGCACCGTGCTCGAGACATGGGACGAGAAGCGCTTCATGCAGTTCGGCATCGAGAACCAGAATTGGATGCTGTCCCAGTTCATGCACGGCGAGCAGGGCGCGCTGCTCTGCACGGCCAAGATCGTCGAGACGGTGCCGTGGATCGATGCCAAGTACTACGCCGCCACCCAGGTGATGGACGAGGCCCGCCATGTCGAGGTGTTCTCCAAGTACCTCGACACCAAGCTGTCGGGTCACTACCCGATGAACGCGCACCTGGGCCTGCTGCTCGATGACATCGTGAGCGACTCGCGCTGGGACATGACCTACCTCGGCATGCAGATCATGGTCGAAGGTCTGGCCCTGGCCGCCTTCGGCTTCATCCACATGATGACCACCGAGCCGCTGCTCAAGAAGCTGCTGCGCTACGTCATGGCCGACGAGGCCCGTCACGTGGCCTTCGGCGTGCTCAGCCTCAAGGAGTACTACCAGGAGCTCAACGCGGCCGAGCTGCGCGAGCGCCAGGAGTTCGCCTTCGAAGCGGCCATCCGCATGAAGGACCGCATGGTCATGCAGGAAGTCTGGGAGCGCATGGAGGTCCCGACCTCCGACGTGATGAAGATCATGGAAGTGGCGCCCGAGCGCGACGATTTCCAGATCCTGCTCTTCTCCAAGATCGTCCCCAACCTCAAGAAGCTGGGCCTGCTCGATGCCGCCGACGGCTGGCTGCGCGAGAAGTTCACCGAGATGGGGGCCATCGCCTTCGAGAACCTGACCGACTCGACCCAGGACGAGGACGCCTTCGCCGACGGTTCACCGGTCGACCGCCAGGTCGCCTGACCGGCCCCGGTCCCACCCGGGCTCCTTCGGGGGCCCGCAGACGACTGGTAACCTGAAGCAGCAATGAGTCCCCTGCAGAGCGCGCCCCGGTTCGGGCGCATGGTCACCGCCATGGTGACGCCGTTCGACGAGACGGGTGCGCTGGACCTGAACGCCGCCGTGGAGCTGGCGCGCTGGCTGGCTGGGCACGGGAGCGACGGGCTGGTGCTCAGCGGCTCGACCGGCGAGAGCTCGGTGCTGACCGACGAGGAGAAGTGCGACCTCTGGCGCGCCGTCGCCGAGGCGGTGACCGTGCCGGTCATCGCCGGGACCGGGTCCAACGACACCGAGCATTCCGTCAAGATGACGGCGCTGGCCGCGTCGTGCGGGGTCGACGCCGTCCTGCTGGTGACGCCGTACTACAACCGCCCCTCGCAGGCCGGCCTCTACGAGCACTTCCGCACGGTGGCCGAGGCGGCCGACGGGCTGCCCGTGGCGCTCTACGACATCCCGGTGCGCGCCGGGCGGCGCATTGAGCGGTCCACCCTGTTGCGCCTGGCCCACGACGTGCCGTCCATCGTGGCGCTCAAGGACGCGGCCGGCGATCCGGCGGGCACGTCGCACCTGGTGCCCCAGTTGCCGGCGCACTTCGAGGTCTACAGCGGTGACGACATCATGACGCTGCCCCTCCTCGCCGTGGGCGCGGTGGGCGTCATCAGCGTGGCCGCGCACTGGGTCGGCCCTCAATTCCGGAAGGTGGTCGACGCCTTCCTGGCCGGGGATCTCACCACCGCACTCGCCGGCCACGCCGAGCTGCTGGAGTCGTTCGATTTCGAGGGCAGCGACGAGTACCCCAACCCGTTGCCCGCCAAGGCCGTGTGCCGGGCCATGGGGCTCAGGGTCGGGCAGTGCCGGCTGCCGATGGGCGCGTCCACCCCCGAGCTCGATGCCCAGGCGGCCAAGGTGCTCGCCGCCTTGGGCCCGCCCCCAGCCACGGTCGCCCCGCTTGCCTGAGAAGCAGAAGGTACGGCAGCAACAACCCTCCGCGCGCTCAGGGGCCAAGCCGGTCCGCGTCGTCTTCCTCGGCGGGCTCGGGGAGATCGGCCGCAACTGCGCCTGCATCGAGGTCGACGGCCGCATCATCGTCCTCGACTGCGGGATCATGTTCCCCGACCCCGACATGCCGGGCATCGACCTGGTGCTGCCCGAGTTCACCTACCTGCGTGAGCGCGCCGACCGGGTGGACGGCATCGTGCTGACCCACGGCCACGAGGACCACACCGGGGGACTGGCCTATCTCCTGCGCGACCTGCAGGCCCCGATCTACGGCTCCGAGCTGACCGTCGGGCTGGCCCGGCACCGGGTCGAGGAGGCGGGGCTGGGCGACCGCACCGACTTCATCGTGGTCAAGGACGGCGAGCGCCGCCGCATCGGCCCGTGCGAGGTCGAGTTCATCCCGACCACCCACTCGGTGCCCGAGGCGTGCGCCATCGCCTTCCACACGCCGCAGGGCGTGATCCTTCACTCGGGCGACTTCAAGCTGGACCTCCAGCCGGTCGACGGCCGCCGGACCGATCTGGCCCGCATGGGGCAGTTGGCCGAGACGGTGGGAATCCGCCTCCTCCTCTCGGACTCCACCAACGCGGAGGAGCCGGGCTTCACCGCCTCCGAGTCATCCGTCGGCGTGACGCTCCAGCGCGTCTTCGCCTCCAAGCCGGGCAAGCGCATCGTGATCGCCTGCTTCGCCAGCCACCTGCACCGGGTGCAGCAGATCATCGACGCCGCTACGGCCAACGGCCGCAAGGTGGCCACGCTCGGACGCTCCATGGGCAAGAACGTGGAACTGGGTGTCCGACTCGGCATCGTCAGCGTGCCGAAGGGGGCCCAGGTCGACATCGAGGATGTCGACTCGGTCCCCCCGGGGGAGATGTGTGTGATCTCCACCGGCTCCCAGGGTGAGCCGATGTCGGCCCTGTCCCTCATGGCCACGGGCGACAACAAATGGCTGCGGGTCGGCGAGGGCGATGTGGTCGTCATCAGCGCCCACCCCATCCCGGGGAACGAGTGGTCGGTGGGCCGGGTCATCGACGAACTGCATCGGCGGGGCGCCGAGGTCATCCACTCGGGCACCGAGGCCGTCCACGTCAGCGGACACGCCAAGGCCGGCGAACTGCAGACGCTCATGCAGGTGACCAAGCCCGAGTGCTTCGTGCCCGTGCACGGCGAGTACCGGCACCTGGTGCACCACGCCCGCATCGGGCTCTCCATGGGCATCGCGCCCGAGAAGGTCCTGCTCTGCGAGGACGGCGACGCCATCACCCTCACCGCCAAGGGCATCAAGCGCGACGGCAAGGTCCCGGCCGGCTACGTCTACGTCGACGGCACCGTGGGCGACATCGGGCACGGGGTTCTCCGCGACCGCCAGAAGCTGGCCGAGGAGGGGGTGGTCATGGTGGTGGTGACCGTCGACAACCGCCAGGGCACGCTCAGCTGTGCCCCCGTCATCGAGACGCGCGGCTGGGTGCATGCCCCCGAAGCCGAGGAGCTCCTCGGCGAGGCCAGCGACGTGGTGGGGGCCGCCGTGACCCAGGCCCTGCGCGACGGGGCCCGTGACATCGAGGTGTTGAGCCGGCACGCCCGCAAGGCCCTCGGTCGCTTCGTGGGTGACCGCACGCGACGACGGCCGATGATCGTGCCCGTGGTCTTGCTGGTCTAGGCACCTTCTGGCCGAGGACGCATCCTTCGGGCCGGCGGGGACGGATTCAGCGACGGCGCCGGGCCTGGATGAGGGGAACGCCGAAAGGGAGAAAGGCCACGAGGGCAGCGGCCAGGGCGAGAAAGGCGCCCCAGGACCAGCTGAACCCGGCCGGCTTCAGAAGGAAGCCCAGTACCACGAGAGCAGCATTGACCCCGGTCATGAGGACCAGGAGCTGATCCTTGGACATCCGGCCCTGGTTCGCGAGGTCGCCGACATCGAACATGGTGATCAGGACGTAGAGGACCAGCACAAACGAGTCCAGGACCGCGATGAACAGCCATCCATGGACGCTGAGTCCATCAGCCGATAAGGGACCGAGGCCGTACCAGGGCAGCCAGAAGGAGACGAGGAGGGCCAAGGTGGCGGGGCCGGCGACTCGATCCTTGGCGCTCAGGGCGTTCAGGCGCTGCCGCGTCTTCCCGACGCGCTTGGGCGCCGCTCGAGGAACGGCACGCGGCCTGATGACAGCGCCGCAGTTGGGACACAGGGCAGTCCCCGGGAACACCTCGACCAGGCAGCGGGAGCACGCCGGCATCCAACCTCCTTCCCCTGCTGTCAGGGACGCGACCAACGAGGCTACAAGCCGAAACCCGAAGGTGACTTGTCCGTTCCCATCCAAGGGCGATCACGCCACCGCTCGCGGCGCGGGGTAGTCCCGCCCACGCCGGGCTCCCATCGACGCGGCGAGGCGAGCTCCGCCGGGAACCAGCCAGGTTCTGCCCCCTTCCGGTGGGATACTCCGAAGCATCCCGCTCAACGCACCCTTGATCCGAAACGAGCAAGAAGGGCTGCTCGTCTTCCTCGAGCACCAGAGGGAGGCGGTTCGCAACGCCACTCACGGATGGCGCGAGGATCACGCTCGCCTCACGCCCACTCCGAGTGGGTTAAGCCTGGGCGGGCTGGTCAAGCACCTCACCGATGCGGAGCGGGGGTGGACCGATTGCCTGCTCGGCGAACCGCCAAGCGATACGGCTTTCGACGATTACATGGCAGGTTTTCACCTCTCAGAGGGCGAGACGCTGGCTACGGCCATCCGGCAGTACGAAGAAGCGTCTGCCCAAACCGATGTTGCCATTGTCGGAAGCAACGACTTGGGGCGCCGGATACCGCTCCCAGCGGAGCCCTGGTTTCCCGATCCCGAGGGCTGCACGGTTCGGTGGATCCTGCTGCACCTGCTCGAAGAGACGGCGCGCCATGCCGGACATGCCGACATCATCCGCGAGGCCCTCGACGGAGCGTTGAGCGGTCCGCTTATGGCAGCCGTGGAAGGATGGCCCGCCAGCGGGTGGGTGAAACCGTGGCGGCCAACGGGCTGATTGGCGGGCCGGGTTGGGACAGCTCTCTGAGCCGGCGGACGGGGCTGCCTAGAAGCTCCAGCGCGTTTGGCTGAACATTCCTCCCTTGCCAAATCCGAACCCGGTCTCGGGTGTCACCCGGTAGACGAGTACCTCCGCGTGCCGAATGGCGTCACCCAGACCGGACCACGTTCCATCTGGAGCGACGAAATGGGCTCCGTACTTCGACTCATAGGTTGTGGCGACACGTCCAAGCTCGGTCGTGTCACTCACACCTTCGGCCGTACCTTCAATCACGAGATCGAGTCCCTCGAGGGTGCTCTGCCCCGTCGCAAGGATGCAATGACGATTGGCTGAAAGATTCTTTGCTTTCCGTTCGGTCGGCCCGGTACAGAAGTACAAAGCTCCTTCGAGCCATATTCCCAGCAGGGGCGTGACGTGCGGCCGCCCGTCCGGCCGAACCGTAGAAAGCCAATACAGCTCAGCGCCCGCCAGCTCATCCCGAGCCCGAGACCACTCTGTCGGTGTCGCATTGGGGCTGCTGAAGGCGCTCAACTCGGTGATTGGAGTTGGTTCAGTCACGCCACCCTCCATTCGTTGACATTCGTGCGAGCAGCTACGGCGATGTTGGGCCGGTCGCTGAGCCCCATCCTGGCACACGCCTCCGACATCCCGAACTGTCCCGCCGACCATGAACGGGGGCACGCCGCCGCAGGATCGGTCATCGGCGGGTGAAGGTCAGATGGGTGACGCCGCTCGGTGACGAGACTGCCTCGAGGTTGAAGTGCTCCTCGACACCTTCGAGGCCGTCCCAGAGACGAGCGCCGCGGCCGAGCAGGATCGGCACCTGGACGACGTGGAGGAAGTCGATGAGGTCGGCGGCGAGGAAGTCGCGGATGACCGTCGGGCCGCCGCCGATGCGCACGTCGAGGTCACCGGCGGCCTCCCGGGCGAGGACGAGTGCCTCCGGCGGAGAGGCGTCGACGAAGTGGAACACGGTGCCGCCCTCCATCTCGATCGGCGGGCGCGCGTGATGCGTCAGCACGAACACGGGCGTGTGGAACGGCGGATTCGGCCCCCACCAGCCCCGCCACTCCTCGTCAGTGCCGACATCGGCCCAGGGCCCGTTCTGCGCACCGAACTTGCCCCGGCCCATGATCTCTGCACCGAACCCGAGCTCAATCCGTTCGGCGAACGAATGGTCGACACCGACGGTGCCACCGGCATCACCGACCATCGAGTGCCAGAAGCGGGTGGCGAAATACCACTCGTGCAGGCGATGGCCGGCATGGCCGAACGGGGCGTCGAACGTGATGCCCTCGCCGGTCCCGAACCCGTCCAGGGAGATCGAGAAGTTGTGGACACGGACCTGGGACATGGCGGCCTCCGAAGCGCTGGGTGATTGCGATATGTCACTGGTGACGCTAACCACCTAGCCAGAGCACTGGTGCGAGCATTTCGTAGGACCCTTCTAGAAGCACGATTCCGCCGAGCGAAGCCCGGACCCCTGTTTGCCCATGGCGCCAGACCGTCCCACTAACCCCGGGTATTGGGTCACCCCCGTCACCTTCGACCAGTGATCCATAGGGCGTATAGATCTCGCAGCGCTCCCAACTCCGCCCCGTGGTGGATCATCTCATCGAGCTGGGGCAGCACGTAAGCGGCTCGATCTTCGTCCGCATAGGGACCAGCACGCGGCCCTAGCGGCTGAGACAAGGCCTGCTCGGACATTCCGTCGAGCAGACCCACCCACCACTGGTGTGCCCGGTCGAGCGCATCGAGCACGGTGCTGGCGCTGGGGGATGGCGCGCACCTGAGTTCCCCACCGCCGCCGTCAGTTACGAGCAAGAGCTGTTCGTTTCGGTCAGCGCCGTAGCAGTCGATGAGATGCCACAGTCGCCAAGCCATGGTCGTGAACGGGGTTGCTCTGGCCGCAGGCGCCGATCGACCGTCGCGATGCCGTTCGCTGAGACGCGTATTGACCAACAACCGGGAGCCGGTTACCAGAAGTACTCATCATCTTCCAAGGTCGCCAGTCGGTGACGCGTCCTATCGAAGGCATACTCGGAGAGCGCCCTGAGATCGCGCGGTCCATTCATCGAAAGCCGAATATTCGGTGGCGCGCCTTCGCCATTTGTGGGGCCGGGCGGTGCCACCGTTGTACGGGTCAGCCACGCCCAGTTCCGCCGAACGGGTCGTCGGCTCCGTCAGGTCGCCCGACTACTCCGGTGATCGTGGATCGTGCGGGTGAACTGTCTCGCCCCGGGCCAACATCTCTACAAACATCTCGATGCGTCTGGTTCGGGTCTCAATCCTCTTTGCGCTCTCGATCCGATAGAGGATGGAGTACCGGTTCGCACTCGTGAGCTTGAGAAACATCGTTCGAGCACGGGGATTGGCAGCCAAGGCGTTCTGCAGGTCTTCCGGAACTTCCACGCTGGCTTGTCCGGCGTAGGCCGTATTCCATCGACCGTCGGTTTTCGCTCGCTGAACCTCGTCTTCCCCTGACCGATGCATTCGGCCGGAGGCGCTCAACCGCTCGGCGATGGTGACGTTCCGTTGGGACCAAGGGCTCCGAGCGTTTCTGGGTGTAAATCGTCTCCGGAACGTCGCCTGGTCACGCCGCCCGAGCTGCCCATCGATCCAGCCAAAGCAGATCGCCTCGTCCAGAGCCTCGTTGTAGGAGAGCGTGGTTGGGTGTGTAGTGCCCTTCTTGGCAAGCACGAGCCATACTCCTTGCGACTTGGACCGGTGGTTACTCAACCAAGTCCGCCATTCGGCAGCATCAGTGACCACCAGCTCTGGAAGATCCACGGCGTCACGGTATCCCCCGATGTGTCACAGCGTCCCATTCCCAGCGCTATGGGACCCCCAGGCTCACGGGCCGCCGTGGAACTGGTACCCGTAGGAGCAGCTTCCAGGGTCTCCGTTGGAGACCGTCGAGGGAGCAAACATCCACCAGTTGCCGATCAAGTGGCGGTCACATTCGTCCGCGAAAAACGCCGACGGTCGGTCGGTATAGACGAGACCTCCAGAGTTGCGCTTACTACCGGAGACGAACGTCAGCGCGTGACCTTCTGGCGTCCAAATGGCACACTCCTTGTACGGCGCCGTAAGTGGACCGACTGAACCGCTGTCGTGAACGATGCAGGGCTGTGGTGGCAAAGTTCCATGCCGCATTTGAGAAGAGTGGTGCAGCCTATTGAAGGTGTTCTGAGCCTGAACGGTCGCGCTCGACCACTCCAAGGCGGCAGGGAGGGCGAACTCGAACGTCCAAAGGCAGGCCAACACAGTCACAACCGCCACTCCCACGGCGAGGACCCAGCCGGCCCGTCGTCTCGCCCGGAACGAGGCCACTACCCATGACACCAACACGATCCCACCGCCGACGGCCGCCACGATGCCGGTTGGCACTGCCAGCGACTGTCCGGGTGCAACAAGCACCGTGCCTAGGGCACCGAGTGCGATACCGATGGCAGCCGCCGCCCCAGCAGCTACCCACTGCGCCGATGTCGACGAGCCGGGGAGGAGCCCATTGTCCGCCGGAGTAGGTGCCTGGGCCTCCTGGACCACGGCCTTATTCTGCACCATTTGCTTCTTGGAATCCTCGGTCCCCGAAATGCCAATGTCCCACCGACCCGGCGTAGGGGGCACGATCTCTCCCACTCGAACACCGCTGAGGCAAACTGAACCCGATGCGTGATTCTGTGGCAACCATTCATGATCTCGTGGCCAATATTGCTCCGCTGGATCGACTGGAGGCCGAGCACGTTGCCGACACGCTCCGGTGGCTCGAAGACACCGACGATGTCTTTCGACGCTCAAAACCAGCCACTCCGCCTCGACATCTGGTGTCGTATGTCGTCCTTCTCGATCACAACAACTTCGATGTGTTGCTGGTTGACCACGTGAACTCTGGTTTGTTCCTTCCGCCCGGCGGCCACGTCGAACTCGACGAGCATCCTGCGGCAACAGCTCGTCGAGAATGCCGCGAGGAATTAGGAATCGATGTCTTACTTGCGGGCAACGGAGTGAACCCGGCCTTCCTTACGGTCACCAGGACTAGCGGACTTGATCCCGGTCACACCGACGTCAGCCTGTGGTTCATTGGTGAGGGATCTCGAAAGTTGCGATTGACTATTGATGAAGTCGAGTTTCGGAGCGCTCGGTGGTGGTCGGTTGACGAGGTGGCATCAGCCGACGAAAAGGAGTTTGATCCACACTTCCATCGGTTTTTGAGGAAGGCGTCCTCGGCGAGATAGCACTGCCGAAACCAGCAAACGGGGATACCCGGGATGCTGGCCCGGGTTGGGGCCTCCTTGCAAGAATGGACTTGTGACGTACATCCGCTCGGTCGTGGTGTGCGCCCAGTGCGAGGTCCACTGGTACGTCGACGCTCAACCGGCCGGGTGTGCCGATCCTGGCCACGACCATCAGCGATTCGACGTGCATCGACATCGTTCCGTCGTGGTGTTGCCCGACCGGACGGAGGTTATGGCCGTCTCCTTCGATGCGACGGATCCCTATACCCGTGAGCAGCTTCCAGACTTCGGTCTGTACTTAGACCCGCGGTGGGATCCCCCGTGGACTCACGATCACCTCGATTGGCCGGATTTCGGCGTGCCCAGTGATCCCGCTGGCCTGGCGAATGCGTTGACATCGCTGCTCGAGCGGGCTCGTGACCAGAGCCGAGTCGAGGTCGGTTGCCTCGGCGGGCATGGACGGACCGGAACTGCCCTGGCCTGTCTCGCCATTCTGACCGGGCTCCCTCCCGAGGATGCGGTCGCTTGGGTGCGTGCGAACTACTGCGCTGACGCGGTGGAGTCCGGCCGGCAGGAGGCGTTTGTCGCAGGGTTTTCCGGCTGACACCAACCTCGATCTTGTTGGAGCGTCCCATTGACCCGGCGGTCGGGGACCCTCCCTGTTCGCAATCAGACTCGGCGGCATGTCTGATGGTCCGAAACGGACCACTAGCGGCTACATTGGGACCAGTGGTGAAAAACGAACTGGAACGTATAGAGGTGCTGGAACTCCTTGCAATGACGCTGGCGCACCTGAACGACGCCGAAGCGAGAGCCGAGCTGTCACCCCGAGTTCCGCTGTTGATGACAATCCGGGACAGACTCGCCACCGGCCTTCGGGAGGAACGATGAGTTATACCAATGCCGATGTGCATGCTGCAACAACCGCAATGGACAAGTACCGGAACGGAGTGGAAGGCGAGGCCAGGTCTGCTCTCGTCGTCGTGGGGTTGAGTGCCGAGCGGGCTGAGAAGGAGTCTGCAATCCGGGATGACATGATTCGCGTCGCGCATCGAGCCGGAGCATCCATTCGTCAACTTGCAGAGGTCTCAGGACTTGGCAGAAAGACTGTGACAGCGATCGTCTCGTCCGTCGAGTCTCAAGGCTGAGGGTGCTGAGAGTTTCGTTACCGCCGAGGCGGCCCCGGACCTGATCGCTGAGGCGACTCACCGGGCTGTCCGGGTCCTAGGCCTCGATGGCTTCCTGATCGAGGACAAAGTGGCCTATCCGGCTCTGAGTCGGATCGCCGACTTCTCCAAAGATCCAATCGACGTTGCGAATCGCAGGGCGCTCGGACTACTTGCGGGTGAGCGGTCATCACCGCCAACGTCGCTGGACCAGATGAGCAACGGTGCGTCCGGGCGGTGCATGATTGCCGTCGTCCTGGACGATTAGCTGCGCACAGTTCTGGCGAACTGGGGACACCTGGTGTCGTGGACGAGATCGCTGCCATAGCGTCCTGTTATGGGGTGGCATTCCAGGTGACTCCTCCGTCATGGGTGACTATGACCGCCGCTGGCTGTGCCGTGGGCGCCGCCGAGGAGTAGGCGAAACCAACCGCCAGGCAGGACGTCGCCGACGAGCATGAGACGCCGTCTAGGCCTTCCGCAGACGGGGGCACCGAGCGCACGGTCCAGGTCTGTCCGCCGTTGTTGGTCGAGAGAAGATCTTGGGTGCTGCCACCTCTCCCCCCGAAGCCGCCGCCCGCTGCTACACACTGAGTGGCACTGCCGCACGAGATGCCGTTCAATATGGTTGTGTCGGGCGGCAGGGCTTGGTCGGTCCACGACGCGCCGCTGTCGGAACTCGACAAGATCACCCCCAATGACGAACCGTCGGGCGGAGTGGCGTCGCCCAAGAGTAAGCAGTGGTTGGGCGTGGCGCACGTCAGGCCGGTGAAGGACGGGAATCCGGGGGGCGCGGCGCTGTCAATCGGAATCGGGCGCTGCTTCCAGCTGGATCCGCCGTTGTTGGTCGTGATGATGCTGATCCGATTGCCGCCGCTGGGGTCACCGACGATGGATTCGACCTCTCCTTCGGCGATGCAGTCGCGACGGGTCGTGCAGGCAACCAAAGTCAGTTCGTTCTCACCTTTTGGGACAGCCACGGCGTCCCAACGGCGACCGCCATCGTTCGAGCTCATTGCAACCGCTTCGTAGGATGAACTGGTCGATCCGACCGCCATGCAGAAAGTCTTCGTCGGACAGGAGATACCGGTGAGATCCCCGACACCCTTGGGCAACGCCGGAACCACCGACCACGCGGTCCCTCCGTTCTGAGTCCTGACGACGGCACCACGTTGATTGCTCCCCTTTGTGTTGGTGCCGACGGCAACGCAGGTGCGACTGGAGGCACACGCCAATGCGTAGAGAGTCTTGACCCCGCTCAGACTTCCGGTACTGGCCCAGGCCGCACCTCCATTGGCGGTTCGGACAGCGATTGGGCCAAGGGTGTGTCCATAGATCGGCGTACCAATGGCGACACAGTTGCTCGGGGTGGAGCAGACCACCGAGATTAGGGGCAGTCCGATGGAGGACGGTGGGCCCAAACCGGTTGCCTGCTGCGGCTGAGCGTGGGCGCCAGCAGTCTCAAATGATGAGAAGAGGCCAACCAATATGAGGGTGAGACAACTCCATTGGATCCGATGCTTCGTCACAGTGTCCAAAACCCTATGGCGGCTCGCTTGAGTGCGCTCGGCCGCGGGTAGCTCGAAAGTGCCGAAGTTGCCGTACCGTCCCGGCGACCTGATGCACTCCCTGTGCGACAAGTCACCGCATCGGGGGCATGATTGAGCCGTGCGTATCCAAACAGCTGCTCCTATCTGTCTATGGCTGCTGATCGGTGTAGGAGGATTCGCAGGAGCTAGCCAACCGACTTCAGCTCCGATGAAGGTCCACCTGACACTGCACAAGGACAAGGTCGTTGCGGGTCAA
>DASXZJ010000129.1:0-5758 GCA_036502025.1 Acidimicrobiales bacterium | reverse complement strand
GTCGGTCCGGACCAGGTCGCCTGGGCCGAGGGACTCCCGCACGCGCCTGTGCTCAAGGTTGCTCCCCTCGATATCGGGCCGATGCTGACCGACGCCCTCTGGGCTCGGGCCACGGTCATCCTGACCAGCGCGACGATCCCGCCCGGCATCGGACGCCGCCTGGGCGTGGCTCCGGGGGCGACTGACGAGCTGGACGCTGGTAGTCCCTTCCCGTACGCGACGAACGCCCTGCTCTACTGCGCCGCCCATCTGCCGGACCGGCGCCGTGAGGGCGCAGAGACGGCCCTGCACGAGGAGATCGGGGCGCTGATCGAGGCCGCCGGCGGTCGGACCCTCGCCCTGTTCACGAGCTGGCGCGCCATGGAGGGGGCGGCCGAGGCGCTCCGGGGACGAGTGCCATTTCGCCTCATGACCCAGTCCGACCTGCCCAAGCAAGCACTCGTCGAGGCGTTCTCCAGCGACGAGACGTCGTGTCTGTTCGCCACGATGGGCTTCTGGCAGGGAGTCGACGTGCCCGGTCCCGCCTTGTCCTTGGTGGTCATCGACCGCATCCCCTTCCCTCGGCCGGACGAGCCGTTGCTCCAGGCTCGGCGGGGACGATTTGGCTCGGCCGCCTTCCGTGAGGTGGACCTTCCTCGGGCCGCCACTCTCCTGGCCCAGGGAACGGGGCGCCTCATCCGCTCGGCCACGGACCGGGGAGTCGTCGCTGTGCTGGACGCGCGACTGGCCAAGGCCAGTTATCGCTGGGAGCTGGTACGAGCCCTACCGCCCATGACCCGCACCCGCCACCGATCCGACGTGGCCGCGTTCCTCACAGGCGCGCCAGGACAAGACGAGCTCACCGTCAGTAGCCCAGGCGCTCCAGGGAATGCGGCCGGCGCTGCCAGTCCTTGTCGACCTTGACGAACAGCTCGAGATAGGCGCCAGGCTCGAGCTGGGCCCGCACGGCCTCGCCCACGGCTTTGAGGACGGCACCCCCCCGGCCGATCACAATGCCTTTCTGGGACTCCCGTTCCACCAGGATCTCGCAGCGGATCCGCGGCCACTCCCATTCGGTGACCCGACAGGCGATCGAATGAGGCAGCTCCTCGCGTGCGTGAACCAGCAGTTGTTCACGCACCAGCTCGGCCACCCACACAGCCTCGGGGATGTCGGCGGCGACGTCCGGCGGGTAGTAGGCAGGCCCTTCCGGCATGCGGTCCACGAGCGTGGAGACCAGCGCGTCGACCCCCTCACCCGTGACGGCCGACACCGGGTGGTACGTGGCCAGCTCGAGGCCGGCGGCCGCCTGCAGCTGGGCCAGCACCTGGGCGGGCGACGCGATGTCGATCTTGTTCACCACGACGATGCTGTCGGACGGCACCTGCGCGGCCACGAAGCGGTCGCCGCGTCCCAAGGGAGCGGTGGCGTCGAGCACCAGCACGACGACATCGACACCATTGATCGAGTCGGCGGCCAGGTCGTTGAGGCGCTCGCCCAGCGCGGTGCGGGGCTTGTGAATGCCAGGAGTATCGACCAGGACCACCTGAGCTCCGGGTTGGTTGAGCACGCCACGGACTCGCAGCCGCGTCGTCTGGGGCTTGTCCGACGTGATGGACACCTTCGTTCCGAGGATCCGGTTGACGAGAGTGGACTTACCGACATTTGGCCTCCCCACCAGGCCGGCGAACCCGGTTCGCACGTCCCTCCTCTAGTCCCGGGACTTGTCCGCCGCCTCGGCTCGATCGCCCGCCAGCTTGGCGATGCGGACCCGACCGATGCGGCGGCCCTGGATCTTCTCGGCCGCCAGGCGGTGACCGTTGGCCTCGACGCTCTCGCCCTCGGTCGGTACGTGGCCGAGGAGGCTGAACACCAGACCCCCGACGGTGTCCCAGTCACCGGCCGGCAGCTCGGCGTGGAGGAACTCGTTCACCTCGTCGACTGGCATGCGGGCGTTGACCCGGTACTCGCCGTTGGCCAGCGGCTCGATCGCGGGTTCTTCGACGTCGTACTCGTCGACGATCTCACCGACGAGCTCCTCGATCAGGTCCTCGAGGGTGACAAGGCCGGCCGTGCCCCCGTACTCGTCGATGACGATGGCCATGTGGAACTTGTGGTTCTGCATCTCGCGCATCAGCTCGGCGATCCGCTTCGTCTCGGGAACGAAGTGCGCCTCCCGGACCAGGTTCCGGACCGGTGTCTCCTCGCGATCGTCGAGATCGGCCCGCATCAGGTCCTTGGCGTAGACGACGCCGATGACGTTGTCGATGTTGCCTTCGTAGACGGGAATGCGGCTGTAGCCAGCCCGCATGGCCACCTCGATGACGTCGGAAACCGGATCGGACGCCTCGGCGGCCAGGATGTCGGGCCTGGGGACCATGACCTCCCGCACGACTGTGTCGCCGAACTCGATGATCGAGTGGATCAGCGCCCGCTCCTCCGTCTCGATCACGTCGGCCTCCTCGGCCACATCGGCCATGGCCAGGAGCTCGCGCTCGGAGACATAGGCGTCGGGACGACCCTTGCCCCCGGGGAGGATCAGGTTGGCGAGACCGATGAGCACCCCGGACAAGAGACGCACAGGCGGGAACCGGATCAGGGCGGTCACGATCGGCGCCGCGAAGAGGGCCGCCCGGTCGGGGTGCTGCACTGCCCAGTTCTTGGGCACCGCCTCGGCCAGGACGAAGATCACGGTCACCTCGAAGACGGTGGCCAGTGCTACTCCCAGGGCGCCGAACAGATGCTCCGAGATCACGCCGACCAACGTGGCGGCGACCAGCTGACAGACCAGCACGAGCAATAGGACCGGGTTGAGGAAGCGCTCAGGATTCTCGACGAGGCGGGCGAGCCGGCGAGCGCCGCGGCGACCCTCCTCCTCGAGGCTCACCGCCTTCACCCGGCTGGTGCGGACCAAGCTCGTCTCGGCCAAGGCCAGTACGGCAGCGAACAGGAGCAGGACCGCGATTGCCGCGACGAGCACGGAATCGGTCGTCTCCCATCCGGTGGCGGCGAGCAGCACCGTCACGCCTCTGCCGAGGATGTGGCTCCGGATGGTCCTTGCCGGTGATAGCGGTCGAGGAGCTCACGCTCGCGCCGCTCCATTGCCGTTGCCTCCTCCTCGTCGACGTGGTCCATCCCAAGGAGGTGGAGGATGCCGTGGACAACCAGGAGAGCGAGCTCGTCCTCGTAGGTGCCAGCGTGGTCGGGGGCATTGCGCCAGGCCACCGCGGGACAGATCACCACGTCACCGAGGAGGCTCGGCAGGTCCGCTGGCTCTGATGGGACCCAACCGGGACCGGTCCCGCCCGAGTCCGGCGAGCGACCGCTCTCCACCGGTTCCTCGTCGATCGCAAAGGCCAACACGTCTGTCGGCCCCTCCTCGCCCAGGAAGCGCTGGTTGAGCTGGGCCATGTCCTCCTCCTCGACGAAGAGAACCGACAGCTCGACCTCACCGGTCACCTCCTCGGCAGACAGAACCGCCTCAGCCAGGCCCATCCACCGGGTCGGCTCGACCGGGCGGCTCGATTGCTCGTCTGCGACGAATACCTCTATGGCCACCCTCGCCTGCTGCCTCTCAACGGGGCCGGGCCGAGGCCGGGCCGGATGCCCACTCGGTCGCGGGCTCAGACGCCAGTCCGCGGTGCGACCCGCCGTCGGGTGGCGTGGCCCTGGTCGGCCCCGTCGTCGGCCCGGTTACCGCACCTCGGCCGACCTGACCCATACCCCCGACCCGTTCGTAGGCCGAGACAATGTCGGCCACGATGCGATGTCGGACGACGTCGCGCTGAGTGAGCCACACGAAGGCCAGGTCGTCGATACCACCGAGGATCCGGTCGAGCCCGACCATCCCGGAGCGTCCCCCGGCCAGGTCGACCTGGGTCACGTCGCCGGTCACCACGGCCTTGGAGCCGAAGCCGATGCGGGTGAGGAACATCTTCATCTGTTCGGGTGTGGTGTTCTGGGCTTCGTCAAGAATGATGAAGCTGGAGTTGAGCGTCCGCCCTCGCATGAAGGCCAAGGGAGCCACCTCGATGGTGCCCCGGTCCATCAGTCGCTGCATAGCCTCCGGCTCGAGCATGTCGTAGAGCGCGTCGTACAGGGGGCGGAGGTAGGGGTCCACCTTGGCCATCAGGTCGCCGGGCAGAAAACCGAGCCGCTCGCCAGCCTCGACCGCGGGGCGGGTCAGGATGATCCTGTTCACCTGCTTGGCCTGGAGAGCTTGGACAGCGAGAGCGACCGCAAGGTACGACTTCCCGGTGCCGGCCGGACCAATGCAGAAGGTGATGACGTTGTCGCGGATTGCATCGGTGTAGCGCTTCTGGCCGGCGGTCTTGGGGCGGACGGTCCGGCCTCTGGCCGACCGCAGGACCTCGGCGCTGAGCACCTCCGAGGGCCGCTCGTTGGCCTTGACCATGTCGATGGTCCGACCGACGTTGGCGGCATCGAGCCCGTGGCCCTTCTCCAGCAGGAGCACCAGCTCCTCGAAGAGGCGGCCCACCCGTTCGGCATCCTCGCCCTCGACGGTGATCTCGTTGCCCCGGACGAGGATCCGGGCTCCCCCGAAGGCCTCCTCTACTAGGCGCAGCAACTCGTCGCGCTGCCCCAGGAGGCCGACCATGAGATGGTTGCCGGGAACGAGGATCTTGACTTGGGTCGAGGACACAGGTCTCGCCGCCAGGCTACCAGCGGGCCGCGGCAAAGGCGGGGTGCCGCTGTGGCAAGTCACCAGGGTGGCCCTTGACTAAGCTAACGGTTCTCTGCGCCCCGTTTATGTGATCCACTCGCACGCTCAGGAGTGGTGCGCATCGTCTGTCCTTTCGCTCCTCCAAAGCGAGGGCATCGAGATTTCGGTCATCATTGTGGACAACGGGTCAGCGCAGGCCAGGCGGGAATCGGCGGGTAATTGGGAGTGGCAGGAACCCCGGCTACAGCGGGGGAGGAAACCTGGCGATCCACGACTGGGCGCAGCGGCATGGCGACGCGGTCCTCTGCGACGTCACCAGCCCACGAGTTGCATGTCGAGCCATTGACACTGGCACGACTGGTCAAGGTCGCCGAGAACCACGGCGAGATAGGCCTTCTCGGACCGAACCTCGGCGTCGGACTGGCTCCGGTCCTCTCGGACATCGACGTCGGGATCACGGAGCGCGAGCGGGTCATCAGAACATGCATTCTCCTGATGCGCTCGTGCATCGCCGAGCTCGGCGGCTTCAAACGAGGCCTTCGGCTCCTACATGGACGACTATGAGTACATAGAGGACTATGAGTTGTGCCTCCGCCAGGGCTCCTCGCCGCCCTCGGCTTGGGCTTGGTATTGTGCAGACCCTCGGCGAGTCGCCGCGGGGTCCTGCCTGGCTTGTTTCTGGTGCCGTATATCCGCTTTGCGCGGTCGAGCGGGCCCCTCCGTTCACCCCGCAACCGGGTGCCCGTCATCGCCCTGACCCTTCTTGCCGACCTGGCCGACGTCGAGCAGTCACCGCGGCGTGGACGTCCCGCTCCCGTCGCTGCCTCTCGAGGTTGCCGCCCATGGCGAGGGGTCGACTTCGCGCGTTTAGTGGCTGAGCCGTCTGAGTCGTGGGACCGACCTCCCGGGCAGGCATATGGTGACGGGTCCGCGTCGGGCTGAGAGGATTCGTCAGTGCGAGTCCGGATCTTCACCGAGCCCCAACAAGGGGCCACCTACGACCAGCTGCTGACCCTCGCCCGAACGGCGGAGCAGTGCGGCTTCGATGCCTTCTTCCGCTCGGACCACTACCTGCACATCCCCGGGGTGACCGGG
>DASXZJ010000128.1:0-32631 GCA_036502025.1 Acidimicrobiales bacterium | reverse complement strand
ACCTTGTAGGCGACCTCGTCGGTGAGGCCGATGCAGAGCTTCTCGATGTAGGCCTCCGAGTGCGGCCAGGTGGAGTCGGTGTGCGGGTAGTCGGTCTCGAAGCAGATGTTGTCCTCGCCCACCTCCTCGAGGGAGCGCAGGCCGTGGCGGTCGGCCGTGAAGCAGCCGAAGATGCGCCCGTAGTACTGGGTCGACGGCGGCACCGGGATGCGGTCCTTGGCGTGCAGCCAGCTGTCGTGCTGCTCCCATACGGTGTCGGCCCGCTCCAGCACGTAGGGGATCCAACCGATCTGCCCCTCGGAGTAGGCCAGCTTGAGCTTGGGGAAGCGGAGCAGGTTGCCCGAGAACAACCAATCGGCCAGCGACGCCATGGCGTTGTTGAAGCCGAGCGTGCCGCCCACGGCGGGGTGCGAGTCGGGGGAGGCGATCGGGTTGCTGCTGGACGACCCGACGTGCATGCAGACGGTCACGCCGTAGTCGTTGCAGACCTCCCACAACGGGTCCCAGTAGCCGGTGTTGATGCTGGGCAGCTTCAGGCGAGTCGGGATCTCGGAGAAGGCGATGGCCCGTACGCCGCGCTCGGCGTTGCGCCTGGCCTCGGCCGCGGCCAGCTCGGCGTCCCACAGCGGGATGAGGCAGAGCGGGATGTTCGCCCCGCCCGAGGGCCCGCACCACTCCTCGACCATCCAGTCGTTGTTGGCGATCACACAGGCCAGGGCCAGCTCCTTGTCCTTGGCCTCGTAGAAGGTCTGGCCACAGAAGCGGGGGAAGGTGGGGAACGGCAGCGACCCGTCGACGTAGTTGAGCGTCATGTCCTTGATCCGCTCGTCGCGGTCCCAGCAGCCCTTGCGCATGGCGTCATAGGTGATGGCCGTCATGGTCATCTGGCTCCGGTCGAAGACGATGTCGCCCTGCTCGTCGAGGGTGGTCGAGGCCTGCGGGATGGCCACGAACTTCTTGTGCACGTAGATGAGCTCGTCGTCGTAGTACCACGCACTCCCCCACTCGCCCTCGGGGTCCTCCTGCATGTCGTACTTGGCCCCCGAGAGGTGCTTGAAGCTCCCCCACTTCTTGTCCAGGACCTTGGGACCCCTGGCCCGGTACTTCTCGGGCAGCCACGTCTGCCAGACGTGGGGCGGCTCGACCACATGGTCGTCAACGCTGATGATCCTCGGCAGTGCCATGCCTGAAAGGGTAGCTGAACCCTGACGCCAGTGTCAGGGAACGGGTAGGGTGACCGCCGGGCTGGGTAAGGAAAGCCGCAAGGGCGTCGGCCCTGGCAGTGTTCCTTATTGGGGGGCATCCTTCGACGGGGGAGGCACGTGGGCAGGCACAGCAGCCGCAGCACCAGGACCAAGGGGGCGGTAGTGGTCGGCGTGGTGGCGCTGGCGCTGGTCGCCACCTCGTGCGGGGCGCGGGTGCCGGCCTATCTCGGCGCCGGGACGACGGGCGGGGCGGCGGCCCAGGCCTCGGCCTCGACCACCACGACCACCGCGCCGGGCACCACGGCGGGTGCGACCACCCCCGGCGCGGCCACGGCCCTGGGGAGCGGATCGGGCTCCGCCGCCACCGGCGCCGGGGCCACCGGGGCGGCGTCCACCAAAGGGGTCACCGCCGCCGCCACGCCCACCTCGTCGGGCTTCAACTTCGCGCCGGCCAGCGAGGCGGCCGACTGCGCGGGTTCGGCCGGCAACACGGCCTCGGACGCCGGCGTGACGCCCTCGCAACTCACCTTCGGCAACGTGAGCGGGCTGACCGGTCCCCTCACCGGCAGCTTCCCGCAGGGCAGCCAGGGCGTCGAGGCGCTGTTCTCCGCCCTCAACGCCGCCGGCGGTATCTGCGGGCGCAAGCTGGCCCTCGACGTGGAGGACGACCAGCAGAACGCCTCGGTCAACGCGTCGGACGTGGCCGACCTCATCCCCAAGGTGCTGGCCTTCGTCGGCTCGACCTCGGACGGTGACAACGGTGGCGTGCCGGCCATGACCGCGGCCGGCGTCCCCGATGTCGGCTTCGCCATCAATTGCAACCGCAGCGAGGAGCCGGTCTACTGGTCGCCTGCCGGCGGCAGCTGCAACCAGCCCAAGGCGGGTGGTCCGTATTACATCTCGAACTCCATCTTCCAACTGGCCAAGTCGGGCGGCTACTTCCCGACGCACATGGCCTTCCTCTCGTACTCCATCGCCATCAGCGCGCAGGCAGCCGAGCAGTTCGAGTACGTGTACCAGCAGATGGGCGGCAGCGTCTGTTACACCGACTTCGCCGTCTCCCCCGCCTCGGCCTCGCTGGAGAGCGACGTCGAGAGCATGCAGCAGAAGGGGTGCAACGGCGTGCTCGACACCATGGACGTGACGGGCAACGCCAAGATGCTCCAGGCCATGCAGCAGCAGGCCTACACGCCCGGCTACGTGGCGGCCACCTTCGACGCCTACACACCCGACATGATCGCCACGGCCGGCCAGAGCGCGGCGCAGGGCATGATCGTCGGCCTCCCCTTCGTCCCGCTCAACGAGTCCCAGACGATGGACCAGCTCTACCAGCAGCAGCTGGCCACCTATGAGCCGGGCGACCAGCCCAGCGGCTTCGGGTTCCTGGCCTGGCAGGCGGCGCAGATGCTGGTCTACGCCCTCATCCAGAGCGGGCACAACCCGACGCGGGCCTCCATCGTCAAGTCGTTCGACAGCCTGTCCGGCTGGACCGGCGGCGGCGCACTGGGCGCGTACACGCCGAGCACGCGGGGCGTCTATCCCTGTGACGTCGACGTCACCATCAAGGGCACGGGCTTCATCCGCAAGGCCCCGTCCTCGGGCCTCTTCTGCGGGGGCCAGGCGGTGCAGGCTTCGTCGTGAGCGCCTTCTGGCCGTTCATCGTCATCGGGATCTTCACCGGCAGTATCTATGGGCTGGCGGCCATGGGGATGGTCCTGACCTACAAGACGGTGGGTGTCTTCAACTTCGCCTACGGCGCCGTGGCCATGTTCAGCGCCTTCACCTACTGGGAGCTGCACGACAACTGGGGGCTCTCGGCCTGGGCCGCCATGCCCATCCTCTTCCTCGTGGTGGCGCCCGTGGTCGGCCTCCTGCTCGAAGCGCTCTACCGCCCCCTGGCCGGGCTCTCGGCCGACGTGCTCATCGTGGTCAGCCTGGGCGTGCTGGCCGCCCTGGTGGCGCTGGTGCCGATCATCTACGGGTCGGAGGACCGCCAGCTCCAGGCCATCTTCCCCACCTCGACCTTCCTCCTCGCCTCGCACCTCCACGTCGGCTACGACCAGCTGGGCACCCTGCTGGTCTCGCTCGCCCTGGCGGGCGGGCTGGCCTACCTGCTCGGGCGCACCAGGTTCGGCACGGCCACCCGGGCCGTGGTCGACAACCCCGACCTGGCCGACATGATCGGCGTGCACGGCGACACCGTCCGGCGGGCGGCGTGGATCATCTCCTCCATGTTCGCCGCGCTGGTCGGCATCCTCATCAGCCCGCGCCAGGGGCTGGACGTCAACGAGCTGGTGCTGGTGGTCATCTACGCCTTCGCTCCGGCCGTGCTGGGACAGCTCTACGGGCTGCCCTGGGCCTATGCGGGTGGGGTGATCCTGGGGGTGATCGGCAGCATCCTGTCGAAGTACTCCAACTCGAACACCGTGGCCAACATCGAAGCGGCCGTCCCGTACATCGCCCTGCTCCTGCTGCTGGTGGTGACGGGCCGGCGCCTCAAGGAGGTGGGCACCACCTCGCGGCGGCTGGCGGTGGCCCACGGGTCGTCGTCCTCGAGTGGGGGCGGCGGGCTGGGCCGGCGCTGGGTGGTCGGGGTGGCGGGAGTGGCCCGCTGGCACCTGCGCATCGACCGCACGTTGGCGCTGGGGATGGCGGCCTTCGTGGCGGCGCTCTTCGTCCCGCTGGCCGTGCCCGGCCCGCGACTCTTCGACGTCACCGCCATCTTCATGTACGGCCTCATCGCGCTGACCCTGGTGGTGCTGACCGGGTGGGCCGGGCAGATCTCGCTGGCCCAATTCTCCTTCGTGGGGGTGGGTGCCTTCACCGCCGGCCATCTGGCCGGTGCCCATGGTGAGCACTTCCTCTACGCCGCCCTGATCGGCATGCTGCTGGCCGTGCCGCTGGGGGTGGTGGTCGGGCTGGTGTCACTGCGGCTCTCGGGCCTCTACCTGGCTCTGGCCACGCTGGCCTTCGCGCTCATCATGGACGACGTCGTCTTCAACCGGAGCGACGTGAGCGGTGGCCTGACCGGCATCACGGTGCCCCGACCGCACATCTTCGGGCTCTCCTTCACCGGGCGGGCCAGCCTCTACGAGCTGATCCTGCTCGTCTTCGGCGCCTTCGCGTTGGCCGCCTACGCGTTGCGCAACGGCCCCATCGGCCGGCGGCTGCACATCCTGCGCGACTCGCCGATGGCGGCATCGACGCTGGGGGTCAACCTGACGGTGACCAAGGTGGTCGTCTTCGTCATCTGCGGCATGGTGGCCGCGCTCGGCGGCGCCTTCTACGGCGCGCTCCAGCAGGCCATCACCCCGCTCGACTTCATGTGGTCTACCTCGCTCACCTTGCTGCTCCTGGTCGTCCTCGGGGGCCGGTCCCTGATCAGCGGCGCCCTCATCGCCGGCGGCACCTACGCCGTGCAGCTCATCATCCCCGGGAGCGTGGAGAAATACGTCCCCCTGCTGATCGCCCTCGGCGTCATCGCGCTGGCCCAGGAACCCGAAGGGTCGATCGCGCTGTCGCGCCGGGAGACCAGGCGGGTGCTCACCGTGTTGCGGCCGTTGCCGCGCTGGCGTCCGAGCCCGGCCGCACCGTCGACCAACGGCCACGCGCCGGCACGGGTGCCGGTCGGGGTCGGGGCCGGCGACGCGAATGGGAGTGGCCGTGGCCGATGACGCGGCGGGGGTCGAGGCACCGCTGCTGGCGGCGAGGGGCATCTGCGTGCACTTCGGCGGCCTGGCCGCCCTGAACGAGGTCTCGGTCTCGGTCGCCCCCGGGCGGATCGTGGGACTCATCGGGCCCAACGGCGCCGGCAAGACCACCATGTTCAACACGTTGACCGGACTGCAGGACGCCTCGCGCGGGACGGTCAGCTACGGCGGCCGGGACATCTCGCGCTGGCCCCCGCACCGCCGCGGCCGGGCCGGCATCGCGCGCACCTTCCAGCGCCTGGCCCTCTTCAACCGGCTGACCGTGCACGACAACCTGGTCGCCTCCTGGGAGTCCTCCCACCGGGGCGGCGTGCTGGGCCGCGGGCGGTCGCTGCGCCGCCAACGGGTGCGCGACGTCATGGACCTGCTCGACCTGTGGCCGGTGGCCGACCGCCTGGCCGGCGAGCTCTCCACTGGTCAGGGGCGCATGGTCGAGCTCGGCCGCGCGTTGTGCACCGATCCCCGCGTGCTCCTGCTGGACGAGCCCGGCTCGGGCCTCGACGCCCGGGAGACCGCCGCCTTCAGCGGGGTGCTGCGCACCGTCGTCGCCGGGCCTGACCGCCCGGCCGTGCTCCTGGTCGAGCACGACATGGCCCTGGTGATGGACGTCTGCTCCCACCTCACCGTGCTCGACTTCGGCAGCGTGATCGCCACCGGCACCCGGGCCGAGATCCGGGGCAATCCCGACGTGCGCGCCGCCTACCTCGGAGAAGCCAGTGTCGCCTGACCGAACGGCGGCGCCGGCGCTCGAGGTGGAGGGCCTGCGCGTGGCCTACGGCGGCGTCCACGCCCTGCGCGACGTCTCCCTGGTGGTGCCTCGGGGCGCCGTGGTGGCGCTGCTCGGGCCCAACGGGGCCGGCAAGAGCACGACCTTGCGCACCGTCTCGGGGGTGATCCGGGCCGAGCACGGCCGGATCCGGGTGGGCGGGAAGCGGGTGGACCGGGCGCCGGCATACCGGATCGCTCGCCTGGGCGTGGTGCACGTGCCCGAGGGCCGCGGCATCTTCCCCAGCCTCTCGGTGCGCGAGAACCTCCAGATGGCCGCGGCGGCGACCGAGGAGGCCTGCGACCCGGTGGACGAGGGGGCCGCGCTGTTCCCGGCGCTCGGCACCCGGTTGCGCCAGGCGGCGGGGAGCCTGTCGGGCGGCGAGCAGCAGATGCTCGCCCTGGCCCGCGCCCTCATGGCCCGCCCGACGCTGCTCATGGTCGACGAAATCAGCATGGGGCTGGCCCCGATCATCGTGGGCCAGCTCTTCGAGGCCCTGGCGGCCAAGGTGGCCGACGGCGTCAGCCTGCTGCTGGTCGAGCAGTACGTGGAGGCCGCCCTCGGGCTGGCCGACTACGTCTACGTGATGGACAAGGGCGTCATCGTCGACGTCGGCCAGCCGGCCGACATGCGGCAGGGCCGCCTGGCCACGGCGTACCTGGGCGGCGCGGCGTGAGCCCGGCGGTTCGGCGGCGGCACTACGCCCGCCTCGTGGTCTCGGGGGCCACGCTGGGCGCGGCGCTGGTGGTGGCGCTCGGCCCGCTGGGCCTGACCGTGACCGGGGCCGACACCACACTGCAGGGCTACAACGCCTCCACCCTGGCCATCGGCTCCCAGTTCGCCTTCAACGTGCCCAACGTGCTGCCGCTGCCCAACCAGAACCTCATCGAGGAGGACGCGCCGTTCTCGCGGACCAACGTGGGCGGCGGCCCGGTGGTCGACTCCCTGGCGGCGCCGTTCTTCCCCGGCGACATCGCGGCGGACCTGGGCAGCCTCCTCCTCACCTTCGGCGCCCCCAACCTCCCGCTCAACGACCCCCTGCTCGCCGAGACCAAGTACCCGACGTCACCGGGCTACAAGAACCACGCGACCTTCGGCATCGCCCCGGCCAACTCCACCACGTTGCTGCCCAGCATCTTCAGCTCGGAGTCCGACGCCTCGGTCGGCGGCGGCGACGGGACGGCCACGTTGAGCAGCCTGGCCCTCGACACGTTGGGGGTGACCAAGTCGGTCCCCATCGTCGGCCAGCTCCTCAACGGCCTGTCGGGGATCCTCGGCACCGGCCCGTCGAGCAGTGGCAGCCTGCTCGACATCGGGAACGTCAGCACCACGACCAACGTCACGGTCGGCACCAACACCATCGCCGCCGCTTCCACTTCGGTGGTCAAGGCGCTCGACATCGCGGGCCTGGTCGACATCTCGGCCCTCACCTCGACGGCCGGCGCCAGCACCGACGGGACCACCGGGACGCCCACCGCCAGCCTGAAAATGGGGGCGGTGACGGTCGACGGGGAGTCGGCCTATATCGACGCCACCGGGGTCCATCTGGTCAAAACCCAGAGCCCCAGCTCGGGCCTCTCCCCGGCCCAACTGCAGCAGACGGTCGACGCCACCCTGGACCAGGACGGGGTGAGCATCCGGGTGCTCGACCCCAAGCTCACCACCACCGGCGCCCAGGCCACGGCCAACGCCGGCGGCCTGGTCATCGCCATCTCCCACCAGTTCGACGTGCCGTTCATCCCGGGTGAGCCGACCATCCCGGTGCCCGTTCTGGGCAACGTCGGGCTGCCGGCCGGCCTGTACACGGCCACCACCTCCATCACGTTCGGGCTGGCCCAGGCCAGCGTCAACGCCACGTCGCTCGGCGCGGCCAGCTCGACCTCGCCCACCGACACCGGCTCGTCGCTCGGCCCCTCCACCCTCGGCAGCGGGTTCGGCACCGGGTTCGGCACGCCGACCGGCGGGCTCGGCGGGACCAGCCAGAGCCTGGCGCCGACCGGTCCGGGCAGTGCGCCCGCATCCGCCGCGCCTCCCGCGCCGTCGGCGGCCACCGACTTCCCGGTGCGCGGCATCCCGCCGCCCCTCGGATGGACCATCACCGTGCTGCTGGCCTGCCTGCTGCTGGCGTACCCGCTCCTGCTGCTGGCCCGCTGGCAGTTCGTCGCCGGAAGGAGACCATGATGTTGGAGATGGAACGACCCCTGCCGGACGCGGTGACGACGGCCCCGCCGCCGCCCGTGGCCGAGGCACCCCCGCACCACGAGGTCTTCGACCCACCGCCCGAGGACGGGGTGCCCACCCCGCGGCGCCGGCGTGGCTTCGGCGGGGGCCGCCGCGGCATCCGGCGGCCCGAGGGTGAAGACGAGGGCTCCTTCGACGTGCGCAACAGCTGGCAGGTGGTGGTGGGGTCGATCCTCATCCCGCTCGGTGTGGTCCTGATCCTGCTCGCCTGGTACGGGGCGGCCCACGCCCGGGTGGTGCAGCAACAGATCCCCTACATGGTCAGCGGAGGGTTCGCCGGCCTCGGCTGCATGGTGGTCGGCGGACTCCTCTACTGGGGCCATTGGCTCTACCGGATGTACGACCAGGCCGAGTTGCACCACGAGGAGAACCTCAAGGTGCTCGAAGAGCTCGTGCGCACGCTGGGTGGCGGGGTGTCGACCGGCGGCATGGTGCCGAGCGGACCTTCGGCCGGGACCGCCGAGGGGCGGGCCGGGTCTTACCTGGCCACCACCAGTGGCTCGGTGTACCACCGCTCCGGTTGCCCCGTCATCGCCCATCACCCCAACGAACTGCGGGTGCTCGGGCCGGCCGCGCTGGCCGGCCTGCGGCCGTGCCAGATCTGCTCGCCCGACTGAAGGGCCCCGTGACCCACGGAGCCGCGCCGTCAGGCGGCGCGGCTTCGCACCGAGTGCCACGCGGCCTCGGCCAGGGCGTCGCCGGCCCCGACGAGGTCGGCGGCCCTCGTCGGGTGGGCCATCCACAGCCGGGCGTACTCGAGCGTCGGGCCCATCCAGAGCGCCTGGAACAGCCGCGGTGACAGCGACCTGATCCGTCCCGCGCGCACGTGCCCGGCCAGCCATTCCGACGCGACGCGGTACAGCTCCTCGTTCAGCCTGGTCAACACCGGCTGGCGCCGGTCGATCACCTCCAGCTCACGCCAGTTGAAGACGTAGCGGGCTCGGTCGCGGTGGCCGGCGACCCACCTGAGGTGGGCGTGCACCGCTCCGGTGACGCCGGCCTTGGCGGAGCGGCTGGTGCGCAGCGCGTCGAGGTAGGCGGCGTGGTGGTCGGCGAGCAGCTCGACGTAGAGCTGGCTGGCCAGCCCGTCCTTGCTGCCGAAGAAGTGGTAGATGCTGCCGACGCTCGCCCCGGACCGGGCGCGGATGGCGTCGATGGTGGTCGCCGAGACCGTCTCGGCGAGGAAGCACTCCAAGGCGGCGTCGAGGATCGCCTGGCGGCGGGGACGGGATGCGGTGACGACAACCGACATCAGCGCTCGGGCTCCTGACTCGACGGCCTTGACTAGGGAGTCGTTCTAGAAGAATATTCTAGGATGGCTTCCCCATTGGAGCAACTGCTGGCGGAGGGCTTCGTCGTGCGGCGCGACGCGGCCGGGATGGATCTCGTGCGCCGGTTTCGGGAGGAGCTGGCGCCGCACCTCGCCACCGCGCCGTTCGGCCGCAACGACTTCGAGGGTTTCCGCAGCCAACGCGTGTACGCGCTGCTCGCCAAATCCCGGGCGACGGCCGAGCTGGTGGCTCATCCGGCGGTGCTCGAGCTCGTCGACGCGGTCCTCGACGCACCGTGCCTCCTGTCGGCCAACATCGCGATCAACGTGCACCCGGGAGAGACGGCGCAGTTGCTCCACCCCGACGACGGCTACAGCGGCGTGCCCCGCCCCCGCGACCCGTTCGGCGTGTCGGCGGTCTGGGCCATCGACGAGTTCACCGCAGAGAACGGCGCCACAGAGGTCCTCCCCGGCAGTCACCTGTTCGGCCATGAACCGATCGCCGCCACCGACCCACGGATCCGACCGGTCGAGATGTCGCCGGGGTCGGTGGTGGTCTTCCTCGGCACCACGCTGCACCGGGGTGGCGCGAACCGCAGCCGAGCCGTCCGGCTCGGGCTCACGCCGCAGTACTGCCAGCCGTGGCTGCGCCAGATCGAGAACATGGCGCTCGCCGTCCCGCCCGACGTCGTCGCCACGTTGCCCGAGCGGGTGCAGGAGCTGCTCGGCTACAGCATCATGCCGCCGTTCATCGGCTACGTCGACGGCCAGCACCCGCGGCGGATCCTCGAGCCCGCTGACGGGTCCCGTCACGGGCCTGTCGCACCGAGGTCGTCGCGGCGGCCGACGGATTGAACCCTACGGAAGGGCGGAGCGGGTGGCGCTGGTGAGAGGCAGCCAGGCCCCGCTCGCCGGGACATGGGGCCCGCGCCGGATCACCCCAGGTACCCACGATCGCCGGGCCTGGGTTGCACGTTGACCCCGGAGGCGGTGAGGAACTGGCGGATCTGGGCGGCGTGCTCAAGGACGTGCAGCGGGATGCGGCCGACCATCACTGCGTACAGCGTGCCGTGGTACCGATGGGCGTCCGGGAGCGGCCGGGCCGCCACGTCCTCGGTGAGGGTGTCGAGCGTTCGGCGCACCCTCCCGCGGCAGTAGTCGAGGTACCCGAGGAGCTCGGACCTGGTGAACATACGGTTGGGAAAGGCGTAGGTGTTCTCGTCAAAGGGTCGTGGCGGTTCCCACCGCTCGAACTCGGCGGTGAGGTCGTAGTCGAGGGTCAGCAGGGCGTGGTAGCCGAGGAACCACGGGGCGGAGCCGTGCAATCCCCCGTGCGGCGTCGGACCCATGGGCGCCTCGTCCGGCCACAGGTCCGTCTCCCACCGGTCGTCGGGACACTCCGTCAGCGCCGCCGCCATCAGCCGCAGCGCTTCCTCGAAGTTGCTGGCCATGCTCCGCACAAACGGGTTGCCCACGCCGTAGGTACTAGCGCATCGGCGAATCGAGCGTGCCCCCGTTCAGGGCACCCGCGACCCGAGTACGCAGAACTCGTTTCCCTCAGGGTCAAGCAGCACAATCCAGGTCTGCTCCCCTTGTCCGATGTCCGCTCGGGTGGCTCCGAGCGCGAGGAGTCGGTTGACCTCGGCGTCTCGGTCGTCCGGGCGAAAGTCGAAGTGCAACCGATTCTTGGTGGTCTTCTCCTCGGGGACCGACACGAACAGGATTCCGGGGAGGCGATCCGCCGTCGGCCGAATCTCAAACGCTTCTGGATCGTCGTCGACGACGGCCCAGTCGAGGGCATCCGCCCACCAGCGGCCCAAGGCGACCGGGTCGGCTGCGTCCACGGTGACCTGCTCCCACTCAAGCGCCATCGGCCCATCCTTGTCCCGCGGTCGGCTCGTGCCCAAATAGGTCACGTCGCCGCGCCTTTCCTCAAGCCGTCAGTACGAGCGGACCCTCTTTCGTCACCACCACTGAATGCTCGAACTGGGCCACCAGACTTCCGTCAGAGGTTCGGAGCGTCCATCCATCCTCGTCGTCGATGACATGATCCGACGAGACCGATAGGAACGGCTCGATCGCCAGCACCAAACCTTCGCGAAGCACCATTCGCCGGCCGTCGTCGACACTCGGTACGGAGGGTTCTTCGTGGAGTCCCCTGCCGATCCCGTGGCCATTGAGATTCCTGATCACACGAAATCCGTGTCGCCTTGCTCTTTTCTCGACCGCTCGACCCAGGTCACGCAGCCGAGCCCCGGGTTGAGCCGCCGTCATGGCGTCTTGCTGAGCCAACCTCGTGGCTTCCAAGAGCCTCGTGGCCACTGGCGACACCTTCCCCACGGCGACACTGATGCCGGTGTCTGAGAAATACCCGTCCAACTCGGCCGAGACGTCGAGATTTACGAGATCACCTTCTCGAAGCTGCCGTTGCAACGACGGAATACCGTGGGCCGCTTCGTCATTGACGCTGATGCAGGTGGTCCCGGGGAATCGGTAGGTCACGCGTGGCGCGGAGCGAGCGCCGTAGCGGCGAAATACTTCTCGACCGACCGCGTCCAGTTCGCCCGTGGTTGTTCCCGGTGCAACCGCCTCCACCATCGCCTGACGGGCTTCGGCCACGACGCGACCGGCACGAATGAGCGCATCGAGTTCCTGCTGGTTGTCAATGGTCATTGGTCGATCCTATGGCGTGGCTGATGACCCACACCCGCCGAACTGGGCGGGCGTCCTCAGCACCGGGCCGCAGAAGGGCCGGTCGGGCGAGCGAGTTGGGTCATCCCATCTGGAAATGACCGCTGGCCCGGACGGCTGTCCCCTAGGGTTCCTTCATGAGCGCTCTCGACGATCCACCGGTGGCCGGTCGGCCGGTTCGGAAATACAACCAGCGCATGGCCCAGCGGATGGCTCGGCGCGCCCATGTCGACGAGCAGGGTGTGGCGGTGTGTTTCGCGTTCAACAACCTGCTGACCACCCTGCTGATCGGCGTGCTGGAAGACGTCGTCCAGTTCGTGCCGACCGTGGGCTCTCTGGTCGAGTTGGCGATCAGCGTCGTGACGTTCTACTTCCATCGCATCGTGCTGGTCACCGACGAGAACGTCTACGTGTATCGGGACTGGCCCTTCCACTTCCCCGGCAAGCAGCTGGCCGCCTACCCGCGGCACGCCGGCGTGGTGAAGCTCGGCAGCCCGAAACCCGGGGGGTTTTCCAGGTTCATCCGCCGTGGGCAGCTGACCTTCGAAGACGGTCATGTCGTCTATCACAGCATTCTGTGGATCCGCCGCGCCAAGTACATCGTCGCGGAAGGGAACCGCGCCGTCGCGAGGTGACCCGGCGCTATGGCCTGCTCCCGGTCCACGCTTGCCACGGGCTACCCGTTCATCACGGTAGCGAACTCCCACTGATGTCCCCCGGGATCGAGTGCGGCGTAGCGGCGGACCCCCCACGGTTGGTCCCGTGGTTCGCTGAGCATGGCCGCGCCCTCCCGCTCGGCTCGCGCCAAGTGGGCGTCGACGTCGTCCACCATGACGCTGATGGCATGGGTCAGTAGGGGCCAGGACCGGCCCGCCCCTTCCTCGAAATGCGGAGCACGTTCGCGCATCCAGGACGTGAAGTCCTCGTCGTGGCCCGAGATCATCACGGCTCCGCCGTCAGGTCCCCTGAGCCGGGCCGTCAGGTTGACCTCGCCCCGACCGGGACTCCACCGCACTAGGTCAGGGGTTCGGACACCCCGACGCGTAGGCGCACACGTTGAAGGACTGGCCGTCGGCGGCCAGGCCCGACGTCGTGCTCTCCTTGAAGAGATTGAGCGGTGCGGTCTGGTCGATCTGAATCGGGTTGCCCTGGGCGATGGTGCTCGTCACCCCGGCGGCGGTGTAGGTGGAGGTGGGACCGAAGTGGGTGGTGCCCACGCCGGCCAGCGGAGCTTGGAGCCCCAGGAGGTTGGGGGCCTCCAGGATCCACTCGGCCGAGGAGTTCGAGGAGGAATAGGTGACGTTGCTCGAGTAGAGCCAACGGCCGGCGTCGGTCACCCGCACCGTCCAGGTGGTGCCGGCGACCTGGAGGATGGTGACCGTCACCTGGTCCCCCGGACCGACGGTGCAGTTGGCATCGCCCATGCAGCCGGTCAGGTGGATCGGGTTGCCCGGGAGCAGCTCGTACCAGGCGTAGTACTGCGGCCCGAAGATCGGCGTGCTGGGCAGCGACTGCTCGGCCACCCCGGCCTGGATCAGGTCCGGCGTGCTGTATCCCCCGATGCCGGTCCAGGTGGCCGCGAAGCCGGGAAGGATGAGGCCGGCCCTCGGCACGGTGAAGGAGGCGGTGACCGCGGTCACCCTTCCTCCGGGTGGCGTCACCGCGTAGCCGCCCCAGTTGGTGCTGGTGGCCGCGGCGTCGGCCGGGGTGAGGGCGGCGGCGCGGACCGTGAAGCGGGGCAGCGGGTTCGCGTGGTGCGAGGCACGGGAGGTGGCGCCGGCGGCAGTGGCGGTGCCCAGAAGCAGGGCGGACGCGCCGAGGAGGGTGGCCGCGGTGGCGGCGATGCGACGGGGCGAGGGGACGGCTCGAAGTGCCATGAGGGCAAGCTTCATTGTAGAAGGTCAGGCGTCCTTGTTGGTCACGCCGGCCTGGTCGAACGTGGCCATGTCGGTCAGCACCCGGGCCGCCGCCTGGACCAGGGGGAGGGCCAGGCAGGCGCCGGTGCCCTCGCCCAGCCGGAGGTCCAGGTCGAGCAGGGGCCGCAGGCCCAGGTGGGCCAGCGCGGCCCTCGCGCCGGGCTCGGCCGAGCGGTGGCCGGCGATGGCGTAGTCAACGGCGTCGGGGCAGAGCGCGGCGGCGGCGAGGAGGGCGGCGGCGGCGATCACCCCGTCGACGATGACGGGGACCCCCGCCGCGGCGCCGCCCACGATGAAGCCGGCCAAGGCGGCGATCTCGAGCCCGCCGAGCGACGCCAGCGCGCCGAGCGGGTCGTCCGGCGCCACCTCGCGGGCCGTACGGCGGAGGGCATCGTCGATCACGCTCGCCTTGTGGGCCAGCATGGCGTCGTCGATCCCGGTGCCGCGGCCGACCACCTCGGCGGCCGGCAGGCCGGTGAAGTAGGCGATGAGGGCGGCGGAGGGGGTGGTGTTCCCGATCCCCATGTCGCCGGTGATGAGGCAGCGGGCACCCGAGGCCACCACCTCGCGGGCCACCTCCGCGCCGACGTCGAGGGCCGCCCGCGCCTCGGCGCCGCTCATGGCCGCCCCATGGTGCAGGTTGGCGGTGCCGGCCCGGACCTTGCGGCGCAGCAGGTTTGGGGCCGGGCTCAATTCCGCGGCCACGCCGACGTCGACCACCACCACCTCGGCGCCGACCTGACGGGCGATGGCGCTGATGGCGGCCCCGCCGCCGCAGAAGTTGGCCACCATCTGCGCGGTCACCTCCGATGGCCAGGGCGTCACCCCCGAGGCGACCACGCCGTGGTCCCCGGCGAAGACGGCCACCGTGGCCGGTTCGGGCACCGGCGGCGGACTGGTGCGGGCCATACCGGCCAGGCGGCAGCCCAGCCCCTCGAGCTCGCCCAGCGATCCGGCGGGCTTGGTGAGACGGCCGTGGTGCTGGCGCGCCTCGGCCACCGCGCCGTGATCCAGCGCAGTGACGGTGGAACGGGCATCGTCGAACGGATGGCTCATGCGCTCCTCCCAGAGCTCGTGGTGGACGGCCCATGACAGCGGGCGCGGTTTGGCCCAGCCGCGCTGCGCCAGCTCGGGGGCCGGATCGAAGTCCTCGACGTAGCCGATGCAGAGGTAGGCGATCGGGGTCACGTGGGGCGGCAGGCCGAGGATGTCCTTCAGCACGGCGGGGCGGTAGAAGCTCACCCAGCCCACCCCGAGCCCCTCGGCCCGGGCGGTGAGCCACAGGTTCTCTATGGCCAGGCACGTGGAGTAGTGGGCCATCTCGGGTTGGGTGAAACGACCCAGGACGTGGGCCCCGCCGCGCTCGAGAGTGGAGGTGACGACCAGGTTCAGGGGCGACTCGAGGATGGCCTCCACCTTGAGGTCGGCGAAGGTCCGGGCCCGGGCGGTGGGGAGCGAGCCGGCGAAGAGGCGCCGCTCCTCCTCGACGTGGGCGGCCACTTCCCGGCGCACGGCGCGCCCGGTCAGCACGAGAAAGTCCCAGGGCTGGGTCAGCCCGACCGACGGGGCCCGGTGGGCCGCCTGCAGCACGCGCTCGAGCACGTCGTCGGGCACCGGCGTGGGCAGGAAGCGGCGCCGCACATCGCGGCGCGCCTCGATGATGCGGCGCAACGACTCGCGGGCATCGTGGTCGAAGGCGCCCGGGGGTGGTGCGGCGCGGTCGGCGGTGTCGTCTGTCATGGGGTCTGGGTCACGTGCTCATCTGCCCGAGCGCCGCGGCGAGGCGCTCGAGCCCGTCGTCGTCGGGGACGGCGATTCGGACGAACCCGGGCAGGCCGAACGACGTGCATTCGCGCACGACGATCCCGTGCCCGATCAGCCTCTCACGGAAGTCCGGCGGGGCGTGGCAGAGCACGAAGTTGGCGTCGGAGGGGAGGGGCGAGAACCCGTGACGCCCGAGCAGCTCAGCCAGCTCGACCCGCCCGGTGGCGATGCGGCGGGACCAGCCGCCGAGGTCGGCGGCGGCCAGGAGCTCGGGGACCAGGGCGGCCGCCAGGCCCCCGACCGACCACTCGGGCTGGCGCGCCCGCAGCCGGCCGATCAGCTCGGGGTCGGCCAGGGCGTAGCCCAGCCGGAGGCCGGGGCATTCGAACACCTTGGTCAGCGACCCCACCGCGGCCAGGGCGTCCCCGTCGCCGCGTGTCCAGCAGCCGGTGGCCAGCGGGTAGAACGCCTCGTCCCACACCTCCGCCTGGTCCTCGGGGCGGGCCAGGCGGCCGGTCGGGTTGTTGGGGTTGGAGCGCCAGCGCGGCGCCGAGTCCGGGGCGCCGTCCCGTGGGAGCAGCGAGAACTCGGGATCCTCGACCCACCCGCCCACCTCGGCGGCCAGCAGCGTGATGGCTTCGGCTCCGCCGTTGGTGAGCAGCAGGCGCGCCGGCTCCACCCCGATGGCCTCAGCCAGCTGGCGGTGGGCGTCGGTGGCGTCGGGGTACCGGCGCAGGGACCCGAGCCGGGCCACGGCGAGGATGGTGACGTCGGGGGCGTACGGGTTGAGGCTGGCCGAGAGATCCAGCAGGGAGTCGGGGTCGACCCCACGCGAGTGGGCGATCCGCTCGACGTTGCCCCCGTGGGGGTGACCGGTGGTCACGATGCTCTCGTTGCTAGTCCGAGCACGACCAGGAGCGCCACCAGCGCGTAGGTGACGTCCCGGCAGAGGGTGATGGCCGCCTCGAGGTCGGGGACCGATGGCGCCCGGCCGGTGCCGAGGATCGGGCGCCGCTCCGTGACGGTCCCGTAGGTGTTCACGCCCCCGAGGCGCAGACCGAGCGCGGCGGCGAAGGCCGCTTCGGCCACGCCGGCGTTGGGCGAGGGGTGAGCCGGGGCCTGCCGGCGGACGGCGCGCCAGACCGCCCCGGCGGACCGCGGCCGCACCGCGGCGACCAGGGCCGCCGTGAGACGGGCCGGCACCAGGTTGGCCAGGTCGTCCAGCCGGGCGCTGGCCCACCCGAAGCGGAGGTAGCGCGTGCTGCGGTGGCCGACGGCGGCGTCCATGGTGTTGACCGCCCGGTACCCGAGCGCACCCGGCGCCCCGGCCAGCGCACCCCACAGCGCGGGCGCCACGATGGCGTCCACCGTGTTCTCGGCCACCGACTCCACCACGGCCCGGACCACCTCGCCGGCATCGAGTCGGCTGGCGTCGCGACCGACCAGGGCGGGCAGGCGCGCCCGCGCCAGGTCGAGGTCGTTCGCGCCCAGGGCCTCGCCGACGCCCTGGGCGGCTTCGACCAGGGCCCGCCCGGCCACCGCGAGGTAGGTGGCGATGGTGGTGGCTGGTGTCGCCGATCCGAGGAGCGCGCCGGCGCCGGTCCCCACGGCCAACCCGAGGGCGGCGTAGCCCGTTCCTTCGGCTCGACCATCCCGGTAGAGCCGGCCCTCCATCCTCTCCATGAGCCTGCCGAAGGCGGCGACCGGATGCGGCTGCACGGACGGCTCCCCCAGGGCCTGGTCGGCCAGCACGCCGGCGGCGGCCGCCAGGGCGCGGTTCGAACTCCTCACCACCTGGCCGCCGCCACGATCAGGCCGACCGTCTCGGCCACCATCCCGGCCGCGCCGAGCACGTCACCGGTGAAGCCGCCGAGGCGCCGCCGGGCCAAGAGCACCACGGCCCCGAAGGCGACCAGCGCCGCGCCCACGGCGACCGGACCGGCCGGCACGGCCCACCCCGCGCCCAGGGCGGCCGCGCCGGCGGCCGCGACCAGGGCGAGGAGCGTGGGCAGGCGCGCCCCCATGAAGGCGCGGGCCAGGCCGTCGCCCTCCCGGGCGTAGGGCACCCGCTCAATCACCGTCGCCATGGCGGTGCGCGAGGCGCACCACAACCCGGCCACCAGCAGGGGGGCGGGGCGGAGGGTGGCGAAGACGGCCCACCGGCCGAGCAGCGTCACCGCCACCGCGCCCAGGCCGAAGGCGCCGATGTGGGGATCGCGCATGACCTCCAGCCGCCGCTCCCGCCGGAGGGGCGGCAGGAGCCCGTCGGCCGTGTCGGCCAGGCCGTCGAGGTGGAGCAGGCCGGTCAGGCCCAGATCCGCCGCCACCACGATGACGGCCGCCACCGGCAGCGGCCACAGGCGCGCCGTGGCCCACCACAACCCGCCCAGGGCCAGGCCGAGGGCGGCGCCGACGACCGGGAACCACCGCAGCGCGCCGGCGCTGGGCCGGCGGGCCCCGGGAAACGGGGTGAGGAAGGCCAGGGCTTCGCGCATCAGTCGAGCCGGAGCGTCCGGCCCGCCACCACCCAGAACACCTGGTCGGCCAGCGCGGCCACGGCCTGGTTCAGCTGGCCCAGCGCGTCGCGGAACAACCGGCCCGCCTCGCTGGAGGGGTGGACGCCGAGGCCGACTTCCTCGGAGACGACGATGGCGTCTCCATCTCTTCGGCGCAGCGCGTCGGTGAGCGCGGTGGCGTCAATGGGGGCGCCGGCGTGCGCGGCGACCCAGGGGCCCAGCGAGTCGATCAGGATCGGGCCGGGGGTGCGGGCCACCAGGCCGGGCAGGTCGGCGCCGGCGTCCACCGTGCGCCACTCCGCCGGGCGCCGCTCCCGGTGGGCCTGCACCCGGGCCGCCAGGTCGGGATCGTCGCCGACCACCATGGTGGCCAGGTAGGTGACCGGGGGGTGGAGAGCTCCGGCCATCCGCTCGGCCACGGCCGACTTGCCCGAGCGGGCGCCCCCGAGGACGAGGGTGATCATGACGGGGACGCGCTCAATACTCGATCCCCTTGCGGGCCTTGATGCCCCGCTCGTAGGCGTGCTTGACCACCTTCATCTCGGTCACCGTGTCGGCGATCTCGATCAGTTCGGGTGCCGCGTCGCGCCCGGTGATGACCACGTTGGTCTTGGGGGCGCGCTGCAGCACACCGGCCACCACCTCCTCCACCGGTACCCAGCCGTAGGTCACGGCGTAGGTCAGCTCGTCCAGGATCAGCATGTCGTAGTCGCCCGAGGCCAGCTTGGCCCGGGCCACCTCCCAGGCGTGGCGCCCCTTGGCCTCCGTCTCGTCGAGGTCGGTCGACTCCCAGGTGAACCCGTCCCCGAGCACCTGCCACTCGATCCCCAGGTGGTCGGCCAGCTTGCGCTCCCCCACCTTCCACTTGCCGCCCTTGACGAACTGGACGACGCCGACGACCCAGCCCCGGGCCCAGGCCCGCCCCATTACCCCGAAGGCGGCCGACGACTTGCCCTTGCCGTGCCCGGTGTTGATGAGCACCAGCGAGGGGACGCGCCCGCCGGCACCCTCCTCCTCGGGGACGGCTTCTCGTGTCTGGTCGTCGGTCATGTCTTCCTCCGTATCATCGGTGTCGCCGGGGTGCCACGACGAGCTCGTCGTCGGCCGTGCGCATCACCTGGACGTGCAGTCCGAAGTGCTCGGTCAGGACGGCCTCGTCGAGCACCGCCGCCGGCGGGCCCGAGGCGACCACGCGCCCCTGGGCCAGCAGGACCAGCCGGTCGGCGAACTGCCCGGCCAGGGTGAGGTCGTGCATGGCGCTCAGCACCGTGAGCCCGTGCTCGACCCGCAGGGCGTCGACGATCTCGAGGGCATCGACCCGGCGCCCGAGGTCGAGCGCGCTGGTGGGCTCGTCGAGCAGGAGGATCGGCGCCTCCTGGGCCAGGGCGCGGGCCAGCACGAGCCGCTGGAGCTCCCCGCCCGAGAGCGTGCCCAGGTTCCGGCCCGCCATGTGCGTCAGCTCCAACCGCTCCAGCAGGTTGGCGCAGACCCGGTGGTCCTGCGCCTTCTCGATCCCGAAGTACCCGATGTGCGGCGAGCGGCCCAGCAGCACGTAGTCGGCCACCGTCATCTCGGGCGGCAGCTCGGGCGTCTGGGGCACGTAGGCGATGAGGCGGGCCAGGGCGCGGCGGGACAACCGGTCGGTCGAGCTGCCGTCGACCAAGGTGCGACCGCCGTGAGCCACCAGTTGCACCAGCGCCCGCAGGAGGGTCGTCTTCCCCGCCCCGTTGGGACCGATCAGCCCCACCCACTCGCCGTCGCTGACGTGCTCGCTGACCCCGGCCAGGGCGACCTCGGGTCCGTAGCGCACGGTGACCGCGTCGAGGGTGATCACCCCACACCCCGCTGGGCCCGGCGCGAGCGGAGGACGAAGAGGAAGAACGGCGCCCCGACGAAGGCGGTGACCACCCCGATCGGGATCTCGGCGGGGGCCTGTACCGTGCGGGCCACCACGTCGGCCAGGATCAGGAAGGTGGCGCCCCCGACCATGGAGACCGGGAGCACGACGCGGTAGCTCGAGTTCGAGACCAGGCGGACGGTGTGCGGCACGATGATGCCGACGAAGCCGATCAACCCGCTCACCGCCACCGCCGCCGCCGTGCCGAGGGTGGCGGCGGCCACCACGATGAGGCGCACCCGCGCCGCGTGGATCCCCAGCGCACCCGCCTCGTCCTCCCCGACCCGCAGGACGTCGAGCAGGCGGCGGTGCGCCAGCAGGGTGATGGCGCTGATGGCGACATAGGGCAGGATCAGGCGGACGTCGGACCACGACGCCACGTTGAGGCTGCCCAGGATCCAGCTGTAGACCCCCTGGAGATCGGGCTCATGATGCTGCTGGAGGTAGGTCTGGATGGCCGTGAGCAGCGCGGCCACCGCCACCCCGGCCAGCACGATGGACGCGCTCGAGCCGCGCCGGCCGGCCGTGTTGCCCACGATGTAGGTGAGGGCCACCGCGCCCACCGCGCCGGCGAAGGCCGCGAACGGGAGCACCTGGCTGTACCCCGTCCCGGCCACGATGACGATGGTCGCCCCCAACCCGGCCCCGGCTGCCACCCCGAGCAGGTAGGGGTCGGCCAACGGGTTGCGGAACACCCCTTGGTAGGCCGCGCCACCCCCGGCCAGCATGGCGCCCACCAGGCCGCCCAGCACCACCCGGGGCAGGCGGATCTGCCAGATCACGTCCCAGTTGATGGCCGAGACGTGCGAGTGGTACCCGATCAAGGGCACGTGGCTGAGCAAGGCCGAGAACACGGTCGAGACGCCGATGTCGGCCGGCCCCACCGAAATGCCGAGCACCGCCGCGCCGATCAGGGCGGCCACCGCCACCGTGAGGGGCCGGCGCAGGTTGGCCCGCGGCAGGGGCAGCGACGGCACGTCAGCCACGTCAGGCGGTGGCGGGGCCACCTTCCGGCGATCGGGCAGGGTCGTGCTCACGCGGTCACGTCGGTCCGTGGCGCGTCATGGCGGTGGCCACCGTGCGCAGCAGGTTGACGATGCGCGGCCCCCAGCGCGAGGCGATGTCGTCGTTCAACGGGACGACCCGCCCGCCCTTGACGGCCGAGAGGGTCGACCACCCCGCCCGGGCCGCCACCGACGTGATCGACTGGCCGCAGCAGATGGTGTCGGCCAGGAAGATGTAGGTGGGGTTGGCCTTGATGATGAACTCGGCCGAGAGCTGCGGGTAGCCCCCGCTCGATGCGGCGCCCTTGGCACGGTTGGCGATGGACGAGAGGCCGAGGAGCTTGAGCACCTGGCCGATGAAGGTGGACGAGGTCACCGAGTAGTAGGTCTGATCCAGTTCGAAGTAGTACGTCTGCCCCTTGGCGTGCTTGGGCACGTGCCGGACGATCTGGGCGACCTGCTGCTTGATCTGGCCCACCTCGGTCCGGGCCTGGGCCACGTGGCCGGTGGCCAGCCCCAGCTCGGTGAACTGGGCGTACTCGTCGCTGAGGTTGGTCGCCGCCGGATCCGACAGCACCGGGATGCCGAACTTGGCCAGCTGCGCCGTCAGGCCGGTGGAGTCGCCCGCCACCACCACCAGGTCGGGCTGGTAGGCGACGATCGCCTCGACGTTGGGCTGATTGGCGTCGAGCGCGGTGACCGGGGCGCCCTTGGGATAGTCCGAGTACGAGTCGACCGCCTTGACCTGGCGGCCGGCGCCGATGGCGTAGAGCATCTCGGTCGCGGTCGGCGACATGGAGACGATGGCCGTCGGCCGGGCCGGGATGGTGATCGACCCGTTGGCCGCCCTGATGGTGACCGGGTAGGTGGTGGCCGTGGCCGTGGCCGAGGCCGAGGCCACATCGGGCGCGGCGGTCCCTATGACCGACCAACCAAGCGTGACCGAGAGGGCGGCCAACACCAGCCGCCGTGGGGTCCTTGACATGTTCATCCTCCATTGGTTCGGGAGGACGAAGTGCGCTCGCTGTGGCACCTCTGCGAGGTACTCAACGAACCGCCCTTCCTCCGAGGTTCGGTTTCGTTGACGCAGAGACAGGCGTCCGGACTCGTCCCCTCGAGGGGGCTTTACCGTTGCGGGACAGTGCCGGGATTTCACCGGTCTTCGCTGATTCCTGCGCCACCCCGGGGTCACCGGGGCGCCCCGGACGATAGCTGATCGGGGGTTGACCCGCTCCGGGCCCACGTAGCCAGGCCGCCGCCGACTACCTATGCTGCTGCGGCGTGCACAGGTTCCTCGGACGGCGGACGTTTCACCTGGCGGTCTCGGCGGCCGCGCTGGCGGCGGTCCTGGTGCCGACCGGGCTGGCCGGACTCTCCCGGGCGGCGGCGGCTCCAGAGTGGTTCCCCCAACCCGCCATCTACGGCTCGGGCTCCCAGCTCGATGTGGGAGTCACCATGGCCGACGGGACGGTCCTGCGCGCCGACGTCTACTACCCGACCGTCGGCAGCACCAAGGCTCCCGCCGCCGGGCCCTTCCCGGTGCTGCTGCAGCAGACGCCGTACGGCAAAGCCTTCATCGCCTACGCCTCGGCGCTGGCCAACACCGACATCGACTACTTGGTCGACCGGGGCTTCATCGTCGTCCTGGCCGACGTCCGCGGCACGGGTGACTCGGGCGGGACGTTCGACCTCTTCGATCCGGTGCAGTCGACCGACGGGGCCACCCTCAGCCGCTGGGCCGCTGCGCTGCCCCACAGCGACGGCAAGGTCGGGCTCTTCGGCGAGTCCTACATGGGGATCAACCAGTTCCAGACCGTCGGAGCCGCCGGCCCGAATTCGCCCATCGGGGCCATCTTCCCGGTCATCTCGGGCAACGACCTCTTCGCCGACACCGTCACCCAGGGCGGGATCCCCGACGTCGAGTTCTCGGCGGCCTACATCGCCCTGCTCGGTGGGCTGAACCTCACCAACCCCGCCCTGCAGCCCCTGGTCGAGGCGGCCCAGAGTGCCGACCCCACCCTCCTGGCGGCCGCCCTGCTCCGGCTCACCCCGGTGGAGGCGGAGCACAGCTCGACCCTGGTCTCGTTCCTCCATCTCCTGCTCGACGTCGAGACGGGCCAGGGCCCGGCGTCGTTCGACGACGCCTACTGGGCGGCGCGCAGCCCCGCCCACGATCTGGCCACCGTGGTGGCCGACCACATCCCGGCCTTCCTCGTCGGGGGATGGAACGACCTCTTCCAGGCCGGTGAGCCGCTCAACTACGCGGGCCTGCAGAACCTCTACGACGGCCGGCCGCAGACGGCGCCGATGACGGCGACCCAGGCCGTGACCCCGCGGTACCAGCTGATGATGGGCCCCTGGGAGCACGTCACCACCGGCGACGGGATCAACCTCTCCGCCATCGAGGTGGAGTGGTTCGACACCTGGCTGCTCGGCCAGGACACCCCGCTGGCCCACAGCACCACGCCCGTCCATCTCATGGAGCTCAACTCCAGGCAGTGGGACGACACGGCGCGCTGGCCCCTGCCGGCGGCGCCGGCCACGCCGTTCTACTTCGGGCCGGGTCGCTCGGGCAGCGGCGCCCTCTCCGACAACGACGGCACGCTCAGCACGGTCGCCCCGGCGGCGGGCCGCGGCGCCGACCTCATCGCCTTCGCCGGCGTCTCGAGCCCGTGCGACGTGCAGACCGATCAGTGGGCGGCCGGGCTGCTCGCCCTCGGTCTCAGCACGGTGGGCAAGGTCGACCCGTGCGACACCGACGACAACACCCTCGGCACGGGCCCGGGCGCCCTGACCTACACCACGGCCCCGTTCACCCAGCCCGAGATCATCGGCGGGCCGATCGACGCCACCGTCTACCTCACCTCCACCACCAAGAACACCGAGCTGGCCGCCACCGTCGAGGCCGTGGCGCCCAACGGCGGGTCGCTGCCGCTGACCTCGGGCGCGCTGTTGGGCACGTTCCGCGCCCTCGACCCGTCCCGGACCTGGGTCGGCGGCGACGGGCTACCGATCCTCCCGGTCCATCCGCTCACCGCGGCCTCCCAGCTGCCCGTGGTCCCGGGCGCCGTGACCCGCGAGGACATCGAGATCTTCCCCACCTTCGCCGACATCCCCGGCGGCTGGCGCCTGCGGGTGACCATCACCACGGCGGAGACGCCGCACCTCCTGGTGCCCCAGGATCAGCTGTCGCACCTGGTGGGCGGGCTCTACGACGTGCAGCGCCACGCCGGCGCGGCCTCACTGCTCAACGTCCCCCTGGCCCCCGCCGCGGCCTACAACGCGCCCTGCGGCAACCTGTGCTCGGCGACCGGGCCCTGATCCCACCCGGGCCGGCCCGCCACGGGTGTCCCGTACGATACGGGGGTGGCATCATCACCTGAGGGGGGCGGGCAGGGGCCGGCGCACGAGATCTCGCTCGAGGAGATCGAGGACTCCGTCGTCGACGGTGACACGCCCATCTCGTCGGGCACCGCCGTCTCGGCCCTCCGCCACCGCACCTTCCGCATCGTCTTTCTCGGCGCCTTTGCCTCGAACATCGGCACCTGGATGCAGAACGTCGTCCTGGGCGCCTACGCCTACGACATCACGCACTCCAGCACGTTCGTGGGGGTCATCATCTTCGCCCAGCTCGGGCCCACGCTGGTCTTCCCCATGCTCGGTGGCCTCATCGCCGACAAGGTCGACCGCAAGCGGTTCTTGATACTGCTCTCGGTCGAGCAGCTGGTTTTCTCGCTCGGCGTGGCCTGGGTGGTGCGGACCCCCGCCCCATCCCACCTCCTCCTCGTCCTCATGGTGGTCCTGGTCGGCGTGGGCAGCGCCATGTTCGGGCCGGCCTACTCGGCGGTGCTCCCGGGACTGGTCGGCCGGGAGGACCTGCCGGGGGCCATCGCCCTCAACTCGGCCCAGATGAACGCCTCCCGGGTCATCGGCCCGGTCATCGGCGGCCTGCTCTTCTCGGTCGTCGGACCGGCCTGGGTCTTCTTCGGCAACGCCCTCACCTATGTCTTCGTCATCGGCGCGCTCATGGCCGTGACGCTGCCCGTGCTCCCCCGGGCGGCCCGACACGCCAGCCGCTGGCGGGAGCTCACGGCAGGGTTCACCGTGGCCCGGGAGGACCGCGTCGTCGGGCGGTGCCTGACCACAGTGTTCATCTTCTCGCTGCTCGCCCTGGCCTTCCTGGGCCAGCTGCCTGTGGTCGCCGCGCACAACCTGGGCATCCGGCTCAACGCCTCACCCGATTACGGCATCCTCTACGCCTGCTTCGGCACCGGCGCGCTCATGGGGGCCATCTCCATCGGCACGATCTTCGCCCGCACCTCCAAGCCGCTCATCGTGCGGACCTGCCTCGTCGGCTACGCGCTGACGTTGACCTGCTTCGCCCTGTTGCGCGAGGCCATCCCGGCCTACTTCGTGGTGGCCGTGGTGGGCGCGTTCTACTTCGCCTTCATCACCGCCCTCAACACCACCCTCCAGGCCCGGCTGGCCGACGAGGTGCGCGGGCGCGTCATGGCGCTGTGGATGATGGGTTTCGGGGGCACGGTCGGGGTGGGCAACCTCATCGTCGGCCCCGTCGTCTCCGCCCTGGGCATCACGGCGGTGCTGCTGTTCGGGGCCGGGGTGGCTCTTCTGCTGGCCTGGTACGCCGACGTCCGGTCGCCCGACGTTCAGATCGAGGGGCTCGGGCTGGAGCTGGCCCAGTAGGCGTCGCGCAGCGGCTTCTTGTAGAGCTTGCCGTTCTCGCCCCGGGGCAGGGCATCGGTGAAGTCGACCGAACGCGGGCACTTGTAGTGCGAGAGTGCGTCCCGGCAGAACTCCATCAGCTGGGCGGCCAGCTCGGGTCCGGGGACGTGGCCGGGCGCGGGTTGGACCACCGCCTTGACCTCCTCGCCCATCTCGGGTTCGGGCACGCCGAAGACGGCGACGTCGGCCACGGCGGGATGCAGCACCAGGACGTCCTCGATCTCCTGGGGGTAGATGTTGACCCCGCCCGAGACGATCATGAACAGCTTGCGGTCGGTCAAGTACAGGAAGCCGTCGTCATCGAGGTGGCCGACGTCCCACAGCGTGCTCCAGCCGCGCTCGTTGAAGGTCTGCCGGGTCTTCTCGGGGTCGTTGTTGTACTCGAACGCGTTGCCCCGGCCACCGAACCACACCACGCCGTCCTCGCCGGTCGGCCGCACGTTGCCGTCGTCGTCGCAGATGTGCACCGCCCCCCAGATCGCCGGCCCTACCGAGCCGGGGTGGGTGAGCCAGTCGGCCGAGGAGATCCACGTCATGCCGCCGCCCTCGGTGCCCGAGTAGTACTCGTGGATCACCGGACCCCACCACTCGATCATGCGGCGCTTGACCTCCGGCGCGCACGGTGCGGCCGCATGCACGACCGAGCGCAGGCTCGAAAGATCGTGGGCCTGGCGCTCCTGATCGCTCAGCTTGAGCAACCGGACGAACATGGTCGGCACGAACTGCGCGTGGGTCACCTGGTGCTCGGCCATCAGGGCCAGGCACGCGTGCGGGTCGAAGCGATCCATGAGCACCACCGTGCCGCCCAACCGGTGCGTCGTCATCGACCACATGAGCGGCGCCGAGTGGTAGAGCGGGGCCGGGCTGAGGTACACGTCGCCTTCGGCGAAGCCCATGAGACCGCCCAGCATCGGAGCGAGGACGGCCTCGGCCCCGAAGGGGAGCCCGCTCAGCGGTCGCCGGATCCCCTTGGGCCGGCCGGTGGTGCCCGAGGAGTAGAGCATGGCCGACCCCTCCTGCTCCTCGGCCAGCGGGGTGGTCGGGCACTCGCGCCCGACGTCGTCGTAGGCCTCGTGCCCCTCGACCGCCCCCTCGCCGATGGCCAGGCGGTGCGTGACGGCAGGGGTGAGCGGCACCAGCGCCTCGGCCAAGGGTGACAGCGCCGCGGCGGTGATGAGGACGCGGGCACCGCAGTCGTTGACGATGTACGCGGCCTCTTCGGCCGCCAGGTGGGTGTTGACCATCGTGTAGTACAGGCCCGATCGCTGGAGACCCCAGACCACTTCGTGGGTGCGCTCGTCGTTGGGCAGTACCACCGCCACGTGATCCCCCACCCGCAAGCCGTCATCGAACAGGGCGTGGGCCAGGGCGCAGGAGCGCGCTTCGAGCTCGGCGAAGGTCACGGTGTGGCCGGTCGAGGTGATGACGGCAGGGCGCTCGGGATGGCTGTCGGCAAAGGTCGAGGGCGCGAAGTCGGTGCTGAGCGGGGTTCCGGCGCTGGTCACGGGTTACCTTCTAGTCGCGCCCGGGAACACGGTGCTCGGCCGGGCACGGGTCACGACTCGATCGTGACCTCCTCGGGCGCCTTGTCCACCCGGAGGCCGCGCCAGGTGGGGTGGCGCAACCGGCCCGCCGAGGTCCATTCGGTGAAGCGCACCTCGCCGACGTGCTGGGGACGCACGAAGTAGTGGATGGCGCGCTCCTCGACGTCCGAAGGGGGGACGAAGGGGCTCTGCGTGGTCCGGGCGCGCTCGAGCAGGTCCAGCAGCTCCGCCCGGTCCGCCTCGCTGAACCCGGTGCCCACCTTGCCGACGTAGCGCAAGCCCTTGTCGCCCGGGACGCCCAGCAGGAGCGCCCCGATGCTGCCGGCCCGGTTGCCCGCCCCCGGCGTCCACCCGCCGATGACGACCTCCTGGGTCCGGACGTTCTTGATCTTGATCCATTGGTCACTCCGGCGCCCGGGCTGGTACGTCGAGCGGCGCGCCTTGGCGATGACGCCCTCCAGTCCGGCCGCTTTGGTCGCCTCGAGGATGTCGGCTCCCTTGACCCCCCGGAATGACTCGGCCGTGGTGAACGAGGTCCCCGAGAGTGTGAGCTGCTCGAGCTGCTCACGGCGTTCGTCGTAGGTGCGGTCGACCAACGAGTGCCCATCGAGATGGAGGAGGTCGAAGATCACGTAGCTGGCCGGCGACTGGGCCGCTTGGGTCTTGATGGACGCGGCCTTGGTCAGATGGAGCCGGTGCGCCAGCCGCCCGAAGTCCGGCACCCCGTCCTCCCCCATGACGATGATCTCGCCGTCCAGCACGCACGGTCGGGCTCCGACGACCTCGCCGATCTCGCGGAACTCGGGAAACGCGGGCGCCAATTCCTGGTCGTTCCGGCTCTGCATCCGGATCCGGCCCCCGTCGACGAACGTGATGGCCCGGACCCCGTCCCACTTGATCTCGTAGGCCCAGCCGCTGTCGTCACGGGGTAGTGCGCCGGCCGTGGCCAGCATCGGCTTCACGCTCTTGGGGAGCAATTCGAACCCCTCGGGCGCGGGGTCCATCCGATGGATCATCCAGTTCTTCCCGTCGGTGGCGAACAGCACGTAGCGGCCGCTGACTCGCGTCCCGTGGAGGACGACGATGACCTCGGCAGGTTTCCACTTCTCCACTTCGAAGGTGCCACGGTCCCAGATCCGCATGGTGCCGCCCCCGTACTCCCCGGCCGGGATCTCCCCCTCGAAGGTGTCGTAGTCGATCGGATGGTCCTCGGTGTGCACGGCCAGGTGGTTGACCTTGGGGTGCTCGGGTATGCCCTTGGGCAGGGCCCACGAGGCCAGCACGCCGTCGTGCTCGAGGCGCAGGTCCCAGTGGAGCGCCCGGGCGTGGTGCTCCTGGATCACGAACTTGAGCTTCGCCTTGGAGCGGCGAGCGGGCCGGTCCCCCATCGGTTCGGGCGTCTTGGCGGGATCCCGCTTGGCGCGGTAGGTCCGCAGCGAGGCCTTCGAAGCGCTACTCGTCGGTTTCGATCGCGGCGTGGCCATGGGTCAGTCTGCACCCGGCCCGAGCGGTCCGCTACCGCAAGTCGGCTCGGCGACCGGGGCGCTGGTCAGCGCTCGGCGGCCCAGCGAGCGTTGGCCTCCTCGAAGATGCGGTGGGTGCGCTCAATGTCACGGGGCCGCTCGTCGAACGTCTCGAAGTCCCACTCGGATCGCTCCACGGCGAAGAAATCGCCTCCGTAGACATGCAACGCCACCGCGAACTCACGACGAGAGTTGGCCACCGAATGGATCACGTCGTCGCCGAGGACCAGGACGTCACCGGCCGGCAGCTCGCGCCCGCCGCTCGGCTCGAGGCCCCCCGGGGCGCGGCGGAAGAACGAGTTGTCCTCCTGGCCGCCGTACAGGCCGATGACCGCCCACAACCGGTGCTCGTGGGGGTTCAGGGCCATGCCGGGCGTCCAGGCCACATGCAGGACGGTGAGATCGGCCGCATGGTGCAGCGTCGTGATGCCGCCCCGCTCGACCGGCCCGAGGGCTTGCTCCAGGCCCGCAGGCTCGGCCACCAGCTCGTGGAGGGCGTCGCGAACGGCCAGCATCGGCGTGTGCTCGCCCACGGCGGTCTGGAACCGGCCGATGATGTCCTCGACGGTGAGCGCCATGACCCCAGGCTAGGGGCCGGGCGGAGGAGCGAGCCGGTCGCCTCGCCGCGGTGATCAGGCTGATGGGGTCACCGGCGGTTCGTCGGTGTCCCCACCGAGGGCCCGGGTGAGTCCCTCCAGGTCGGCCACGGTCACGGTGAGGGCAGAGTGGCCGCGGCGGCGGAGTGGTGAGGACACCTTCTCGGCGAAGTGGATGCACACGCCGCCGTCGCGGTTGGTGCCGAAGCTCAACCCGTCGTCGGCCATGGAGCCGCGGACGCCAAACGATGTCCACCAGCGGTAGTGCCGCGTGATGTGCGCACCGGTGATGTTCGTCAGGGGCGTGGTCAGTTTGAACACACCGAAGGTCGCCCGGAAGGTGCCGTCATCGGTGAGGGTGACCCCGTCCTTGGCCGGTCGCAGTCCGAAAGGCAACAACACCGGCAGGTATCGCTTGTCGATGGCGTAGCCGAAATGTGTGGTCATCCTCAATCCAATCTGTTCATTCATCGAAGGCGAAGAGGTCACCGAACTTCCCTACTCTGGCCAATACGTCGTCGGTGGTGAATTGCAGCGTCGTGGGGTCGCCGCTCTTGGCACAGCGGTCGATCTCCTTCCAGGTGACCGGGGTGGAGACCGTGGGGCGCGGCCGGCCGCGGACTGAGTAGGCGCCGATCGTCGTCTTGGCCGCGGTGTTCTGGCTCCAGTCGATCAGCACCCTGTCCTGCCGTAACGACTTGCGCATGTTGGACGTGATGAGGTCGCGGTGTTCGCTCTCCAGTTGGGAGGCGATGTCATGGGCCAGGTCGCGGGACCCGTCCCAGGTCGGCCGACCCTTCAACGCGGCATAGACCTGGAGGCCCTTGGATCCGCTGGACTTGGCCCGGGTCTCGAGCCCTCGCTCGGTCAGCACCTTCTGGACCAGCCTCGCCACCGCGCAGCACTCCACGATGGTCGTGCCGTCGCCGGGATCGAGATCGAACACCAGCAGGTCCGGTGGCCCCGGCCGCGTGCGCCGGCGTCCCACCCGCCACAAGGGCACGTGGAACTCAATAGTGGCCAGGTTGGCCGCCCAGACCAGCGTGGCCAGATCGGACACCACCGGGTACTCAATCTCATCGCCGCCTTCGGAGGTCGGCACGCCGACGGTCCGCACCCAGACCGGGGCGTGCGAGGGCACGTGCTTCTCGTAGAAGAACTTCTTGTCCACCCCGTCGGGATAGCGCTTCATGGTGAGGGGCCGGTCGACGATGTGCGGCAACATCACCGGAGCGACCTTGAGGTAGTAGTCGATCAACTGCCCCTTGGTGAAGCCGGTCTCAGGGAACAGCACCTTGTCGAGGTTCGAGACGGTGAGCTCGCGGCCCCCGACGGCGACGCGTGTCTCTTCCCGGGCCATGACTCAGCAGACCGCGACAGGACGGATCGTCAACGTCATGCGAGAGTATCGCCCGTCCGCCTCCACGGCGCGTTGCTACCCGCTCGCCGGACATCCAAACGTTCGGCCCAGGATCGGTACGGCCGGGGCCGGTATGGTACGGGCGACCTTGCACACCGGGAGGGACACAACATGCAGACCGAGGCGGCCATCCTGTGGGAGCCACGCACCGAGTGGAGCGTCGAGCCGATTGAGCTCGATCCTCCCAAGGAAGGCGAGGTCCTGGTGAAGCTGGCCGCGTCGGGCCTGTGCCATTCCGACGAGCACCTGGTCACCGGTGATCTGGTGGCGTGGCTGCCCATCATCGGAGGGCACGAGGGCGCCGGCGTGATCGAAGAAGTTGGCCCGGGCGTCACCGGCCTCGCTGTGGGCGACCACGTCGTGTTCGGGTTCATTCCCGCCTGCGGCAAGTGCCCGCCCTGTGCCACCGGGCATTCGAACCTGTGCGACGTCGGGGGCACGCTCATGATCGGGCGCCAGATGGACGGGACGGCCCGTCACCACGCCCGCGGGCAGGACCTGGCGACCATGGTGTGCCTGGGCACGTTCAGCAAGCACACCGTGGTGAACCAAGCCTCGTGCGTGAAGATCCTCGACGACATCCCGCTCGACAAGGCGTGCCTGGTGGGCTGCGGGGTCACGACGGGTTGGGGGTCCGCCGTCTACGCAGCCGACGTCCGCCCCGGAGAGAACGTCGCCGTCATCGGCGTCGGGGGCATCGGGGCCAGCGCCATTCAGGGCGCCCGCCTGGCCGGCGCGGCGCGAATCTTCGCCATCGACCCAGTGGCGTTGAAGCGGGAACTGGCTCCAAGTTTCGGCGCCACCCACACCTCCGCCTCAGTCGAGGAGGCCATGGCCCTCATCAATCAGGAGACCTGGGGCCAGATGTGCCACAAGGTCATCTGCGCCATGGGCGTGGGTTCGGGGGCCATGATGGCCTCCATCATGAACCTGGTCGCCAAGGGGGGCCGGGCGGTGGTCACCAACATCCACCCGGCGGCCGAGGACGCCGTCACCCTCAGCTTGCTCGATCTCACCATCATGGAGAAGCAGATCGTCGGCAGCATCTTCGGGTCGGCCAACTTCCGCTCGGACATCCCCAAGTTGCTCAAGCTCTACCGCGACGGCCAGCTCGACCTGGATGCGATGGTCACCAACACCTACAAGTTGGGCGACATCAACCAGGGCTACCAGGACATGCGGGATGGCAAGAACATCCGCGGCGTCCTCATCTACGACGACTGACCACGCTCTCAGGGCCTCAGTGGTCGCTTGAGCGCTTTTCCATGAAATCGGCGTACTTCACCAGATCGGGATCCTCGGCCATGGCGGCGGCGTACTTCTTGCGCGCTTCGGCCCGCTTGGCCGGGAAGTACTCGCTGGGCCAGAGTCCCTCATGGGGCTGGTAGCCCTTCAGCACGTCGCGGGCCACCGTCACCTTGTGCACCTCGTCGACCCCGTCCATCACGCTCATGGACGGTGAGCCGGCCCACATGGCCTGCAACGGCGTGAGGTTGGTGACGCCCAGGGAGCCGTAGATGTGGATGGCCCGGTAGGCGACGTCCTTGAGGACCTTGGCCGCGGTGTACTTGCACGCCGCGATCTGGGTGCGGGATGCCTGCGTGCTCGAGTTGTCGATCGTCCACGCCGTCCAGAGGACCAGGAGCCGCAGCATGTTGATCTCGGCGTAGGAGTCGGCGATGGCGCTCTGCACCATCTGGTGCTCGGCGATGATCTTCCCGTGCGATTCACGGCTCAGGGCCCGCTCGCACATCATGTCGAAGGCCCGCTTGCACTGTGCGATGGCCCTCATGGCGTGATGGATGCGCCCGCCGCCGAGGCGCCG
>DASXZJ010000127.1:0-3742 GCA_036502025.1 Acidimicrobiales bacterium | reverse complement strand
CCGCGACTCCCAGATCACGCTGTTGTTGACGACCGCGCCGGCCTCGATCGTCTTGAACGGGTAGACCTTGACCGAGGCGGACAGGTAGGCCTCGGGCTCGATCACGCACTCGTCGCCGACCACGGCCGATTCCTCGATCCGGGCCAGCCGCATGACGTCGGTGTTCTTGCCGATGACACAGCCACGCAAGGTGACGCCCTGGCCGACGTACACGTTGTTGTGGACGACGGCGCGGTGCAGGAACGCCCCCTCCTTGACCACCACGTTGTTGCCGACCACGGTGTACTCGCGCAGGTTCGCGCCCGCCTCGATCTTGGCGTAGTCACCGATGCAGAGCGGGCCGGTGAGCACCGCCTCCGGGTCGACCTCGGCGCCTTCGGCCACCCAGACCCGCGGCGAGACCTCGAACCCGGCGATGTCGGCCTGCACCCGCCCGGCCAGCACGTCGGCCTGGGCCTTGAGGTAGCTCTCGTGGGTGCCGACGTCTTCCCAGTAACCGTCGGAGATGTAGCCGAACAGCGGCGCACCCCGCTTGAGCAGGGCCGGGAACACGTCGCTGGACCAGTCGACCGACTCCCCCGGCGGCACCTCGGCCAGCACCTCGGGCTCCATCACGTAGATGCCGGTGTTGACGGTGTCGGAGAACACCTGGCCCCAGGTCGGCTTCTCCAGGAACCGCTGGATCCGGCCGTCCTCGTCAGCGATCACGATGCCGAACTCCAGCGGGTCCGGCACCCGGGTCAGCCCGACGGTGACCAGCGCGCCCTGCTCCTTGTGGAAGCGAACCATGGCGGTCAGGTCGATGTCGGTGAGCGCATCGCCCGATATGACAAGAAAAGGTTCGTCTCGCAGCGCGTCTTCAGCATTCTTCACGCTGCCCGCGGTGCCGAGGGGCATCTCCTCGGTCGCGTACTGCAGGTTCATGCCGAAGTCTTCGCCGTCGCCGAAGTAGTTGCGGATCAGGGCGGCGAGGAACTGGACGGTGACGACGGTGTCGGTGAACCCGTGCCGCCGCAGCAGCCGGAGGACGTGTTCCATGATCGGCCGGTTGGCCACGGGCAGCAGGGGCTTGGGCTGGTTGGCGGTCATCGGGCGCAGTCGCGTCCCTTCGCCGCCCGCCATCACGACAGCCTTCAAGGCTTACGCCGCTCCCTCCGAAGTTTGCGGAATCCCGTCGTCGTTCGGGGCCGGCACGGTCGGCGCCGTTTCGCGGCCGGTAAGCAGGTCGCGGGCCTGGACCAGGTAGAGGGCGGCCGCCCACCAGTACAACGCGGTGCCCCAGCAGGCGAAGGCCCACCCGAGGATCCGGGTGACCTCACCCAGGTTTCCCGCGTACGTACCGAGAAGCAGCAATGGAAATGCATATAGAAGGCAAAGAGTAGCTGTTTTCCCCACAAAACTAACCTGCAGGGTGCCAAAGCCCAGCTTTCGCTTGAGCAGCCCCAGCGCTCCGGCCACGATCAGCTCGCGCACCGCGAGCAGGGCGACCAGCCACCACGGAATGATGTTCCGGATGGCCAGCGCGACCAGAGTGGCGGCAATGTACAGCCGGTCGGCGGCGGGGTCGAGGGCCTCGCCCAGCTTGCTCTGCTGATTGAAAGCGCGGGCAATTTTTCCGTCCAGCCAGTCGGTGGCGGCGGAGGCGATGAGGAGGACGACCGCCCAGGCGTCCAGGTGCGGGCCGAGGACCAGCCACAGGAAGACGGGGACGCCGAGCAGGCGGAGGACGCTGAGGCCGTTGGGGACGGTGAGGATGCGGTCGCGATTGGCATCGGGGCTGGACGGGCCGTCGTGTCTCGGCTCGTTAGTTGCCGGCTCGTTGGCTGCCGAAAGGCTGGTTTCGGCCGTGTCTTCCCCGTTCCCCGTACCGCCCCCACGGATCTGGCCCACGCCCGAGACCTTACCTGGATTCCCACCCCGGCTCCGCGCGCGGCGGGGCCGCATGCACTGTTCCTCACCCAACGTGACCACAAATGTTCACGCGTTGGCCGTTGTCCGTTTGATCGCATCGACCCGGCGTCACCAACTCCGGGACCCCGCTGAAAAAGCCCGCAGCCCCCGAACTCGTGAAGCTCGTGGGGCTGCGAGGCGCAGGAGGTTGCCCGCCTCGCTCACCTCAGCAAGATCCGTTACGAGGGAGCGTTGTCAGCGAATACGACTGAGAGAGCTCCCCCACAGTGGATCTTGGATGGGGCCGGCGACACCGGTTAACGGGGGTGGTAGCTGGTGAGGTCGAAGGAGGCTGTTACTGGGATGGGGGTGGGGAGAGGGGCCAGGCGGGCGTGGGTGGCGGCGGGGGTGGTGTGGTGAGCCGACGGGCCCATGGTGATGAGGGTGGCCGCCTCGTCGTGGGACAGGCGGAGGGGAAAGGTGAGGGTGCGCCGGCGGGCCGGGGTGAAATACGGGCCGAGGGTGGCGGCCAGGCGGGTGTCCTTATGGGCGTCGACGGTCAGGGGGGCGGCGGTGCCGGCCAGCTCGGCCAGGTGGGCGCCGGTGGGGGTGACGACGAGGAGGGCGCCGTCCGGGCGGAGGACCCGGTGGAATTCGGGGGCGTTGCGGGGGGCGAACACGTTGAGGATGAGCGAGACGGACGCCGAGCGGAGAGGGAAGGGCTGCCAGGTGTCCCAGCCGATGGCCCCGATCCGGGGGTCGGCGCGGGCGGCCCGGCGCAGGGCCCGGGTGGAGATGTCCAGGGCCAGGCCCACCGCGGCGGGACTGGGGCCGCCCCGGAGCGCGGCGAGCACGGCAGCCAGGTAGTAGCCGGTCCCGGCGCCCGCGTCGAGGACCACGCCGGCCCGGGCTTCGGCGGCCAGCGCTTCGGAGGCCAGCGCTTCAGCCAGCGGGGCGTAGTGACCGGCGTTCAGGAACTCGGCCCGGGCGGCCACCATCTCGGTGGTGTCGGCCGTGCCCGGGCTGGTGCCGCCGGGCATCAGGTTGACGTAGCCCTGTTTGGCCACGTCGAAGCGGTGCCCCGTGCGGCACCGCAGGGCCGGTCCGGTCAGCGAGAAATCAGCTCCGCAGACCGGGCAGACCAGGACCTCGACGACGTCGGCGAGCAGGTCACTCGCCCCAGACGTCGCGAGCGACGTCGACGATCAGGCGGAGCTTGGCCACTTCCTCGTCGTAGGTGAGGACGTTGCCTTCCACGGTGGAGGAGAACCCGCACTGCGGGGACAGGCACAGCTGGTCCAGCGGCACGTAGTGGGAGGCTTCTTCGATGCGGCGCTTGAGCTGGTCGGCGTCCTCGAGCTGACCGCTCTTGGTGGTGACCAGGCCGAGCACCACCATTTTGCCCTTGGGCACGAAGCGCAGCGGCTCGAACCCGCCGGAGCGCGCGTCGTCGTACTCCAGGAAGAAGCCATCCACGTTGAGCTGGCTGAACAATGCCTCGGCCACGAAGTCGTAACTGCCTTCGGCCGCCCAGGAGGACCGGAAGTTGCCGCGGCACATGTGGGTGGTGACCGCCATGCCTTCGGGCTTGCCGGCCAGCGCGTCGTTGATCTGCTTGATGTAGCGCAGGTGCAGGTGCTCGGCGTCGTCGCCGCGCTGGGCGATCTCGGCTCGCTGGGCCGGGTCGTTCAGGTAGGCCAGGCTGGTGTCATCGAACTGGAGGTACTGGCAGCCCAGCGCGCCGAGCCGCCGGACCTGCTCGGCGTAGGCGGCGGACAGGTCGGACCAGAACTCCTCGATGTCCGGGTACACGTCGGTGTCGATGGCGGCCGGGCCGCCGCGGTAGTGGACC